>NZ_CP072597.1:4207500-4550000 GCF_018847975.1 Lysobacter sp. K5869 | reverse complement strand
AAGCACGTGGCCGCGCGCGACGCCAAGTCCAAGCCCTCGCTGCCGCTGGCGGGCTACGCCGGCACTTATCGCGACCCGTGGTACGGCGATGTCGCGATCGAACAGACCGGCGCCAAGCTGCGCGTGCGCTTCGGCCGCACCAAGGACCTCACCGGCGAACTCAGCCACTGGCAGCACGACACCTTCATCGTGCGCTGGGACCAGCGCTGGCTCAACGCCGACGCCTTCCTCAACTTCGCCCTGACCCCGGACGGCAAGGTGCGCGAGCTGCGCATGGAGGCGATTTCGCCGTTGACCGATTTCAGTTTCGACTTCCAGGATCTGCGCCTGACGCCGGTCGCCAAGAGCGAGGCCGGCGCCGACAAGGCGCATTGATCCGGCGATCGGGTGGCGATGGGGTAGGGGGGGCGCATACCGGCGGCGTTACTAGCTAGGACTGGTCTCCAGTCCGCGCCGGCATTTTCTCCAGGTGACGGCGTTTTGCTCGTGGCGACGCGGTACCGTGACCGTCGAGCCACTTCCGGCCCCGTACCGCGGCGCTACGCGGTGCGGGGCCACCTTCCCGGGGCCGCGCTGCGTCGCTGCGCGGCGATATCGAAGCGGTTGGGGCGGGGCCGCGCCGTCGCGGCGGCTCCAGCGAGCGCACGGCATCGAGTTCGTTGTATCGAGCGCGCCTTGGCGGGCGGGTTCCGGCGAGTCCGTTCTGGCGGGCCCGCTCTATCGAGTTCGTTCTATCGAACTCGTTCTATCGAGCTTGTTCTGGCGAGCTCGTTCCATCGAGCCCGCGTCGTCGCACCCGCGCCCTGCGCTCGCCTCGCCGAACGCCTTCATTCCCAAGCCGCTTCGCCGCCTTGCGGCGCCAGCCGGGCGGCGAGGAAATCCAGAAAGCAGGCGATGCGCGAGGCCAGCTGGGTGTTGCGGTAGTAGACCGCGTTGATCGGCTGGCGCACGTCCAGGGTGCGGTCGGCGAACAGCTGCACCAAGTCGCCGCGATGGCGGTCCTGGCGGGTCATGAAGTCGGACAGGCAGACGATGCCTTCGCCCGCCAGCGCCAGCTGGCGCAGGGTTTCGCCGCTGGAGGCGTGCAGGTCGGCGGCGATGTCGAGTTCGTGGCCGTGCGCGTCGCGCAGCGGCCAGCGGTTGAGGGTCTGGGTCGGGGCGAAGCCGAGCAGGGTATGACCGGCGAGCTCGGCGACCTCGCGCGGGGTGCCGCGCGCGGCCAGATACGCGGGGCTGGCGAGCACGCGCAGGCGGCTGCCCGGCAGCGGACGCGCGTGCAGGGTCGAATCGGTGAGTTGGCCGATGCGGATCGCCACGTCGGTGCGCTGTTCGAGCAGATCGATGATCTGGTCGTTGGTGTTGAGCTCGAGTTCGATCTGCGGATAGGCGCGGCGGAAATCGCCGACCAAGGGCACGATCGCGTGCAGCATGAAGGGCGAGGCGGCGTTGACCCGCAGCCGTCCGGCCGGTTGCTGGCGGCGCAGCGCCAGCGATTCCTCGGCGTCCTCGACGCTGGCCAGGATCGCCCGCGCCCGCGCCAGCATCGCTTCGCCTTCCTCGGTGAGTTCGAGCCGGCGCGTGGTCCGGCGCAGCAGGGTGGTGTCGAGCTTCTCCTCCAGCCGGCTCAGCGCCCGGCTGACGCCGGAAACGGTCTGGTCGAGCGCCTCGGCCGCGGCGGTGATCGAGCCGCTGTCGACCACGCTGACGAAGGCGAGCAGTTCGTCGAGGGTGAGTTTCATGACGGGGCCATTCTAGGCGCGCGCGCCGCCGCCGCGCTCAGTCGCAGCCGTCGCGCTGGCCTGCGAACACCGGGACCGGCGCGCCGCTGGCGGGGGCGACGCCGCTCACGGTCACGCTCAGCCGTTCTTCGCCGGCGGTCACGCGCAGACGGATCGGCGGTCCGGCTTCGGCGCGGTAGTCGATCTCGGCCGAACGGCCGACGGCGCCGCCGACTGCGGTGATCTTGCGCGCGCTGCGCACGAACGCGACCCGGTCGCTGCCGCCGAGCATCAGCCGGGTCCAGCCGGCCTGATCGAGCAGGGGCGTCGGGTGGATCGCTCCGGGCGGCGTTTGCATGGGGATCGGGTCCGGCGCGGCCACGGCCGGGACGGCGGCCGCATCGGGATCGCGCACCGAGGCTCGGGCGAGCAGCGCGCGGCGGCCGTCGCGCGCGAGCCACAGTTGCAGGCGCTGGTCGGGATCGTCGCCGACCCGTGCGATCTCGCCGCGCAGCCAGCCTGGACGCTCGGGATCGGGCAGCAGGCGCAGCAGCGCGGTGCCGCGGCCGTCGGCTTGCCCGGCAACGTGGCGGATCCAGCAGCCGCGGGCGAGATCGACCGCGTCGGCATCGACGGTGGCGCGCGCGGCCGGCATCGCCGCGGTGACGCCGCTGGCGGCGCAAGCGAACGCGGCGGCGAACAGGCACGGCACGGCGATCGAAGCTAAGGCGAACGGGCGCGGCATGAAAACCTCGGCGGATAAGGGAAAGGCGCAGGATGCGAACGCGCGGAATCTTGCCGCGGGGTTGCGCCGGAATTGCGACCTCGTCGTTACGCGCGCGGCAACGCCGATCCGCGACGGCCTTCTCGCCAGTTTAATCGCCGCGCCCGCATGCTCGTCGGCCCGCATCGACGAGGCAGGAACATGACGGCTGCGCCGCACCGAAGCGGTATCTGGATCGCGGCGGCGCTGGCCTTGGCCTGCGCCGGCTGCGGCGAACGCGCCGCGCTGCAAGTCGCCGACGGCACCGGCCCCGCGCCGCGCTTGCCGGCACCGAACAAGACCTGGATTCCGACCGTCGACGTCGCGCCCGCGGTCGGTTGGGCCGCCGGCGCCAAACCGACGCCCGCGCCGGGTTTGACCGTGAACGCTTTCGCCCAAGGGTTGGATCATCCGCGCTGGCTGTACGTGCTGCCCAACGGCGATGTCTTGGTCGCCGAGAGCAACGCGCCGCGCAGCGAGCACAAGCCGTCAGGGATCAAGGCCTGGTTCGCCGCGCGCTTCATGAAGAAAGCCGGCGCCGCGGTGCCCAGCGCCGACCGCATCAGCCTGTTGCGCGATGCCGACGGCGACGGCGTCGCCGAAACCCGCCGCGTGTTCCTGCAAGGCCTGCATTCGCCGTTCGGCATGGCCTTGATCGGCGACCGCTTGTACGTCGCCAACGCCGATGCGGTGTGGCGTTTCCCTTATCGCGAAGGCGAGACCGCGATCGTCGGGGCGGGCGAGAAGGTGACCGACTTGCCCGCGGGCATCAATCATCACTGGACCAAGAATCTCATCGCCGACGCCGCCGGCCGTACGCTGTACGTCACCGTCGGCTCCAACAGCAACGTCGGCGAGAACGGCCTCGCCGCGGAAGAAGGCCGCGCGGCGATCTGGGCGCTGGACCCGGCGACCGGCGACAAGCGCCTGTTCGCCACCGGCTTGCGCAATCCGGACGGCTTGGCCTGGGAGCCGCAGACCGGCCGCTTATGGACCGCGGTCAACGAGCGCGACGAGATCGGCAGCGACTTGGTGCCCGACTACATCACCTCGGTCGAGGACGGCGCGTTCTACGGCTGGCCTTACAGCTACTACGGCCAGCACGTCGACGAGCGCGTGCAGCCGCAGCGCCCGGATCTGGTGGCCAAGGCGAAAGCGCCGGACTACGCGCTGGGGCCGCATACGGCCTCGCTCGGCATCGCCTTCGCCCAAGGCGCGAAGCTGCCGGCGGCGTATGCGCAAGGCTTGTTCGTCGGCCAGCACGGCTCGTGGAACCGCAAGCCCAAGAGCGGCTACAAAGTGATCTTCGTGCCCTTCGCCGGCGGCAAGCCGGCCGGCGCGCCGCGCGATGTGCTGACCGGTTTCCTCGACGCGCGCGAGCAGGCGCAAGGCCGGCCGGTGGACGTGCGCATCGATGCGCGCGGCGCGCTGCTGGTCAGCGACGATGTCGGCAACGCGGTGTGGCGGGTCGCGGCCGCCGGCGGCTGAGGCTCAATCGCAACCGTCGCGGCGGCCGTCGAACAACACCGCGTCGCGTCCTGGGCCGATGCCGGGCAGGGTGAGGGTCAAGCGGTCTTCCGAAGCCTGCACGCGCAGCTTGCGCGTGCCGGTGGCCGGCGCGCCGGCGACATAGTCGGCGTTGAGCGCGTCCGCGGGCCAATCGCCCGTCGCCGGCGTCGCGGCGGGCAGGCGCGCGAACTCGACTCGCGGTTGCGGGAACAGCACCAGCGATTGCGACGAACCCGGCGTGCGTCCGGGCGGATAGCGCTTGGCCAGCGGGCGGATTTGCGGCGCGGGTTCGGCGGCCGCCGGCGCCTTCATCGGATCGGCGAGCGGCTGACTGGCGAGCACGGCGCGGCGGCCGTCGCGCGAGAGCCACACGTGCAGGCGGCGGTCCGGGTCGTCGCTCGGCAGGCGCGTGAGCTGGCCGTTGAGCCAATCGGGGTGCTCGGGCGACGGCAGCAGGCGCAGCAGCGCGGTGGCGTGGCCGTCGGGTTCTTCGCGGCGGATCCAGCAGCCGCGGGCGTGGTCGAAACCGGCGGTGTAGTCGGCGGCCGGCGTGGCCTGCGGCGGCTGCGGCGCGGCGGCCGACGCGGCGGCGCTCGCAGCGAGCGCGGCGGCGGCGAGGCAGGCGGTGAGCGTGCGGGACATGGCGGGCTCTCGCGGGGGATGCCGCCACCCTAAGCCGTCGCGCGTCGGATGAGGTGAACGCCGGCCGCGACTCGGCCGACGCGTTGTCGATTCAAGCCCGAGCCAGGGACATGACTCGGGCCGCGCGCGGCGCCGCTGCCGTCGCGCGCGCGACCGATGATCGCGCGCCGCTACTGCACCACCGCCACCTCGATCTCGCGCTCGTCGCTGCGCCCGTGATCGTCGACCACCGACAAGCGGAACTGGCCGGTGCGGTCCGGCGCCCAGGCCAGCGCCTTGCCCGCTTCGGCGCTGCCGATGAAGGTGTTGCCGACGAACCAGTACAGCCGCGACACGTCGGCGTCCACGGTCGCGGCGAGGCTCAGCGACAGTTGCTCCGGGTGCGACAGGCGCATCGTGTAGCGGGTCGCGCGGTAGGGCGAGGTGATGCTCGGCGCGCTGCCGAGCCAGTCCTGCGCGCCGCCGCAATCGTGCCCGGCCGGCGGGCGCCGGCGCGGGATGCCGGCCTGGACGAACACTTGCGCCAGATCCGACGGCCAGAATTCGTAGACCTCCTGGCGCATCGTCGCCGGATCGAAGCGGCCGCATACCGGCTTGCCGGTCGCTTGGTCGACGATCACCGCGCGGTGCACGGTGCTGATCCGGATCGGCGATTTGCCGGGGATGAACCAGGTCGTGCCGCGCTGCGGGCACCACGCGTTGGGCAGGTCGCCGCTGGCGCGGCAGACTTCCACGCGCTTGAGGTTGAGCGGCCATTGCCGCACCGGTTCGGACAGGTCCGCGCGCGCGGCCTGCAAGCCGTCGACGATGTCGAAGAACAGCGGCGCGGCGGCTTCCACGCCGATCAGCGCGGGATTGCTGGAGCCGTCGAAGTTGCCCAGCCACACCACCAGCACATACGGGCCGACGAGGCCGGCGCTCCAGGCGTCGCGGAACGCCCAGGAGGTGCCGGTCTTCCACGCCACCGGCAGCGGCCGCGAGGAGGATTGCGAACCCGCGTCCGGGCGCGGGTTCTGCCGCAGCATGTCGCGGGTGACGAACGCGGCTTCGGCGCTGATCAGGCGCGCGCCGTCCTCGAGCGGATCGCTGTCGCGCCAGCGCAGCGCGCGCAGACGGCCGTCGTTGCCGAGCATCGCGTACATGCGCGCGAGTTCTTCCATCGTTACCTCGCCGCCGCCGAGCACCAGGGCGAGGCCGTAGTGGTCGCGGCTGGCCATGCGGCTCACCCCGGCCTGGCGCAGGAAATCGTAGAAGCTCGGCTGCTTGAGCTGCGAGGCGACGTAGACCGCGGGAATGTTGCGGCTGCGCACCAGCGCGTCGGTGGCGGTGACCGGGCCCATGAAGCGGCCGTCGAAGTTCTCCGGCGTGTACGGGCCGAACGCGCTGGGCACGTCGCGCAGCACGGTCTGCGGGTGCAGCACGCCCTGGTCGAGCGCCAAGGCGTAGATGAAGGGCTTGAGCGTGGAGCCGGGCGAGCGCTTGGCGGCCGCGCCGTTGACCTGGCCCTGGATCGACGCGTCGAAGTAATCGGCCGAGCCGACCAGCGCGCGCACGCCCATGTCGCGGGTGTCGATCAGCATCGCGCTGGCGTTGCGCAGGCCGCGCTCGCGGCCGCGTTGCAGGTAGTTGCGCACGCGTTCTTCGAGCAGGCGCTGCAGGCGCAGGTCGAGGGTGGTGGTGAGTTCGGGGCCGGATTGCGGATGCCACGCGCGCTCCGACAGCACTCGGTCGACCAGATGCGGCGCGCGGTACGGCAGCTCGCGCGCGCTGTGCAGGCGCAGCGGCAGGCGCAGCAGTGCGTCCTGCGCGTCGTCGTCCGGGTGGCGCTCGCGCCAGCGCGCGTACAGGCGCGCGCGGGCCGCTTCCAGGCCGCTGCCGATGTAGTACGCGTCGTCCTCGCGCGCGGCCAGCCGGCCGCGCCGCGACGGCGCCTGCGGCAGCACCGCCAGCGCCAGCGATTCGGGCAAGGTCAGATCGCTCGCGGGCTTGCGGTAATAGATCAGGCTGGCCGCGCCGACGCCTTCGATGTTGCCGCCGTAGGGCGCGAGGTTGAGATAAGCCTCCAGGATCTCGCGCTTGGAATAGCACAGCTCCAGCTGCGCCGCGCGCGCGATCTGCACCAGCTTGCCGCGGATGTCGCGGGTTTGCAGGCGCCAGCGCAGCCGCGCCAGCTGCATGGTCAGGGTCGAACCGCCCACGCGCGCTTCGCCGCTGCCGTAGGTCGACCACGCGCCGCGCACCAGACTGATCGGGTTGAAGCCGGGATGCCAGTAGAACCAGGCGTCCTCTTGCAGCATCACCGACTCGACCAGACGCGGCGAGATCTTTTCCAGCGGCACCCACAGGCGGTAACGCTGATCGCTGGCGAGGGCCAGCCGCAACAGCCGGCCCTCGCGATCGCGCACCACGGTCGACAACGGCACCGCCTCGGCGAGGCCCGGGCGGGGGTAATAACGCACCGCGGCCAGCGCCGCGGCGAGGGCGGCGAGCGCGATCAGCGCCCACCGCCAGCGCCGCAACCCGCGGCGCAGGGACGACAACAGCGTCATGTCGGCGGGCTCAGGGCGTCGGCGCGGTCACCTGCAGCGTCCCGGCCGGGCCGCCCTGCGCATACACCGAGCGCTCGTACATCGACTCGGCATAGGCCGGCGGCACCACGAAGCTGCCGCTGTTGTTGGCGCGCACCTTGTAGCGGAACTCGCTGAGCTCGCCGCCGACGCTGCCGTACAGGATCACCCGGTCTTCGCGCTGCTCCACGTGCTGCGGCTGGAAGCTCGAACCCGGCAGCGCCAGGGTCTGCGCCGGCGCGGCGTTCGGATCGGGACCGTCGCGCGAGGGCTGGCCTTCGCCGTCGCTCTCGCCGTCGCCTTCGCCGCATTCGTCGCCGCACTCGTTCTCCGATTCGCTGCTGTCGCTGGCGGGCGGCGCGGCGTACTGCATCACCGTCTCGAACCCGCCGGGCAGCAGATCGACCACCGCGATGTTGTCGCGCATCGACGCGCCGAGCGCGCGCAGCCGCAGCCGCACCGTCACTTCCTGGCCCTGCTTGATCGACGTCACCGGCTTGCCGGCGTCGTCGAGGTAGTCGCGCACGACTTCCAGGCCCTTGTCCTGCACCGCCTTCGGCAGCGCGCGGTCGAAGCCGCTCTGGTTGACCAGATACCACGCCGGCGCGTCGCCGCCCGGCGCCACCCACAGGCGCAGATCGCCGCCGGCGAAATCGCCGCGGCTGATCACGCCCGCGGCCGCGCCGACCCGGCGCGCCTTGCCGTCCTTGCCGGCCGCTTCCAGCACCGGCAGCGGCTGCTGCGGCTGGGCCGAGGCGTACGAGTCCAGCGCCAGCACGGTCAATGCCGAGGACAGGGTGTTGTAGCTGTTGTGGCGCAGCGGATCGAGCAGGCGGTCGAGCGCGGTGCGCTTGAGCTGTTCGCGGCTGACCGCGCCGAAGTGGCGGTTGAGCAGGTACACGATCCAGGCCTGATCGATGCCGCCGTCGTAGTAGAACGCGTACGGCGAGGCGACCGTGTTCGCGGCGCCGTTGGCCCGGCGCAACGCCACCGTGGCCAGCGCGCGCGCCGGCTTGTCCTGCTGCAGCAGCTGATAGCTCGAAGCGATCAGCAGGCCGGCGACGTCGTTCTCCCAGGTCTTGGGCTGATCGCGCTTGATCTGCTCGTGCACCGCGCTGAGCAGATTGCTCGCGGTGCGGCCCTGGCGGACCAGCAGATACACGGCGAGCGCGCGGTTGCGCAGCGCCGGCAGATCGTTGCCGGAGCGGTCGGACGCGCGCTGCTCCAGATAGCCGTTGAGCGACTTGAGCAGATCGTCGGGCACGGCCAGGCCGCGCTCGCGCGCTTCGATCAGGTACAGCGCGGCGTAGCCGGTGACGAAGTCGTCGGCCTCGGGCGTGGCGGTCCACAGGCCGATGCCGCCTTCGCTGTTCTGGCGCGCGCGCAGCAGGTCGATCACGTTCTGGCGCGGATCGCCCTTGCCGGCGGCGACCACCTTGCCCAGTTCCGGATGCGCGCCCAGCACCAGCGCCGGGAACGCGCCGCTGAGCACTTGCTCGCTGCACTGGTACGGGTAATCGGCCAGATACGCGCTGAGCCCGTCCACCGCCACCAGCGGCGACACCGAGGCCGACACGCGGCGGGTGGCGTACTGGTCGAACATCGAACGCAGCGGCTGGATCGCCGTGCGTTTGTCGGCGCGGCCGGCGATCAGGTCCTGACGGGCGACGATGGCCGGACGCAGCGACAGTTCGATCCGGCGCTTGGCGTTGTAGGTGCCCGACACCGCCTGGATGCCGACCGGCAGCGCGCCCAGCGCGTTGCCGGCGCGCACGCGGAAGCGCACCGTGGTTTCGCTGCGCGGGGCGATCGACACCGGCGCCGGCGCGGCGCCGACCAGGCTCAGGCCCGCCGGCAGTTGCAGGTTCACCGTCACCTTCGCCGCCTGCTTGGCGCCTTCGATGGTGTTGGCCACGCCGACCGGCAGGTCGAACTCGTCGCCCGGCGCCACGTGGGTGGGCAGGGTGGGGGTGAGCACGAAGTCGCCGCGGACGATCGCTTCGTCCTGGACGATGCCCACGCGCTGCGGCGTCACCGCCACCGCGACCACGCGCACCTTGCCGTTGAAGTGATCGGGCAGCACGAACGGGAAGTCGCGATGGCCGTCGACATCGACGATGCCCGACCACCACACCGCCGGCTTCTCCGACTTGCGCTTGAACGGATTGAGGTGCTTGGCCATGCCGCCTTCGCCGTCGCCGCCGGGCGCGGCCGCGGCGGCGAGACGGCTGAACTCCGGCAGCAGCAGATCGAGGATCTGCGCGGTGTCCACCTGCAGCATCTTCTTGCGGAAGAAGTGATCCAGCGGCTCGCCGACGCGATAGCGCGCGACCTGCAGGATGCCTTCGTCGACCGCGAACAGCACCACGCGCGCCTTGCCCTCGGTGGTGATCGAGGCGTTCAGCGTCTGCCCCGGCTTGGTCACCTTCGGCAGGCTCACGCTCAGCGGCTGGGTACGCGCGCCGCGGTCGACCGCGAACGGCGCCACGCCGAACGACAACGGGCTCATGTAGATCTCGTCAGAGTTCGGATCGCGCAGGAACTGCACGTTGACGTAGCCGCTGCCCTCGAAATCCGCCGGCAGCACGATCTTCTGCACGCTGGCGGTGCTGTCGGCGCGGAACCACGCGTGGGCGTAGACCTTGTCGCGTTCGATGGTGATCAGGCCGGCGCCGGGGTAGGGCGCGCGGATGCTGACTTCGATGGTCTCGCCCGGCTTGTAGCTGGGCTTGGACAAGGTCAGGCCGAGTTCGGCGTTGCGCTCCAGCGAGCGCGACAGGTTGGCCGCGCCGGCGACGCGGTAGCCGATCTGGTTGAGCACCTTGCCGTCGGCCGCGCGCACTTCGATCACGAAGTCGCCGGGCTGATCGGTCTGCAGGCCGACGCTCTGGCGGCCGCCGGCCAGGGCCAGCGGCTGCTCGCGCAGGTCGTAGCGGCGTTCGTGCGAGACGTAGCGGTACAGGCCCGAATCCTGCTTGGTGAGCACCGAGACGTAGCGCTTCTCCACCACCACCGCGCGCAGGCCCGCGACCTGCTTGGGCGCGCCGTCCTGGCCGATGCTGACCAGTTGCAGCGAACGCTTGGCGCCGCGCTGGACGTAATCGAGCGCGTCCACCGCCTTGATGCCGACCAGGAAGTCGTTGTTCGACACCAGCGCGCTGGTCTGCGCGGCGACGTTGCGGCCGCTGCCGGGTTCGAACGCGCGCGCCAGGAAGCTGAGCTGATAGGTCGCGCGTTCGTACTTGGTCAGGTCGAGCTTGAAGGTGGCCTGGCCCTGGGCGTCGGTGGTCTGATCGCTGAGCGACTCGTCGTAGCCTTCCTTGGCCCGCTGCGGATCGAAGAACTGATAACCCGGGTATTGGGCGAAGCTGGGGAAATACGGCCGCAGCACCATCGTGCCCTCGACCTTGCGCTGCTGCGCCGGGGTGCCGAACAGGTTCTCGGCGCTGACCACGGCGGCGAGCTGATCCGGCTTGATCCAGCCCTTGGGGTTATCGGCCGACAGCTTGACCGCGACCTTCATCGTATCGGGCGCGAACTCGCGCACCTGCACCGAAGTCGAGCCGATGCTGGTGCGTTCGTTGTCGCGGCCGAGCAGGAACAGCTGGATCTGCCAGGTACCGCTGGGCGCGCTCTCGCTCGGCGCGAAGCTGGCGCTTTCGAAGCCTTGTTCGCTGAGCTTGAGCTTCTGCCGCTGGGCGACGTTGCCGCGCGGGTCGGTGAACTCCCATTCCAGCGGCAGGCCGGCGAGCGGGCGCTTCCAGTCGGCGGCGCGCACGATCATGCCGATGTTGATGGTGTCGCCCGGCCGGTACAGGCCGCGGTCGGAGAACAAGAAGGCGTTGAGCGCGCCGGATTCGATGTCGTTGGGCTCGCCGCCGATGTCGAAGCGCGAGTAGTCGAGCTTGCGCCGGTAGTCGTCGATCGGCAGGAACGAGTAGTCCTCGCCCTGGCTGACGGTCAGCATGGTCGGTTGCTTCTCGCGCTTGAAGCCCTTGAGCGAGGGCAACTGGGCGCGGCCGCTGGCGTCGGTGTCGGCTTCCACCAGGGTCTCGCCGTTGCGCGCCACCGCGCGCACCCGCGCGCCGGCGACCGGCGCGCCGTTGGACAGCGACTGCACGAACACGTCGCGGCGGCCGTCCAGGCCTTGCTTGACCGCGATGCCGAGGTCGGTGAGCACGACCAGGCGGCTGTCCTCTTCGTTGCCGGCGTCGTCGGCGATGGTTTCCTCGCTAGGACGCTTGGCGTCGTCCTCGCTCATCGTGCGCAGGCTCAGCAGGAACACGCCGCGGCGGTTGGGCTTGAGGTAGGCGCCCAGGTCCACGCCTTCGTAATGGGCCTTGGACGGGTCCTCGGCCGGCAGGGTCAGGCGGCGCTCCTCGCGCTCGACCAGGCTGTCGGCGGCGAGGTTGTACATCTGCGGCTTGGCGTAGCTGCCTTCGTTGTTGAACACCAGATGCTGGATCTGCTCGGGCAGCACCCGCGCGATCTCCAGCCGCGCCAGCGGCACGTTGCGCGAGACCACGCTGACCCGGCGCTCGCCGCGCAGCGACAGCAGCGCGCCTTCGCCGACGAAGCGCAGCAGCTTCGGGTATTCGGGGACGGTCAGCACCGCGGTGTGGTCGCGGCCGAGCAGGAAGCCGCCGAACGCCTTCAGGCCCTTGTTGACCCGCACATAGACGTAGCGGCCCGGCGGCGCCTGGAACTTGAAGCTGTGCACCGGGGTGTATTCGCGCTCGGCCGGGATCGGGCTCAGCGGCAGCGCGGTGGCGGCCTTGAGCACGGCTTCGTCGACGCTGCCGGCGGACCACGACGCGTTGCCGCTTTGCTCCTTGGCCGGGCGGCGCGGGTCCTTGGTCGGCAGCAGCCAGGCGCGCGCGGCGCCGGCCACGTCGGTGTCGCGCATCGCGTTGTTGAAGCTCAGCACCAGCGCCTGTTCGGGCTCGAAGCGCTCGTTCTCGACCAGGGTGGCGGTGACCTCGTCCACGCTGACGCTATAAAGCGAAGGCAACTTGACCTGCGAAGACAGTTTCTCCGCGCTGCCTTCGCCGCCGAGCGCGCTGACCACGCCGGCGGCGACCTCCAGGCTCAGGGTGCCGCCGTTCTCCGGCAGCTTCAGCGGTTCGGAATGGACCCAGGCCTTGAGCCGGTTGTCGTCGTAGGTGAGGGTGTACTTGGGCGCGGCCTGGGCGGTGCCGCCGCCGTCGACCAGCGACAGCGCGATCCGGCGCTGCAGCTGCGCCTCGTCGACCGGGTGCGAGAACTTCAGTTCGAACACGCCCTTCTTGAGCGCGGGGTCTTGCGGGTCTTGGTAGAACTCGCTGTTGGACAGCTCGGCCTTGAACGGCGCGGTCTCGAACTCGAATTCGTGTTCCTGCAGCACGACCTTGGGCGCGACGCTGGTGTCGGGATCGATCTCGACCTTGTACTTGGTCTTCACCGGCCAGTCGGTGGCGGGCACGAACACCAGCGTTTTGTCGTCTTCCCAGGTCCACGCGCCCTTGAGTTCGGGCGTCAAGGTGACGCCGACCGGCGCGGCGCCGACCTGCTTGAGCGGCGCGGCCGAGTCGGAGAAGGTCAGGCTCAGCCGGTGCACGCTCGGCGGCTTGCGGTCGTAATCGGTGAGCTCGGGCGCGTGCAGCTCGACGCTGAGCGCGCCGGGGATCACCGGTTTGGGCCGGGTGATCAGCCAGTGCGCGAGCCACGCGGCGAGCAACACGCCGAGCAGGCTGCCGAGATAAAGGCCGGGGCGTTGGCGGATGCGCGCGAGCAGCGCGCCGAACCAGGGCGGCGGCGTCCACGCCATCTGGCCGAAGACGGCCTGGGTGGCGCGGGTCCAGGCGTTGGCGCGGCCGGTCGCGCCGGCCTCCGCGGTGGGAGCCGGTTGCGACGGCGAGGGCGTGGTTTGCATTGCGATGTTCCGATCCGTGGTGCGGTGGCCAGTGCCGGGCCGGGCGCGTTCCTTGGCCCGGCCGGTCCCCGATTTGGTGTGCGCGGTGGTGCGGTGTTGCCTGTGCGTCGCGGCGTCGCCGGGGCAGCGGTGACGCTGCGGGGCGGTGTCGGACGCAGTAGACCCAAATGTTAGGAAATTGTTCCTGCCGTTCGTCGGCTTGTCGAGATTTTTTTATCGACGGCGGCGAGCGCGCGGCGTCGCGCCGCGTCGGCGCAGGAAAGATGGCAGGGGCGGGCGCGGTCCACGGCAGGTAAGCTCGGCGGCGTTTCGTAGCGGAGCGTGCATGGACATCGTTGCCTTGTTGGTGGTCGTCGCGGCCTTGTGGCTGGCGTTCAAGCTGGTCGGTTTCGTGTTGCGCGCGGCGATGTGGGCCTTGGTCCTGGGCGGCTTGTACTGGCTGATCGCGCCGTTGGCGGGTTGGCCGATGCCGTTCTAGCGTTCGCGCTGCGCGGTTCCGGTCCGGCCGGCGTTCGCCCGGCCGGCTTCGTTGGTTCGATCAGGCTTCGCCCACCCCGTTCCCGACAGGAGTTCGCCGCCATGCCCGATTCGCAGTCCCCGCCCGCCGTTCCCGCCCACTGGGTCGCCGACACCCAGGACATCGGCCGCCTGGTGCGGGCGGTGTACGAATGCATTTCCGGCCCGGCCGGCGCGCCGCGCGACTGGGCGCGGTTCCGTTATCTGATGCACCCGCGCTCGCTGAGCCTGCGCACCGTGGTCGAGGCCGACGGGTCGACCCGCTCGATGGTGTTCGACACCGACCAGTACATCGCCGACGTCGAGCCGCTGTTCGCCCAGCACGATTTCTTCGAAGTGGAGACGGATCAGCGGATCGAGCGCTTCGGCCAGATCGCGCACGTGTGGAGCAAGTACGACGCGCGGCCGGCGCCGGACTCGCCGGTGTTGATCAAGCGCGGCGCCAACAGCATCCAGGTCTGCCACGAGCAGGGGCGGTGGTGGGTGTTCTGCACGGTGTGGGACAACGAGCGCGAAGGGCTGAAGTTCGAGTTGTTCTGAGGGCGGCGCGGTATCCGCGTCGACGCTCGCCGGCCCGAGCGCGGGGCGTTCGCGGCCGCGCGAGCCGGTGGCGCGCAAGCGCGGCCCCTCACCCAACCCCTTTCCCGCAAGCGGGAGAGGGGCTCGAGCGCCGCGGCCGCAAGCCGTTCCTTCTCCCGCTTGCGGGAGAAGGGGCGGATGAGGGCCGGATGAGGGCGCGCCAACCAAGCGCATCCGGCAACACATAAGCGCCGATTCCTCCCCAATCCCGCGCTGGATTCGCCCGCCGCCGGCCCCAGATCGACAGCATCCTTTCCGCCACGTCGATCCCGCGCATGCTGCCGTACTCCGTCCTCGACCTCGCCCCCGTCACCCAGGGCAGCGACACCCGCCAGGCCTTCGCCAACAGCCTGGATCTCGCCCGCCACGCCGAAGCGCTCGGCTACACCCGTTACTGGCTGGCCGAACACCACAACATGCCCGGCATCGCCAGCGCCGCGACCGCGGTGCTGATCGGCCATCTCGCCGGCGGCACCTCGACCCTCCGCGTCGGCGCCGGCGGCATCATGCTGCCCAACCACGCGCCGCTGCAGGTGGCCGAGCAGTTCGGCACCCTGGCTTCGCTGTATCCCGGCCGCATCGACCTGGGCCTGGGCCGCGCGCCCGGCACCGACCACGCCACCGCGCGCGCGCTGCGCCGCTACTACGACGGCGCCGACAGCTTCCCGCAGGACGTGGCCGAACTGCTGCATTACTTCGAGCCGGCGCAGCCGCAGCAAGCGGTGCGCGCGGTGCCCGGCGCCGGATTGGACGTGCCGGTGTGGCTGTTGGGTTCGAGCTTGTTCAGCGCGCGGCTGTCGGCGCAGCTGGGCTTGCCGTTCGCGTTCGCCTCGCACTTCGCGCCCGATGCGATGGACGAGGCGCTGACGCTCTATCGCCGCGATTTCCAGCCCTCCGCGCGCCTGCGGGCGCCGCACGCGATGCTGGCCTTGAACGTGGTGGCCGCGCCGAGCGGCGCCGAAGCCAAGCGCTTGTTCACCACCCAGCAGCAGGCCTTCGTCAATCTGCGCCGCGGCCGGCCGGGGCTGATCCCGCCGCCGATCGACGACATCGAAGCGTTCTGGACGCCGCTGGAAAAAGCCGGTGTCGCCCAGGCGCTGGCTTGCGCGGTGGTCGGCGATCCGGGCGAAGTCGCCGACGGCATCGCTGCGTTCGTGGCCCGGCATCGGCCGGACGAATTGATGGTGACCGCGAACATCTTCGACCACGCCGCGCGGCTGCGCTCGTTCGAGCTGGCGGCGCGGGCGTTGCAGTCGCTGGGCGCTTGAACGCGAACGCCCGGCGCGACCGCGCCGGGCGTGTTGAAGCATCGGGCGGACGCGGGCGCGGCGTCGCCCGCGCCGAATCGGCGGGCTGAGCTGGCATACGCCAGTGGCTGCTCGCGGCGGCTTGCGAATCGGGCTTGCGAGATCAGGCTCGCGGCATCCGCCGCGCCGTTCAGCGCGCCTCGACCCCGATCAGCTCCACTTCGAACACCAGCGACGCGTCCGGCGGAATCGCGCCGCCGCCGGCGCCGTCGCGGCCGTAGGCCAGGTCGGAAGGAATCATCAGCACCCGCTTGCCGCCCACGCGCATGCCGGCCACGCCATCGTCCCAGCCGCGGATCACCCGGCCGGCGCCGAGCAGGAAGCTGAAAGGCCGGCCGTTGCGGTCGTAGGAGCTGTCGAACTTGCTGCCGCGCTTGTTGGCCGCGGTTTCGTCGTAGAACCAGCCGGTGTACTGCACGATCACTTCCTGGCCCGACTGCGCGACCGCGCCGGTGCCGACCCGCTCGTCGATGGTCTGGAACTGGGCGATGCGGCCGTGCATGACCTTCGGCGCGGCCGCCGCCTTTTCCTGTTCGGCCGGGCGTTGGCAGCCGGCCAGCGTCAGCGCGGCGCCGGCGAGCAGCAAGGCCAGCGCCGGCGCGCGCAGAGCGGTGGAAACGATGGAACGCGACGCTGCTGCCACGGACGACCTCGGAACGCTGTGCGATGGGACGCACAGCTTAGCCTGCGCCGCTCAGGCTTGCGGGATGAGCCGCTCGTACTCGGCTTCCAGGCGGCCGTGGGTGCGCCAGAAGCCTTCGGATTCGCGCTGCGACAGCACGTCGATCAGCAAGCCCAGATGCGCGTGCCAGCCGCCGGAGACGCTGACCAGCCCGTTGCGGTTGGACAGGTGGCGATGCTCGACGATCAGCCGCACCTGCTCGCCTTGTTCGCTCAGCTCGAAGCTCACCACCGACTTGCTGCCGGAGTCTTCGTTCCAGGTGTAGCTCAGCCGATGCGGCGGTTCGATCGCGGTGATGCGGCCGCGCATGGTGTTGACGCAGTCGCTGGCGTACTTGGCCGGCGGCGGAATGTCGTTGCGGGTGAGGCGGTTGTTGTCGAAATTGAGTTCGACCGCGCCGCCGACGCGCAGATCCATCTCGCCTGCGGCCAGCCAGCGCCCGCGCTTGTCGGATTCGGTGAGATAGGCCCAGACGCGTTCGATCGGGCCGGGCAACAGGCGCTCGATGCGCACGGAGTCGGGAGCGGTGAGGACGCCGAAGGCGTCGTTGACGGGCAGATTCATGGCGGTCTCCAGGGAGGGGAGTGGGTTCAACTGCGCGGCTTGCGCCGCGGGGGGCGGGGGGAGGCGGGTTTCTTTTTCGCCGGCTTGGCGGGTGGTTCGGCCTCGCGCTTGGCGTCGTCCTCGGCGCGCAGCAGCGCTTCGAGGTCGTCGAGGCGGTGGTTCCAGAAGCGTTCGTAATGGCGCAGCCACTCGAAGCCGCCGTGCAGCGGTTCGGCGTCGAGCCGGCAGACGTGGATGCGCCCGCGCACCTCGCGCCGCACCAGACCGGCGCGTTCGAGCGCCTTGATGTGTTTGGAGGCGGCGGCCAGGGTCATGTCGTGCGGGCTGGCGAGCTCGCCGACGTTGCGTTCGCCGCCGGCGAGTTGGCGCAGCATCGCGCGGCGGGTGGGGTCGGCGAGGGCTTGGAAGACGGCGTCTAGCCGTTGGGAGGAATAGTCAACCATGGGGTTGAATATCCGCTTGCGGGTGGGGACTGTCAACCAGTTGGTAAAATATTTGCCGAGTGGCCGACGGACGGTCGGTGGGGTGGGGTTGTCGTGGTTGTCGCTTCGGCTATGCCGTTGCCGTTGCCGTTGCCGTTGCTATTCGCTTGGACGTATCTGCGCCGGAGGCCCACGCCCCAAAGCCCCGGAGGGCGCGCGCATGGATGCGCGCGTGCGCCGTAGGGGCATGGATGCCCCTTACGGCGCAGCCCCGCGCCCGGTGCTGGACCTAGTGGCTCTTGATTCGAAAACAGGGAAAGCGCCTTTCTTTGGTTACTTTCTTTGGCAAGACAAAGAAAGTAACTCGGCCGCTTGCGGACGAAAGCTTTAAGCGTTTGATCTTCGCTTGTCGTCGTGCGTCTCTTGCCAGAGAAAGCGTAAGCAACATCAAAATGGATTCCGGCTTTCGCCGGAATGACGGAGTGCGAGCTGCGTTTCTCGCACGTGGCGGAACACCCCACCCACCGTCATTCCGGCGAAAGCCGGAACCCATTTTGACTTTGCCGTTAGTTTTGCCTTCAACGCAGCAACGAGTGACGACAAGCTCCAATCCAAAGCGTTCCGTCCGCAAGCGGCCGGGTCACTTTCTTTGTCTTGCCAAAGAAAGTAACCAAAGAAAGGCGCTTTCCTTGTTTTCGAATCAAGAGCCACTAGGGCTCACAGCGACGCGGGGCCGCGCCATAAGGGTCATCCTGACCCATGGCGCGCGTGCGCATCCATGCGCACGCCCTCCGGGGCTGCGGGGCGTGGGCTTTGCTCGGAGATACGTCAAAGCGAACAGCGAACAGCGGCGTTTGTTGTGTCGTGCAGGTTGGCGGCGTTCGTCGTTATCGCAGCGTCGCGGTCGCAGCTCGCGCAGCTCCTACAGTCGGAAACGAAACCGGCCGGAGACCTTGTAGGAGCTGCGCGAGCTGCGACTGCGAAACGCGGTTACGACGCAAGCTTCAACGCGTCTTCGCGACCAGCCAATAACCCGCCCCTTACCCAGCCCCAGCCGACGGCGCCAAACTCGCCCCGAACTCGCGCATCGCCCGCGCCGTCGCCGCGTCCGCCGGAAAAAACGATTCGATCGCCAATTCCGCCAAGGTCACATCCATCGGCGTGCCGAACACGGTCGTGGTGCTGATGAAGGACAAGTCGCCGAACGCGGTGCGCATCCGGCACGGCACCGCGACGTGCGCGGCGCCGGTGAGTTCGTTCGGGTCGAAGTCGTCAGGGGCGGGATAGGCCTCCAGTTCGGCGTAGAGCGCTTCCAGCACCGGATCGCGGCTGGTTTCGATCTGATGGCGCAGGCGGTGCAGGATGTGCGCGCGCCATTCGCCCAGGTTGAGGATGTTCGGCGCCATGCCCTCGGGGTGCAGCGCCGCGCGCAGCACGTTGGACGGGCGCGCGAGCAGGTGGTCGGCCACGCCCGCCAGCATCGGCGCGAGCGCGCGGTTGTGTTGGATCAGGTTCCAGTGCCGGTCCACGGCCAGCGCGGGATGCGGTTCGTGCGCGTACAGCACCAGTTCGACCGCGGCATAGGCTTCGCGCATCGCGGGATGGTCGAGCGGGCGTTCGGCGTAGATCGGCGCCAGTCCGGCCGCGGTCATCAGCGCGTTGCGTTCGCGCAGCGGCACGTCGAGACGGTCGGCGAGGCGCAGCAGCATGGCCCGGCTCGGCAGCGAGCGGCCGGTTTCGATGAAGCTGACGTGGCGGGTGGAGATCTCGGCCATCTCGGCCAGATCGAACTGGGTCAGACGGCGGCGCTGGCGCCATTGGCGCAACAGTTCGCCCACGGGAGCGGAATCGTTCATGCGGCCACCTTAGCCCAGCCGCGCCGGCGCGGGCATTACCTGCGAGGTAATCGACCCGCCGCGCGCGCCGCGTTGTGATGGCGCCATCCAAAACGAACGCAGACACGACAGGAGAACGCACATGGCCATCGCCGCCGACCGCAACCCCACCCACTTCCTGCGCCGCGTGGTCCAGGCCGACCTCGCGGTGTCCGGCGCCGCCGGCGCGCTGCAACTGCTCGCGGCCGGACCGCTGGAGCGCTTGACCGCCATCGACGCCGGCCTGCTGCGCGGCTCAGGGCTGGTGCTGATGGGCTGGATCGCGTTCCTCGGCTGGGCGCTGAGCCGCCCCGCGATCACCGCGCCGCTGGCGCGCACGATGATCGGCGTCAACATCGCCTGGGTCGCCGCCTCGGTGCTGGTGTGGCTGGAAGGCGCGATCGCGCCGAACGCGCTCGGCGTGGCCTATCTGCTGGCGCAGGCGGCGGTGGTGGCGGTGTTCGCCGAACTGCAGTTCTTCGGCCTGCGCCGGCAGCAGCGCGGTTGAGGCGGCGGTGAGCCGCATCGAAACGGATCCGGCGGCGCGCGTTTGCGCGCCGCCGGTCGCGGCGGCCCAGCGCGTTCCGCGCGATCTGCCGCCGCGTTGCGCGTGGTGTCCCGATGTGATCGGTTGCCGCGTGCCGGCGCCGGCTTGGGCCGCGACCCCTGCGCGCACGGCCCGTTGCGACGTGCGCGCGGGCCGCAGGATCGTGGCGATTTAGCGGCCGGCCCGAACCGGCGAGGCGCGCCGGCTCACGCCTTCGGCGGCGCGTAAGACACTTCGACGATGGCGAACCGCGCCGGCCCCGCCGGCAGCACCGCCTCGAACTCGTCGTCGACGCGGCGCTTGAGCATGGCCCGCGCCAGCGGCGAATCGATGCTGATGTGGCCGAGCTTGGCGTCGGTCTCGTCCGGCCCGACGATGCGGTAGCGCGCGAGTTCGCCGCTGGCCACGTCCTCGACTTCGACCCAGGCGCCGAAGAACACCGAGTGCGGATCGCTGGGCGTGGATTCGATCACCCGCAGCAGCGGCAAGCGCTTGCTGAGGTAGCGCACGCGCCGGTCGATCTCGCCCAACTGCTTCTTGCGGTAGGTGTACTCGGCGTTTTCCGAGCGGTCGCCTTCGGCGGCGGCCGCGGCCAAGGCCTTGACCACCTCCGGGCGGCGCACCCGCCACAGCTCGTCGAGCTCGTGCTTCAGGCGCGCGTGGCCCTCGCGCGTGATCAGCGCGGTGCTGTGTTCGGCGGGCGGGCGCCAACGGCCCATGGCGACGATCCTCGCGGCGGCAGGGCCGACGTTATCGCAGAGCGCGCGGCGGGGTTCAAGCCCGGCGGCCGCGTTCGCGGCGTAACGGATCGCCGCGAGTAAACGGTCGCCCCTGTAGGAGCGGTGCGAGCCGCGACCGCGGCAACACAATCGCATCGAAGCTGGCGTCGTCGTTGCGTTGTCGCGGTCGCGGCTCGCGCCGCTCCTACAGGGGGATACGAACCGGCGCGGGTTAGTGGGCCGCGGCGGCGCGCTTGAGGCTGTAGTTGAGCTGCGAGTCGATCGCCTTGCCTTCCTGGTCGAGCTGGCGGATCTCGTCCTTGGACACGATCTCGAACAGGCGGTCGTCGTCGCTCTTGCTGTTCGGGTCCAGGCGCACGCGCTTGCCGTTCTCTTCCGCGGTCCAAGTGCCGTCGCCCTTGAACGTGCCGTCCTTCTTGCCCTGGTAGCTCTCGTCCAGGCCGTAGCTGCCGTCGGCCTTGAGTTCGAGCTTGGTGTCGATGCCGCTGCAGTCGGCGCAGGGCAGGGTGCCGCTGAAGGTGCCGGCGAAGGCGGCGGCGTCGAACGCGGCGGGCGCGGCTTCGGCGGCGGGGGCCGGCGCGGGCTCGGCGGGCGCCGGCGCGGCCGGTTCGGCGGCCTTGGGCGCATCGGCCGGAGCCGGCGCCGGTTCGGCGGGCTTGTTGCAAGCGCTCAGCGCGAGCGCGGCGAGGCAGGCGAGGGCGAGCAGTTTGCGATTCACGGGCGACTCCTGTGCGGTGGCTGTGTTCGATGGTGCAGGCGGGTTGCGCGGCGAGCAGTGAGCGTAGAGGAGAGGGGCGCGAGCGAAAGCGCGCCCTTGCTCAGTTCGCGGCGCTGCGCGCCCGATTTTCGGTTTCAAGCGGGGATTCGCGTCGAAGCGGAAGCGCCCAAGCGCCTACTCTTCACTCGTTCCTCTTCACTCGTTCCTGGTGGTTGCTCGCCCCTCAGCGCTTGCCGCCGAAGATGCCGCCCAGCAAGCCGCGCAGAATCTGCCGCCCGACCTGAGTGCCGACCGTGCGCGCGGTCTGCTTGGCCATGGTCTCGACCATGCCTTGGCGGCGCTTGGTGCCGAACACCGCGTCCTTGACCGCCTGACCGAAGCCGCCTTCTTCCTGATCGTCCTGCTCGCGGGTCTTGGCCGCCGGCGCCTGCGCCTGCTCGGCCGCGGTTTCGGCGCGCTTGGCCAACATTTCGGCGGCCGATTCGCGGTTGACCGCGGTGTCGTACTTGCCGCCGATCGGGCTGCCGGCGCGGACCTGGGCGCGTTCGGCCTCGGTGATCGCGCCCATGCGGCAGCGCGGCGGTGCCACCAGGGTGCGTTCGACCGGCATCGGCACGCCCTTGTCCTGCAAGGTCGACACCAGCGCTTCGCCGGTACCGAGCTTGGAAATCGCCTCGGCGACGTTCAAGGCCGGGTTCGGCACGAAGGTTTCGGCCGCGGTGCGCACCGCTTTTTGATCGCGCGGGGTGAACGCGCGCAGCGCGTGCTGCACGCGGTTGCCGAGCTGGCCGAGGATGTTGTCGGGGATGTCGTCGGGGAACTGCGAGCAGAAGTACACGCCCACGCCCTTGGAGCGGATGATCCGCACCACTTGCTCGACCCGCTGCTGCAGCGCGGCCGGCGCGTCGTCGAACAGCAGGTGCGCTTCGTCGAACACGAACACCAGCTTGGGCCGGTCGAGGTCGCCGACTTCGGGCAGTTGCTCGAACAGTTCCGACAGCAGCCACAACAAGAAGCTGGAGTACAGGCGCGGCTTGAGGATCAGCGAATCGGCGGCGAGCACGTTGACCACGCCGTGGCCGTTCGGGGTGGTGCGCATCAGGTCGGCGAGTTCCAGCGCCGGCTCGCCGAAGAAATGATCGCCGCCGTCCTGTTCCAGGCGCAGCAGCGAGCGCTGGATCGCGCCGATCGACTGCGCGCTGACCAGGCCGTAGCTGGTGGAGATGTCCTTGCGCTCGTCGGCGACCAGGCCGAGCAGGGCGCGCAGGTCTTCCAGGTCGAGCAGCAGCAGGCCGCGGTCGTCGGCGAGCTTGAACACGATGTCGAGCACGCCGGACTGGGTGTCGTTGAGTTCGAGGATGCGCGCGAGCAGGGTCGGGCCCATTTCGCTGACCGTGGTGCGCACCGGGTGGCCGAGCTTGCCGAACAGGTCCCAGAACACCACCGGGTTGGCCTGCGGGGTCCAGTCGGTGACGCCGATCTCGCCCAGGCGCGCTTGCAGCTTGTCGTTGGCGGCGCCGGCGACCGCGAGGCCGGCGACGTCGCCTTTCACGTCGGCCAGGAACACCGGCACGCCTTGGCGCGAGAAGCCTTCGGCCAGGGTCATCAGGGTGACGGTCTTGCCGGTGCCGGTGGCGCCGGCGACGAGGCCGTGGCGGTTGCCGAGCTTGGTGTGCAGGAACACCTGCCCGCTGTCGGGCGTGGTCACGGCCTTGCCGATCAGGATGTCGTTCTGGGTGTCGCCGGGGGTCGGGGCCATGTCCGTTTCCGTGGTTCTGGTGGAGGTGCTTCGGGGGAACTTGCGAAGGGCCGATTCTAGCGGGAGGCGTGTGGGGTTCGTGAAGCGGTGGGGATTGCGGTTGTCCGGTTGCCGCGGCGGCGGCTCGCGCCGCTCCTGCGGGGGCTCCGGCCGGTTACGTTTCCGACTGCCGGCATGCGCGCCGTTCTTGACCACGGGCAGGAGCGGCGCGAGCGGCGACCGCGACAACGCAACTACGTCGAAACCCCGTTGCCCCGTCATTCCGTCATTCCGGCGAACGCCGGAATCTATTTTGCTGTTGTCGTTGTCTTCGCCTTTCGCTTGGACGTAACCCCACCCGAGGCCCACGCCCCAAAGCCCCGGAGGGCGCGCGCATGGATGCGCGCGTGCGCCGTAGGGGCATGGATGCCCCTTACGGCGCAGCCCCGCGCACGGTGCTGGACCTAGTGGCTCTTGATTCGAAAACAGGGAAAGCGCCTTTCTTTGGTTACTTTCTTTGGCAAGACAAAGAAAGTAACTCGGCCGCTTGCGGACGAAAGCTCTTGGCGCTTGATCTTCGCTCGTCGTCGTACGCCTCTTGCCAGAGAAAACGGAAGCAACATCAAAATGGATTCCGGCTTTCGCCGGAATGACGGTGGGTGGGGTGTTCCGCCACGTGCGAGAAACGCAGCTCGCACTCCGTCATTCCGGCGAAAGCCGGAACCCATTTTGACTTTGCTGTGGGTTCGCTCTCAACGCAATCACGAGTGAGGACAAGCTCCAATCAAGTGCGTTCCGTCCGCAAGCGGCCGGGTCACTTTCTTTGTCTTGCCAAAGAAAGTAACCAAAGAAAGGCGCTTTCCTTGTTTTCGAATCAAAAGCCACTATGGCTCAAAGGGGCGCGGGGCCGCGCCATAAGGGTCATCCTGACCCATGGCGCGCGTGCGCATCCATGCGCACGCCCTTCGGGGCTGCGGGGCGTGGGCTTGGGTCGGAGATCCGTCAAGGCGAAGGGCAACAACAACAACGGCAACGGCAACAGCGGTGCTTGTTGTGCCGTGTCGATAGGTGGGGGCACCGTCGTTGCGTTTTCGCGGTCGCAGCTTGCGCAGCTCCTACAGAGGGACGCCGATACTGCGCGGTGGGTGGTGGGTTCTATTCGGCGAGATTGGGGGCTTGGTTGGGTGAACTTAGTCGGGCCCGGCCAGTCCAAGCCCGTCTCGTCGCCTCGCCCGAAACGCAAGCCCCGCCGCGCTTCGGCCCGCCTCGGAAAACCAGTCTGCGGTCACGGTCCTTGCCGGGCCCGGACCCGCGCCGTTACCCTGGCCCCCCGCAAAACGGACCCGCTGCACGCCTCATGCCCGCTCATTCACGTCCCGCCCGCGCCGCGCGCGCCTCGGCCGGCTTCCGCAGGGCGGTCGCGCCGCTCGCCGCCGCGCTCGCGCTGTGCAGTCTCTCGCCGCAGGCCGCGGCGCTGTCCAAGCGCGATCAGGCCGCGGTCGACGCGCTGACCCAGCGCATGCAGTCGGCCGAAGCCCGCTACCAATCGGCCCTGGTCAAGATCCGCAACGCCGACCCGACCGGCCGCCAAGACAGCGACGCCGCGCTGGAGGACATGGAGGACGTGATCGCCGCCTGCCTCAAGCAGAAGGGCTGCGCGCCGACCACGATGCTGGCCGGCTACAAGCGCCTGCTCAAGGCCAACGCCGATTCGGTCGCCAACACCGACGAGGAGGCCGACGACGCCGGCCAGCTCGACAGCGACAGCCTCGCCGCCGACGTGCCCGAAGCCGCGCGCGCCGCCGCGCTGCTCAGCGACGACGGCCAGCGTTTCGTCAAGATGGTGCAGTACAACCCGGCCGTGCAGGCCGGCATCCGCCGCTGGCTGACCGATCTGCGCGGCCCGCTGATGCAGAGCTACGACAACTATCAGTACATGCGCGGGCTGATGTGGCCGGAATTCCAGCGCGCCGGCCTGCCCGAGGCGCTGCTGTTCGGGATCATGGCCAAGGAATCCAACGGCCGCGTGCATTCGACCTCGCGCGTCGGCGCCGCCGGCCCGCTGCAGTTCATGTTCGCCACCGGCAAGCGTTTCGGCCTGGGCGACGACGGTTCGGGCTTCGACACCCGCTACGATCCCAAGCAGTCCGCGCAGGCCGCGGCCGAGTACTTGAACGAACGCCTGGGCCAGCTCAACAACTCCATCGAGCTGTCGCTGGCCGCCTACAACGGCGGCGAAGGCCGCGCGCTGCGGATCAACAACGCCTCGGGCGGGCGCAATTTCTGGGACGAGTCGGTCTACAACCAGTTCCCGGCCGAAACCCGCGACTACGTGCCGATGGTGGTCGCCGCGGCGTGGCTGTTCCTGCACCCGCGCGAGTACGGCCTGAACTTCCCCAAGGTCGACAGCAAGCTCGCGCAGCTGCGCCTGAGCCGGCCGAGCTCGATCTACGAGCTGACCATCTGCATGGGCGGCAGCGGCAGCCGCGACGGCTACATGCGCGCGCTGCGCAACCTCAACCCGCGCTATCAGGCCGACGCCTACCTCTCCGTCGGCACCACGCTGACCGCGACCACGCGCATGGTCAGCCTGTACAACCGGTGGTGCGTGCAGGGCAAGCGCGCCGATCTGGCGCGCACGCTGGTGGCGAGCGACGCGAACAACGCGATCGTGCGCACCGGCCCGCTGACCGTGCTGCCGGTGCAGAGCGCGGGCGAGGACGGCACGGTCGCTTATGCGGGCACCACCGCCGCGGCGGTGCCGGTCACCGTCGCCACCGGCCGTCCCGCGCCGGCGCCGAAGCCCGAACCGAAGAAGAAGGCCGCGCCGAAGGACTACAAGATCCAGCGCGGCGACACCCTGACCGACGTGGCGCGCAAGTTCTCTTGCGACACCCGCGCGCTGGCCAAGGCCAACGGGCTGAAGGCGCCGCGCTATGCGGTCAAGCCGGGGCAGCGGATCAAGCTGAGCGGTTGCGGCGACTGAGGGCGCGCGGGCCGAGCGCATGGAGGGCTTGAGCGCCGCCGCCGATTCCGACCGCTCCGGCGAACCGGCGCGGGCCGCCGCGCCCGCGCCGCCGCGGTGGCGCGACCTGTCGCCGGGCTGGCTGCGCGCGTGCCGGTTCGTCGCGGTGTGGGCCGGCGCGGCGATCTTCGTCGTCGGCGCCATTGCGTTCCTGGCGATCAGCTCGCATCCGCGCTTCAATTTCGCACTGACGTTGTCGCTGGTGGTGATTCCCGGGTTCGTGCTGGCAGTGGCCGTGCACGAAGGCGGGCATTGGCTGGCCGCGCGCTGGCGCGGCATGGCGGTGCAAAGCGCGGTGGTGCTGTGGTGCGAATTGCAGCCGCGGCGACGCGGGCTGCGCGCCCGATGGACGCACTTCGGCGGCGGCTGGAAGGAAGTCGGCGGTTTCGTCTCGGCGTATCCGCCGCCCGGGCGCAACCGGCGCGAGGACTGGATCTGGGTCTACCTCGGCGGCGCGGCGGCGAATCTGGTCGCGGCCGCGGCGTTCGCGTGCGCGGCCTGGGCCGTTGGCCGTTCGTCGATGCAGGTGGTCTGGCTGCTGCTGGCGTTGCTGCAACTGGTCGGCGCGCTCAATCTGATCCCGTGCCTGACCGTCGGCGGCATCGCCAACGACGGGCTCAGCGTGGCGCGGCTGTTACGCAACCGCCTTCAGGACTTGCCCGGCATGACGTTGCTGGAAATGAATTCGCATCTGGTCCACGGCACGGCGTTCGCCGATCTGCCGCCCGGGCTGCGCGAGCGATTGGCCGCCGAGCCCGAGCCGACGCCGCTGTTGTGCGAGTGGCTGGACGTGTATGCCGCGCTGGAACGCGACGACGGCGAGCAGGCGCAAGCCGCGTTCGAGCGTTTGTGCGAACGCGAAGACGCGGCGGCGCTGGCCGATCTGCTGGCGATCGCCCAGGCCGATATCGCGTTCCAATGGGCGCTGCGCGAACCCGACGCCGCGCGCGCCGCGGCGGGCATCGACGCATTGGCTTCGTCGTCGAGCGGCTTTTGGTACGTACCGCAGTTCGCGCCGCGCTTGCGCGCCTTGGCCGCGGCTTTGCGCGGCGACGGCGCGAACATGGAATCGCTGCTGCGAATCTCGCAGCGTTATGCCGACAACGACCCGTGGCCGACGCGCCGCGCCGCGGAAGCGCAAGCGCGCGACGCGGTGCGCGCGGCGTTCGCGGCCCGAGGCGACTCGCCGGCGCATCAGGAGACGTCATGAATCGCGACAAGCTCTGGCTGTTTGCTGTATGCGCGTCGGCCGCGCTCGCCATCGCCGGCGCTTATGCTCCCGGCGCGGCGATCTGGCTCCACTATCTGTTCAAGCCGGCGACCACCCTGCTGATCGCGGCGATGGTCCTGCGCGAAGGCGCCGGCGCCGATCCGCGCTACCGGCGCGCGATCTTCGTGGGCCTGTTGCTGTCCACCGCCGGCGACGCGTTCCTGATGCTGCCCGGCGATTGGTTCGTGTTCGGCCTGGGCTCGTTCCTGTGCGCGCATGTGGCCTATCTGATCGGCCTGTGCAAGCGCGCCAAACCGTTCGCGGTGGGGTGGCCGTTCCTCGCTTACGCCGCGCTCGCCGGTGCGGTGTTGAGCGTGTTGTGGCCGCATCTGCCCAACGAACTGCGCATTCCGGTGATCGTCTACGTCGCGGTGCTCGCGGCGATGGCCGCGCAAGCCGCGGCGGTGTGGCGGCGGCGCGCGGACGCGGCCGCCGTCGCGGCGGCGATCGGCGGCGCGTGTTTCGTGTTCTCCGACGCGACCTTGGCCATCGACCGTTTCGCCGCGCCGTTCGCGGCGGCGCAGGCCGTGGTCTTGGTCAGCTATTGGGCCGCGCAGTGGTGGATCGGACGTTCGGCGGTGCTGGCGCGCGCTTGAGCGAACGCGCCGGCGACGAATGAAGGTGTCGCCGGCGCGCAACCGTGCGCCGGTTGAGGCGCTCAGCCCGCCGGCGCGGCCTTCTTGTCCGACGACGACGACCACGCCTCGCGCGCCTTGCGCCACCAGCCGCTGGCGGCCTCGCCGGCTTGGCCGACGCCTTTCTGCAGCGATTCGCCGACCGGCTTGAGCGCTTGTTCGTCGGCGAAACGGGTGGCCGCCTGCATCGCCTCGGGGCCGTGCGCCTGGACCGCGTCCCAGGCCAGGGTGGTGATCAGCCGCGGCATGAAGGCGAAGGAATCCACGTCGCCGCCCTTGGCCTCGGCCTGGGCGATGAAGCCGGCCAGTTCCTTGCGCAGACCGCCCGGGACGCTGGGGTCTTGGCTGAGCCGCTTGAGCGCGATCAGCGCGTCGCCGGTGCGGCCTTCCTGCACCGCCACGCCGGCTTCGGCGATCTTGCCCAGCCACGGCGCGCGCAGCATCTGGCCGAGCGCGTCGGCGTGGATCTGGGCGCGGTCCCAGCGCTTTTCGCTGACCGCCAGATAGCCCAGGCCCAAGTGCAGGGCGAGCATCTGTCCGGCCGGGCCCTTGCCGAATTCGATATCGGTCTTGTTTTGCGCGCTCCAGACTTTCTCGCTTTCCGACTGCGCCAGTTGCGGCCACTCCAGGCGCTGGAACGCGACCGAGCGCAGCGAAGCGGCGGCGAGGTCGTCGAAGGCGGCGCAGTCCTGCGCTTCGACGATGTCGGTTTCGGCCACCGCGATCGTGGTCTTGTCGGCGCCGAGCGCGCCGTAGGCCAGCAGCAGGTGGGCGATGCACAGGTCGGCGGGGCCGAGCTTGGGCAAGTCGGGCGGCGCCATGCCGGCCTTGTCGCTGAGCTGGGCGCCGAGGCGGTAGGCCTCCAGCGCGGCGGGCAGGCCGTTTTCGGAGACGCGGCGGTATTGGGTGTAGGTCAGGCCGTCGCGCAGGTCGGCGAGTTGTTCGGTTTCGCTCTTGGCGCCGCAGGCGGTGAGGGCGAGGGCGAGCGCTGCGAGGGCGAGGCGGCGTCCGGTGCGGGTCATGCGGGTTCCCCTCCGTGGGGTTGGATGGCGGCTGTGTAGGAGCGGCGTGAGCCGCGACCGCGAAACCGCACCTACGACGCAAGCGTGGTTTCGCGGTCGCGGCTCGCGCCGTTCCTACACAGGGGCTTTCAGCGGTTGCGGCGGGCCAGCGGCTGGCCCAGGCGCACGGCGGTTTCGGCTTGCAGGGCGGGGTCCAGCGTCGCCACGCCCGGCGGCAGCAGCACGATCACGGTCGAGCCGTAATTGAACCGCGCCATTTCCTCGAAGCGCTTGAGGGTGATGTTCTTGCCGCGGTAATCCTTAGTAGTGACGCGGTCGCCGTAGGCGGGAATCTCCACGCCGCTCCACACCGTTTCCACGCCCGAGACCAGCAGCGCGCCGACCATCACCAGCGCCATCGGCCCGAACTCGGTGTCGAAGTGGCAGACCAGCCGTTCGTTGCGCGCGAACAGGCGCGGCACGTTGCGCACCGCGTCGGGGCCGACGCTGAAAAGGCGGCCGGGCACGTGCACGGTTTCGCGCAGGGTGCCGGTCCAGGGCATGTGCACGCGGTGGTAGTCGCGTGGCGACAGGTACACGGTGGCGAAGTCGCCGTCGCGGAACGGCGCGGCCGCGGCTTCGTCGCCGCCGAGCAGTTCCAGCGCGGTGAACGAGCGGCCCTTGGCCTGGAAGATCTCGCCGGCGCGGATCGGCCCGCACTGGCTGATGCGACCGTCGGCCGGCATCAGCAGGGTGCGCGCGTCGCCTTCGGCGCGGCGCGCGCCGGGCTTGAGCGCGCGGGTGAAGAACGCGTTGAAGGTCGGGTAGGAACGCGGATCGGGGTTGGCGGCTTCATTGAGATCGACCCCGAATTTCTCGGTCACGGTGTCGATCAGGAAGCGGCTGACCCGCGGGTCGTCGGAGTAGGCCAGCACCCGCGCCAGCGTGGACAGGAAGCGATGCGGCAGGACGTAGGTCAGCGTGGTGACGAGGCTCAAGGCGTGGCCTCCGTCAGCGCGGCCATGTCGCGGGCGATCACGTTCGGCTCGAACGGCGGGCGCACCAGACCGGCCATGCGGCCCTGCGGATCGAGCACGGCCATGCTGGCGCTGTGGTCCATCGAGTACTGGTCGGCCGGCGCGCCCGGCGGGGCGGGCACCTTGGCGAACACCATGCTCAGCGATTTGGCGAAGTTCTCCAGCGCCGGCACGTCGGCGGTCGCGGCCAGGGTGTCCTTATGGAAACCGTGGGCGTACTCGCCGATCTTGTCGGGGCTGTCGCGTTCGGGGTCGACCGAGACGAACAGCACCCGCGGGCGGGTCGATTCGGGGATCGCTTCCCAGGCCTTCTGCGCCACCGACATCTGCGCCAGCGTGGTCGGGCACACGTCCGGGCAGTGGGTGAAGCCGAGGAAGACCAGGGTCCAGTGGCCCTTGAGCTCGCCCGGGATCAGCTGGGTGCCGTCGGACTGGCGCAGCGAAAAGGCGGGCAGGGTGCGCGGCGGGTCGAACAGGCGCACCGCTTCGGTCTGCGGCAGGTGCGAGCGCTTGGCGCTGCCGAAGTATTTCTGCGCGGCCCACAGGCCCAGCGCGGCGGCCAGCGCGGCCACCAGGACGATGGCGGTAGTGCGGTTGAACATGGCGGTTCCAGCGTGAGTGCTTGGGGATGATACCGGTGGGGCGCAGGGTGCGGGGAAAGAGGGGAATAAAGGGAAAGAGGGGAATGGTTGGAGCGCGGGGCGGGGCGGAAGCAGAGTCCAGCGTGCGCGCCAAAGGCTGCAAGGCCTGCTTCAGGTGAAACCCGCCATTCCCTTCTTTCCCTTTATTCCCCTATTTCCCGCTCCCCGAGCCCTGATCCCCCCAGCGCCGACCCGCTATACTGCGCCCCTTGTTCCGCCCCCGACCGCCTGGACCCGCCGTGCCCGCTTCCGTTTCCTTCGAACAGCTGACCCTCGTCGACCTGATCCGCTACGGGGCCAGCCGCTTCAACGCGGCCGGGCTGAGCTTCGGCCACAGCTACGACAACGCCCTGGACGAGGCCACCCAGCTGGTCCTGCACGCGCTGCATCTGCCGCACGACCTGAGCCCGGTCTACGGCCAGGGCCGGGTCACCCGCGAGGAAAAGGACGCCGTGCTCGAACTGTTCGAGCGCCGCATCGACGAACGCATCCCGGCCGCCTACCTGACCGGCGAGGCCTGGTTCGCGGGCCTGAGCTTCAAGAGCGACACGCGCGCGCTGGTGCCGCGTTCGCCCATCGCCGAGCTGATCGAAGCCGGCTTCGAGCCCTGGCTCGGCGGCCGCGAGGTGCGCCGCGCCCTGGACCTGTGCACCGGTTCGGGCTGCATCGCCATCGCCACCGGCCATTACCACCCCGAGTGGGAGGTGATCGGCGCCGACATCAACGACGAGGCGCTGTCGCTGGCGGCCGAGAACAAGCAGCGCTTGCTGGCCGACAACGTCGAGCTGCGCAAGTCCGACCTGTTCCAGGGGCTGCAGGGCGAGGTGTTCGACCTGATCGTCACCAATCCGCCCTACGTCACCGACGACGAGACCGACGCGCTGCCGCAGGAATATTCGTTCGAGCCGGAACTTGGCCTGCGCGCCGGGCACGACGGTCTCGATCTGGCGTTGAAGATCCTGCGCGACGCGCCGGAGCATCTGAGCGAGCACGGCTTGCTGATCTGCGAAGTCGGCGAAGCCGAGCGCGCGCTGAGCGAGCTGCTGCCGCAGCTGCCGCTGGCCTGGGTCGAGTTCAAGGTCGGCCAGATGGGCATTTTCGTGGCCGAGCGCCACGACTTGGTCGAACACCACGACGAGATCAAACGGCTCGCCGACGCGCGAGCCTGATCGAGCCTCTTCGGATCACGCGCGTCGGCGGCTGGTAGCGCGGGGCGGAAGCCTCGCGCAGCGCCGCAAGCGACGCTGCCCACAGCATCGCCGGCGCCGGACCGGCCGGAACTCGCAAACGCCCCGCGGCGTCTGCGCTCACTGATCGCTTACGCCTGCGGACTCTTCGAGGTCGCCGCAGGCGTGCGCCTGCCTTCGTTACAGCGGAAACCGGGACGGTCGGCTATGGTGGCCGGGGCGGTTCGCGCTGTGTTGCGTCAGTTGGGCGGGGCGCATCGGGTCCGAGGACGTTCCCGCGGGCCGGGCCTGGCGGCAAGTCCCGCGGGAACGTCCTCGGACCCGATGCTTCGTCGCGTCGGGGGCGCTCGCTGCGATTCGTGCGGGCACTCCCGGTTCTCTCAAGCGGGGGCGGCGCCTGCGAATCGATCATTTCCGCCCGTCACGGCCGCGACTTACCATCGATCCGCGCCTGTAGGAGCGGCGTAAGCCGCGACCGCGAACCCGCAATCACGACGAACCCACCGCTTCATCCAGACCACACCCACCTCCGCGATCATCGCCAACGCTCCACCCGGCACCCACCAGGATCCCCCCGCAGTGGCCAGCAACAGCTTCGGTACTATCCTCACCGTCACCACGTTCGGCGAAAGCCACGGCCCGGCCATCGGCTGCGTCGTCGACGGCTGCCCGCCGGGCCTGGAACTGGCGCCGGAGGAGTTCCGCCACGACCTCGACCGCCGCGCCACCGGCCGCAGCCGCCACACCTCGCAGCGGCGCGAGACCGACGAGATCGAAATCCTCAGCGGCGTCTATCAAGGCCGCACCACCGGCACCCCGATCGCGCTGCTGATCCGCAACACCGACGCGCGCAGCAAGGACTACGGCAACATCGCCGAGCAGTTCCGCCCGGGCCACGCCGATTACAGCTATTGGCAGAAGTACGGCCACCGCGACCCGCGCGGCGGCGGTCGCTCGTCGGCGCGCGAGACCACGATGCGCGTGGCCGCCGGCGTGATCGCCAAAAAGTGGTTGGCGCAGCGTTACGGCGTTGTCGTGCGCGGCTACATGGCGCAGATCGGCGAGGTCGTGCCGGCCGGTTTCGATCTCGACGCGGTGGAAACCAACCCGTTCTTCTGGCCGCACGCGGCGCAGGTCGACGAGCTGGAGCAGTACATGGACGCGCTGCGCAAGTCCGGCGATTCGGTCGGCGCGCGCGTGGACGTGATCGCCGACGGCGTGCCGCCGGGCTGGGGCGAGCCGATCTACGGCAAGCTCGACGGCGAACTGGCCGCGGCGTTGATGAGCATCAACGCGGTCAAGGGCGTGGAGATCGGCGACGGCTTCGCCAGCGTCGCGCAGAAGGGCACCGAGCATCGCGACGAACTGCTGCCGCAGGGCTTCGCCAGCAATCACGCCGGCGGCATCCTCGGCGGCATCAGCACCGGTCAGCGCCTGCGCTGTTCGGCCGCGTTCAAGCCGACCTCGAGCCTGCGCCTGCCGGGCCGCAGCCTGGACGTGCACGGCCACGAAGTCGAAGTGGTCACCACCGGCCGCCACGACCCGTGCGTGGGCGTGCGGGCGACGCCGATCTGCGAGGCGATGGTCGCGCTGGTGCTGATGGATCAGGCGCTGCGCCACCGCGCGCAATGCGGCGACGTCGGCACGGTGACGCCGCGGGTGCCGGCGCAGGCGGACGCGGGCGATGTCTGAGCGTGCGCGCGTGTGGGTGTCGCAGCCGCTGTTCGCCGACCTCGTCGCGCGGCTGGGCGAATACTTCGAGGTGGAAACCACCGCTGAGGTCACCCAGCACGCGCCCGCGGCCGTCAACGCGATCCTGCGCCGCATGGACGGCGCGCTGGTGACCCTCAACGATCCCATCGGCGCGGCGCAGATCGCCGGCGCGTCGCGTTTGCGCGCGGTCGCCAACGTCGGCGTCGGCTACAACAATCTCGATGTCGGCGCGCTCAGCGCCGCCGGCATCCTCGCCAGCAACACGCCCGACGTGCTGACCGAAACCACCGCCGATTTCGGCTTCGCGCTGATGATGGCGACCGCGCGCCGGATCGGCGAGGCCGAGCGCTGGCTGCGCGAAGGGCATTGGCAGCGCTGGAGCTTCGACAGCCTGCTCGGCGCCGACGTGCACGGCGCGACGCTCGGCATCCTCGGCATGGGCCGGATCGGCCAAGCCATCGCGCGCCGCGCCACCGGCTTCGGCATGCGCACGCTGTACCACAACCGCAGCCGCTTGCCCGAGGCGGTCGAAGCGCAGTGCCAGGCCGCCTACGTCGGGTTCGACGAGTTGCTGGCGCGCGCCGATCACTTGCTGCTGGTGTTGCCGTACTCGCCGCAATCGCATCACCTGATTAACGCCGCCGCGCTGGCCAAGATGCAGCCGCACGCGACGCTGACCAACATCGCCCGCGGCGGCATCGTCGACGAGGACGCGCTGTGCGACGCGCTCGAACACAACCGGCTCGGCGCCGCCGGTCTGGATGTGTACGAGGGCGAGCCCAGGCTCAACCCGCGCCTGTTGGCGCAGCGCCGGGTGGTGCTGACCCCGCACATCGCCAGCGGCAGCCTCGCCACGCGCCGGGCGATGGTGGCGCTGGCGGTCGACAACCTGATCGCCGCGCTGGGCCACGGCCCGCGCGCGGGCGATCCGCCGAGTCCGCTCAATGCCGCGGACGTGGCTAAAACGAAATGATTCGCGGCGGGGCCGCCGGCCCGATGGTTCCGCTTCGGCCGCGCGCGGCCCGGCGCGAAAGCATCGGCCCTGAAGGCCTCGCCACGCCAAGCCGGTTTCGCAGTCTCCGCAGATTTCGCAACACCCCGCCGGAAATGGGTCCGGCGGTCCCCACAAGTCAGGTAACTCAGAACAGATGAACGCCAAGACGTCCTGCAATGTCGCCGTCGTCGGTGCCACCGGCGCGGTCGGTGAAACCATGTTGAAGGTGCTGGCCGAGCGCAAATTCCCGATCGGCAAACTGCACGTGCTGGCGAGCGAGCGTTCGGCGGGCGAGAAAATCGAGTTCGAAGGGCAGACCCTGGTCGTGGAGGATCTGGCCAAGTTCGATCCCACCGGCGTGGACATCGCCCTGTTCTCGGCCGGCGGTTCGGTGTCGAAGGAGTACGCGCCCCGGTTCGCCGCCGCCGGCGCGGTGGTGATCGATAATTCCTCGGCGTTCCGCTACCAGGACGACGTGCCGCTGGTGGTCAGCGAGGTCAATCCCGACGCGCTCAAGAACCGCCCGCTCGGCATCGTCGCCAATCCGAACTGCTCGACCATGCAGCTGATGGTCGCGCTGGCGCCGATCCACCGCAAAGCCAAGCTCGAGCGGATCAACATCGCCACCTACCAGTCGGTGTCCGGCACCGGCAAGCGGGCGATGGAAGAGCTGGGCCGGCAGACCGCGGCGCTGCTGAACTTCCAGCAAGCCGAGCCGGAGATCTACCCGGTGCAGATCGCCTTCAACGTGATCCCGCACGGCGGCGACTTCACCGACAACGGCTACACCACCGAAGAGATGAAGCTGGTCTGGGAGACCCGCAAGATCCTCGGCGACGAGAGCATCGGCGTGAACGCAACCGTCGTGCGGGTGCCGGTGTTCTACGGCCACTCCGAGGCGGTGCACATCGAAACCCGCGACAAGCTCTCGGCCGCGGACGCGCGCGCGCTGTTGGAGAAGGCGCCGGGCCTGGTGGTGGTGGACGAGGCCAAGGGCGGCGGCTACCCGACCCCGGTGACCCACGCCTCGGGCGAGGACCCGGTGTTCGTCGGCCGCATCCGCGAGGACATCTCGCACCCGCGCGGCCTGTCGCTGTGGGTGGTGGCCGACAACATCCGCAAGGGCGCGGCCACCAACGCGGTGCAGCTGGCCGAACTGGTGTGGAACGAACGCTGAGGCCGCCGGCCGAGGCAAGCGTCAGGACATCGGGCCCCGCGGGGCCCGATGTCTTTTAAGGACCCGGCGCGCGCGCGGCCGCGCCGGAACGCGACCGCCCGGCACACCCGCCCCGCAGGTCGGCCTCCGCGGCGCGCGCGCTTCCCCACAGCCGCTCAAGGGCTTAGGATGAAAACTTAACGAATGCGTTGCGCATTCAGCCCGTACCCCTTTAGAGTCGCCGCCTGACTTCGGATTGGGACCGCTCGTGAGATCAGGTTTCGCACGCACCGCCCTCGGCCTGGCGCTGGCATTGGCCAGCGGAGCGGCCTGCGCGCTGGGTCTGGGCCAGATCGAGGTCAAATCGCGTGCCGGCCAGCCCTTGCTGGCGGAAATCCCGGTCATCGCCAGCGGCCCGGAAGAACTGGCCCAGCTGCGCGCCGGTCTGGCCTCGCCGGAAACCTTCCAGCGCATCGGCCTCGAGCCGCCGCAGGGCATCGTCACCGACCTGCGCTTCACCTTGGCGGTGGACCGCAACGGCAAGCCGGTGATCCGGGTCACCAGCACCCAGCCGGTGCAGCAGCCGCTGCTGACCTTCCTGATCGAAGTGGACTGGGGCCAGGGCCGCCTGACCCGCGAATACTCGGCCCTGCTCGACGCGCCGCGCACCGCCTCGGCGCCGATGCAGCCGCCGATCCAGGCCGCCACCGGCGCCAATCCCAACACCATCGAACGTCCGCTGGAGGCGCCGCTGCCGTTCGGCGCGCAAGCCCAGCAGGCCGATCCGCTGTCGGTGGAAAACGAGCTGCGCGGTTACGACCCGGGCAATCTGGGGCAGGCGCCGTCGCCGCCGCCGGTCGTCGCCGCCCAGCCGGAACCGCTGCCGCAGGCCCAACCGATTCCCGAAGCCGCGCCGGCGCCCGCGCCCGCGCCGGCCGAACGTCCCAAGGCCGGCCGCATCGCCCGCGAACCGCGGCCGCAGCCGGCCGCCGCGCCGTCGATCCCGAGCGAAGGCGAGATCACCGTCGCCCACGGCCAGACCCTGTCCGGCATCGCCGCGCAGATGGGCGGCGGGGAAACCCTCAACCAGACCATGATCGCGCTGCTGCGGGCCAATCCAGAGGCCTTCGTCGGCGGCAACATCAACCGCTTGCGCGCCGGCGCCGTGCTGCGCCGTCCGGCCGGCGGCGAGACCGCGGCGATCGACCCGCGCGAAGCCAACGAACTGGTGCGCGCGCAAATCCAACAATGGCGTCAGGCGCCGCATCAGGCGGTGCCGCAGCCGTTGACCGTGGACGCCGACCGCGTCGCCAAGGCGCCGGTGGCGCCGGCCGCGCGCGACGCCGGCCGCGCCAGCGATGCGCGCCTGGAAATCGTCCCGCCCGGCGCCGACCGCGCGAAGGCCGGGGCTCAGTCCGGCATCAGCGCCGGAGGCGAGGGCCAAATGGTGCGAGAACAAGTGCAACAGGCCAACGAAACCATCGCGGCTCGCGACCAGGAACTGGCCGAGCTCAAGGGCAAGGTCGCCGAGCTGGAGAAGCTGCGCACCGATCAGCAGAAGCTGATCGCGATGAAGGACAGCGAGCTGGCCGCGACCCAACAACGCCTGGCCGACAGTCAGGCCCGCGCCGACAGCGGTTCGCCGCTGCCGTGGGTGTTCGGCGGCTTCGGCTTGCTGGCGCTGCTGGCCGGCGGCTGGGTGCTGAGCCGGCGCGAGCCGAAGCGGCCGAATTTCCGCGCGACGGCGCCCGCGCCGGTGCCGTTCGTGCCGGCCGCGCCCGCGGACGCCGCGGCCGATCCGGTCGAAACCTTGCGGCGCAAGCCCGAGAGCGCGGCGGTGGTCGATCCGGTCGAGCAGCTGCTGGGCCGCGATCGCGACGTGCCGGCCGTGGCCGATACCGATTTCGATTTCGACGATGTCGCCGACGGCGTGCGCGACGAGGCCGCCGCGACGCCCGAACCCGCCGCGCCCGCGCACGCGCTCGACGAGCCGGTCCGCGCCGAGCCGCCCGCGCCGCCGCATTGGACCGCACCGGTCAGCGAGCCCAAGAGCCAGTCGCGCGTGCCGACCTGGCATTCGGCCAGCGCTGGCCGTCAGGAGCAGACGCTCGAACAGCAGCTGCGCGAACCGCCGGCGTTGCCGGCGAGCGCTGCGCCGGCCCCAACCACACCGATCCCGGTCGCTCCGGTGCCGGCCGCGCCGGTCGCCGCGACCCAGGCGCCGGCCATTGAGCCGGCCACGGTCGCCAAGTCCTCGCCGCAAGCGCATCCGGGTGCGGCGTCTGCGTCTTCGGTTGGCCTGGAACGGATCGAACTGGCCCGCGCCTACCTCGACCTCGGCGACGAAGGCAGCGCCCGCCAGCTGCTCGGCGAAGTGCTGATCAACGGCGACCACGCCGCGCGCCAGCAGGCCGCGCGCCTGCTGCGCGAGCTGGAGGCCGCCGGCGGCGACCGCGCCGGCTGAGGCCGGTCCGCCGCAGGCAAGGGCAGGGCATGAACGACGCCGACACCGCACCCGCCGCGCCGCTGCGGCGCTACGCCTTGGGCGTGGAATACGACGGCGGCGAATTCTCCGGCTGGCAGCGTCTGGTGCGTCCCGGCGAGCCGGACCCCGGATCGAGTCCGGGGCGGGCTCTGCGCGGCGAAACCACCGTCCAAACCACGCTGGAGCAAGCGCTGAGCTTCGTCGCCGGCGCGCCCGTGGACGTGGTCTGCGCCGGCCGCACCGACGCCGGCGTGCACGCCTCGTGTCAGGTCGTGCACTTCGACAGCCCGGTCGAGCGCGAAGCGCGCGGCTGGGTGCTCGGCACGACTTCGCGCCTGCCGCCGTCGGTCTGCGTGCGCTGGTGCGTGCCGGTGGCGGCGGACTTCCACGCCCGCTTCTCGGCGCGCGCGCGCCGCTACCGCTACCGCATCCTCAACCGCCCGGTGCGTCCGGCGCTGCAGCGCCAATACCTGAGCTGGGAACGGCGCCCGCTCGACGCCGACGCCATGCACCGCGCGGCCCAGGCGCTGCTGGGCGAGAACGATTTCTCGGCGTTCCGCACGGTCCACTGTCAGGCGCCGCACGCGCGCCGCGATCTGCAGCACATCGCGGTCAGGCGCGAAGGCGATATCGTGGAGATGGAAGTGCAGGCGAACGCGTTTCTTCACCATATGGTGCGCAACATTGTCGGAAGCTTGCTGCCGGTCGGCCGCGGCGACCGGCCCGAGGGCTGGATCGCCGAACTGCTGGCCGGGCGCGACCGCACGGTCGCCGGTCCGACCGCTCCGTCGGCGGGACTGGTGTTCGTCGGGCCGCGTTACCCCGTCGAATGCCAGTTGCCTGCCGAGGTCTGCCTTTGAATCCGTCCCGCACCCTGTTCCGCACCCGCATCAAGTTCTGTGGTTTCACCCGGCCCGGCGACGTGCGCCTGGCCTGCGAACTCGGCGCCGACGCGATCGGCTTCGTGTTCGCCGCCGGCAGCAAGCGCCGGGTCGCGCCGGAGGAGGCGCGCGCCATGCGTCAGGCGCTGGCGCCGCTGGTCGACGCGGTCGCGCTGTTCGCCGACAACCCGGTCGAGGAAGTGCGCGAGGTCGTGCGCCAGGTGCGCCCGAGCCTGCTGCAGTTCCACGGCAACGAAGACGACGCCTACTGCCGCGGCTTCGGCGTGCCGTATCTCAAAGCCATCGCGATGGGCGGCGAACTCGCCGGCCAGCATCCCTCGACCTTGCTGATGCGCTACCCCGGCGCCGCCGGCTTCCTGTTCGACAGCCACGCCGAAGGCGGCAGCGGCGGCAGCGGCAAGACCTTCGACTGGAAGCGCATCCCGGTCGGCGTGCAGAAGCCCTTCGTCCTGGCCGGCGGGATCACCCCGGAAAACGTGTTCGAGGCGATCCTGGCGACCCTGCCGTGGGGCGTGGACGTCTCCAGCGGCATCGAGAGCGCGCCGGGCTTGAAGGACGGCGACAAGATGCGGCAGTTCGTCGAGGAAGTGCGGCGGGCGGATTGTTATGTGGAGTGAGAAGAGAAGCAGGGGAATAAGGGGAAAGAGGGGAACAGGGAAGGGCGAGTGCGCGGATAAGGCGTTCGTTCGCGGGTAGTGGCCGCTGTTCTTGTTCCTCAGTGAGAAGCGCCGGCGATCGGACTCGCCCTGAGCGATCGCGACTTGGCAAGGCGTTGCGCCGCCCGACACGCCCGCGATCCCACCATTCCCTGTTCCCTTTATTCCCCTTATTCCCCGCTCCCGCCTTTGCCCACTGCGTCACCTCGAAACCGGACCGCCATTCCGACCTTGCCGAAACAGTACGGTTGACCCGCCGATGCCCTAAACTCCCAGGTTCCGCCGCGCATGGCGCGGCCCCCACGTGTTGATGGCCGCCGCCGATGTCCGCCGAACCGATCCCTCACAACGTTTCCGATCAGCCCATCGATTTCCACGCCTATCCCGACGCGCAAGGCCACTTCGGCCGGTTCGGCGGCCGCTTCGTCGCCGAGACCCTGATCGCGCCGATCGAGGAACTGGCCAAGGCCTACGACGAGGCGCGGGTCGATCCCGCCTTCATCGAAGCCTTCGAGCGCGACCTCGCCCATTACGTCGGCCGCCCGAGCCCGATCTATCACGCCGAGCGCCTCAGCGACGAAGTCGGCGGCGCGCGCATCCTGCTCAAGCGCGAAGACCTCAACCACACCGGCGCGCACAAGATCAACAACACCATCGGCCAGGCGCTGCTCGCCAGCCGCATGGGCAAGACCCGCATCATCGCCGAGACCGGCGCCGGCCAGCACGGCGTCGCCAGCGCCACCGTGGCCGCGCGCCTGGGCCTGGAGTGCGTGGTCTACATGGGCGCGACCGACATCGAGCGGCAGAAGATCAACGTCTACCGCATGAAGCTGCTCGGCGCGACCGTGGTGCCGGTGACCAGCGGCTCGCAGACGCTCAAGGACGCGCTCAACGAAGCGATGCGCGATTGGGTGACCAACGTGCGCGACACCTTCTACATCATCGGCACCGTCGCCGGTCCCGATCCGTATCCGCGCATGGTCCGCGACTTCAACGCCGTGGTCGGGCGCGAAGCGCGCGCGCAGATGCTGGCCGAATACGGCCGCCTGCCCGATGCGGTCACCGCCTGCGTCGGCGGCGGCAGCAACGCCATCGGCCTGTTCCACGCCTTCCTCAACGACCGCGGCGTGCGCATCGTCGGCGCCGAAGCGGCCGGCGACGGCATCGACACCGGCCGCCACGCCGCCTCGCTGGCGGCCGGCCGCCCGGGCGTGCTGCACGGCAACCGCACCTACGTGCTGTGCGACGACGACGGCCAGATCGTGGAAACGCATTCGGTCTCCGCCGGCCTCGACTATCCGGGCGTCGGCCCCGAACACGCCTTCCTCAAGGACACCGGCCGCGCCGAGTACGTCGGCGTCACCGACGAGGAAGCGCTCGACGCGTTCCGCACCCTGGCGCGCACCGAAGGCATCCTCGCCGCGCTCGAATCCAGCCACGCCATCGCCCAGGCGATCAAGCTGGCGCGTTCGATGCCGAAGGATCAGATCGTGCTGTGCAATCTTTCCGGCCGCGGCGATAAGGACGTGCATACGATCGCCGGGCGCGAGGGTTTGCATTTCTGAAGCCGGAAGTTGGCGTTTAGGAGCTAGGAGATAGCGAAAGCACGGCTTTCGCGGCTCCGTGGCTCCGTACAGCGCTCTTGCTTTCGCTAACTCCTAACTCCTATCCGCTAACTCCTAGCCCCTCCTGGCCCCATGAACCGAATCGACGCCAAGTTCCACCACCTGCAAGCCGCCGGCCGCAAAGCGCTGATCCCGTTCCTGACCGCCGGCGATCCCTCGCTGGAAGCGACCGTGCCGGCGATGCACGCGCTGGTCGAGGCCGGCGCCGACGTGCTCGAGCTCGGGGTGCCGTTCTCCGATCCGATGGCCGACGGCCCGACCATCCAGCGCAGCTCCGAGCGCGCGATCGCGCGCGGCGCCGGGCTGGGCTGGGTGCTGCAGGCGGTGGCGCAGTTCCGCCAGAGCGACGCGACCACGCCGGTGGTGCTGATGGGCTACCTCAATCCGATCGAAATCCGCGGCGCCCAGCGCTTCGCCCGCGACGCGGTCGCGGCCGGCGTCGACGGCGTGTTGCTGGTCGATCTGCCGCCGGAAGAAGCCGACGAACTGCGCGCGGCCTTCGCCGAAACCGGGTTGGCGCTGATCCTGCTGGCCTCGCCGACCACCACCGACGCGCGCCTGGCGCTGCTGTGCGACGGCGCCCAGGGTTACCTCTACTACGTCAGCTTCGCCGGCGTGACCGGCGCCGACCGTCTCGACGCCGACGCCGCCAACGACCGCCTGCACCGGATCCGCCAGCGCGCCAAGGTGCCGGTCGTGGCCGGTTTCGGCATCAAGGACGCCGCCAGCGCGGCGGCGATGGCGAGCGAGGCCGAGGGCATCGTGGTCGGCAGCGCCCTGGTTGCGGCCCTGGCCGAGGCCGGCTCGCCCGACGCCGCGGCGCGCACCGCGCGCGAATTCCTCGCGCCCCTGCGCGGCGCCCTCGACGCCGCCTGAGCGCGCGCGCCTGAACAGCGGCGGCCGGGACGCCCGGCCCGCTGCGCTAGACTGCTCCATCGGGACGGCACCGGCGCGGCGCATCCGCGACGCCGCCGAGCCGTCCTTCGTCAGCCAGAACGTCGACGGTCGACACACGCCGTCGGTCAAAACAGGAAGATTCCAACGCATGTCGTGGCTCAAGAAACTCATGCCGTCCGGCATCCGCACCGAGACCGGCGCCGCCAAGCGCCGCAGCGTCCCGGAGGGTCTGTGGGAGAAGTGCGAACGCTGCGGCGCCGTGCTCTACCGGCCCGAGCTCGAGGAAAACCTCGAGGTCTGCCCGAAGTGCAGTTTCCACATGCCGATCCGCGCCCGCGCGCGCCTGAACGCCTTCCTCGACGCGGGCAGCGGGCAGGAGATCGCCGCCGAGCTGAGCCCGGTCGACGTGCTCAAGTTCAAGGATCAGAAGAAGTACTCCGAACGCTTCAAGGCCGCGCAGAAATCCACCGGCGAGCGCGACTCGCTGATCGCGATGGTCGGCGCGCTCAAGCAGCGCCCGCTGGTGGCCTGCGCGATGGACTTCGCCTTCATGGGCGGCTCGATGGGCTCGGTCAGCGGCGAGCGCTTCGCCCGCGGCGCCGAGCGCGCCCTGGCCGAAGGCGTGCCGATGGTCTGCTTCGCCGCCAGCGGCGGCATGCGCATGCAGGAAAGCCTGTTCTCGCTGATGCAGATGGCCAAGGCCTCCGCCGCGCTCGGCCGCATGCGCGACGCCGGCCTGCCGTTCGTTTCGGTCATGACCCATCCGACCTTCGGCGGCACCACCGCCTCGTTCGCGATGCTCGGCGACCTCAACCTCGCCGAACCCGGCGCGCTGATCGGCTTCGCCGGCCCGCGCGTGATCGAGCAGACCGTGCGCGAGAAGCTGCCCGAAGGTTTCCAGCGCAGCGAATTCCTGCTCGAACACGGCACCGTCGACCAGATCTGCGACCGCCGCGAAATGCGCGAGCGCATTTCGCATCTGCTGGCGCTGCTGACCAAGCAGCCGCAGCCGGAAGACGACGTCGAAGCGGCGTGAGGTTAGGGCAGGGAACAGGGAATTAGGGGAGCAGGGAATGGAGAGAGCGCGAGGGCGGCGGGTGCGATACGGCATCGGGCTCATGCGCTCTTTTCTTTCGATTTCCCGCGCGTTCGCCTTCGCGCTTTCGCTGAGCGAACGCGCTGCGGCCAAACCGCACCCATTGCGATGCGCCGCCACGCCGGCGCCCTCGCCATTCCCTGATCCCTTCATTCCCCAATCCCTGCTTCAAACTGTGCTCCGCGAAGCGCTACGCGCCTTCGTTCAGCCGCGCGCCGCCGAACCGCGGCCGCCTTGCGGCACACTCGTGCCGCGGCATTCCCCCGACGACGCGCCGATCGCGCCCGTTCGCCGCGCGCTCGCCATTCCCCGTTTTCATTCCCCGTTCCCCTCATTCCCCGTTCCCGACTTATCCCTATGACCCGCAAATACTTCGGCACCGACGGCATCCGCGGCCGCGTCGGCGAGGGCGCCATTTCGGCCGACTTCGTCCTGCGCCTGGGCAACGCCTACGGCCACGCGCTGCAGCGCCGCGACTGGCGCAACCCGATGGTCATCATCGGCAAGGACACCCGCATCTCGAACTACATGTTCGAGGCCGCGCTCGAGGCCGGCCTGGTCGCCGCCGGCGTGGACGTGCAACTGATGGGCCCGATGCCGACCCCCGCGGTCGCGCACCTGACCCGCTCGCTGCGCGCCGACGGCGGCATCGTCATCTCCGCCTCGCACAACCCGCATTACGACAACGGCATCAAGTTCTTTTCCGCCGACGGCGAAAAGCTCGACGACGACACCGAACTGGCGATCGAGGCCGCGCTGGAGCAGCCGTTCCGCACGGTCGACTCCGAGCGCCTGGGCCGCGCGGTGCGCACCCGCGACGCCATCGGCCGTTATCTGGAAGCGTGCAAGGGCTCGGTCTCGCGCGGCTTCGACCTCAGCGGCTTGCGCATCGCGCTGGACTGCGCCAACGGCGCCACCTATCAGGTCGGCCCGCTGGTGCTGCGCGAGCTCGGCGCGCGCGTCGACGCCATCGGCGTGGACCCGAGCGGTTTGAACATCAACGACGGCGTCGGCTCGACCCACCCGCAGACCCTGGTCGAGAAAGTGCGCGCCAGCGGCGCGGACCTCGGCATCGCCTTCGACGGCGACGGCGACCGGGTGATGTTCGTCGATCACGAAGGCCGCATCTGCGACGGCGACGATCTGCTCTACATCCTCGCCACCGACTGGCAAGAGACCGGCCGCCTGCACGGCCCGGTGGTCGGCACGCTGATGACCAACTACGGCCTGGAGCGCGCGCTGGAACAGCGCGGCATCGGCTTCATCCGCGCCAAGGTCGGCGACCGCTACGTGCACCAGCAATTGATGGCCCACGGCGGCGTGCTCGGCGGCGAAGCCTCCGGCCACTTGCTGTGCCTGGACCGCACCAGCACCGGCGACGGCATCGTCAGCGCGCTGCAGGTGCTGGAAGTGCTGGCGCGGCGCAAGCTGTCGCTGCGCGAAGCGCTGGCCGGCTTGCAGCGGGTGCCGCAGAAGACCGTCAACGTGCGCTTCGAGGGTCAGACCAAGCCCACCGAAGCCGCCTCGGTCAAGGAAGCGCTGAAGTTGGCCGAAGCCGCGGTCGCCGGCCGCGGCCGCGCGTTCCTGCGTCCCTCGGGCACCGAGCCGGTCGTGCGGGTGACGGTCGAAGCCGACGACGCGGCGCTGATGCAGAACACGCTCGACGCTTTGTCGGCGGCGGTGAAGGCGGCGATGTAAGCCTCGCCTCGCGCTCTGAGCGAAAGACGAAGGCCGCGCGAGCGGCCTTCGTCGTTTCCGTCGGTCGGCTGCCGTGTGTAGGAGCGGCGCAAGCCGCGACCGCGCCAATCGATCGCCGGCGCGTCGTCGAAGTCCGACGAAGCGAGCCACCGCTTCGAACGAGATCGCGCACCGCATCGGGCTTGCGCCGTCGTTTCGTTGTCGCGGTCGCGGCTCGCGCCGCTCCTACACGGAGCGGCCATGGCTTACGAAGCGTGCGCCTCAGCGCTGCTGGAACCGCGTCAACATCTCCCACGACTGGCTCACCGCCGCCGGATCGACCTTCGCGTCCGGCAACGGCCGGTAGCGATCGTCGACCACGGTCGCCGCGCCGTAGTTGTCGAACAGGTAGATCTTGTCGCCGTGGCGGATGCCGCGTTGCGACCAGCTTTCCACCAGTAGCGGCCGGTTCGGCTGGCCCGGGCCGAACAGGTCGCGGCCGGTGCTGTAGTCGGCGCTGTCGTTGCGGCAGCCCAGCGCGTGGGTCATCAGCGTCGGCACCAGATCTTCGTGCGAGGTGACGTGGCCGATCTTCTGCGCGGCCTTGCCCGGCCAATACAGCACGAACGGGGTGCGCAGCTGATACTCGGAGAAGTTGCCGTTGTGGCCCCAATAGTTCTGCTTGAGGTCGTTGAACTCCTCGCCGTGATCGCCGGTGATCACCACCACGGTGTCCTGCGCGAACGGCCCGGATTCCAGCGCGTCGACGAACGGGCCGATCAGCGAATCGGCGTAGTGCGCGGCGGTGCGGTAGCGGTTGAAGTCCGGCACCGGGTCGTGGCTGGGGCTGAAGTCGATCGGGTTGATCGATTCGGCCATCGGCGTGAACAGCGGCGGGTAGCCCTTGGGCATGTAGTAGGGCTGGTGGGTCGAATCCAGGAACACGAAGCCGAAGAACCGCTGCTGCGGCGCGGTCGCGGCGATGTCGCGCTGCAAATCGCGCAGGATCGCCATGTCGCGCTCGGCGCTCTTGCGCTCGCGCGGGCCGTTGACCAAACGGTCGCGCACTTCCGAGAACACGGTGCGGTCGAACTCGGGGTTGTACAGCGGCGCGCTGCCGTACAGATGCATGGCGTAGCCGTCTTTCTTCATCTGGCCGATGAAGGCCGAGCCGCGCTGCTCGGCCAGCATCGGATGCCAATAGCCGCCGGGCAGGCCGTAGAGCAGGCCGAACAGGCCGAAGCGGGTGGCGTTGCCGGTGCTGTAGTGGTCGTCGTACCACTGCGAGCGCTGCGCCAGCTTCCAGGTGTTGGGCATGATGCGCGGGTCGAGCGCGTCGTGGCGCAGCGATTCGAGCACGATCACCACCACGTTGAGCTTGGGCGCGGTCTCGCAGTCCAGCGGCTTGCGCGGATAGCGCAGCAGGCCTTCGCCGGCGCTGGGCATGCGCGCGTTCGGGTCGCTCTCCACGCCGAAGCGGCGCAGCGAATCCTTCAGCGTGATCGGCTGCGCCCACGGGATGTACGGCAGCTGCGACAGGATCACCCGGTCGCCGCGCGCATCGTAGTAGGCGACCATCAACTGGCCGAACAGCATCACCGCCGCGGCCAGCCACCACGCGCGCACGATGCCGGTCAGGCCGGGGCGGCGGCGCAGCGCGCGCCACCACAGCCACGCCGCGGCGATTTCCAGCGCCAGCACCAGCGTCACCGCGAGCGCGATCAGCGCCCACACCGAGCCCGACAGCACCACTTGGTCCTGCATCGCGCCGCCGAACACCATGTTGGCGACCATCGCGTTGAGGTGGAAGCGGTACAGCGCGAACACCTTGGCGTCGGTGGCGACCAGACAGATCCACGCCGCCTGCAGGATCACCGCGGACACGGTCAGCACGCTGTAGCGCCGGGTCAGCCGGCCCAGCAGCAGCGGCAGCAGGCCGAGCAGGGCGCCGAAGAACACGAAGTGGCCGGGCAGGGCCAGGGTCAGGAACAGCGCCGCCTTCCAATGCTCGGCCAGATGGGCGAAGGGGATGTTGAGCGCGGCGATGAGGATCGCGGCGGCGGCGTTGGTCAGGGTGAAGCCGGTCAGCCAGGCCAGGGCGCGACGCGTCTGGAAGGCGGAGCCTGCGGCGGGAACGTCCATTCGGTACGGCGCTCGGGGAGGGCGGCCTGGGGATCGGGGCCGGGTCGGGCGGCGACTTTAACGTGTAACAAAGCCGTGCAACACCGCCGGACGGCGGGCGGCCGCCAGGGCGGGTGAACGGCGCGGGCGGCCGTTCAGCCGGCGCCGCCGGCGGCTGTGCCGGGCGAGGCCGGCGAGCGTGCCCGCGCGGTCGCGGCGGGGCGCCGGTCGCGCGTCCGGGCCGGCTTTGAGCGAAGATAGCGGCTTACCCGGAAGACATCAGACCAGACAGGAACGCACAGTGAGTCAGATTCCCACCCTCGACATTCGCCGCTTCGACACCGACCGCGAGGCCTTCGTCGCCGAACTCGGCGCGGCCTACCGCGAATGGGGCTTCGCGGGCATCCGCGGCCACGGCATCAGCGACGCGCAGATCGACCGCGCCTACGACGTGTTCAAGCGCTTCTTCGCCCTGCCCGAAGCCACCAAGCGCCAGTACCACGTGCCCGGCGGCGGCGGCGCGCGCGGCTACACCCCGTTCGGCGTGGAGACCGCCAAGGACTCCAAGCATTTCGATCTGAAGGAGTTCTGGCACGTCGGCCGCGAGATCGCGCGCGACTCCAAGTACGCCGCGGACATGCCGGCCAACCTGTGGCCGAGCGAAATCGCCGAGTTCAAGGAAGTCGCCTACGGCCTCTACACCACGCTCGACGACCTCGGCTCGCGCGTGCTCAGCGCGCTGGCCCTGCACATCGGCCTGCCGGAGAACTACTTCGCCGACAAGACCGACTTCGGCAACTCGATCCTGCGCCCGATCCACTACCCGCCGATCACCGCCGACGACATCCCGAACGTGCGCGCCGGCGCGCACGAGGACATCAACCTGATCACCTTGCTGGTCGGCGCCAGCGCCGCCGGCCTGGAAGTGAAGTCGCGCCAGGGCGAGTGGGTGCCGTTCACCGCCGACGCCGACACCATCGTGGTCAACATCGGCGACATGCTGCAGCGCCTGACCAACCACGTGTATCCGTCGACGACCCACCGCGTGGTCAACCCGCCGGGCGAACAGGCGCGCCAGCCGCGCTACTCGACTCCGTTCTTCCTGCACCCGAATCCGGATTTCCTGATCGACGTGCTGCCTTCGACGATCACCGCCGAGAATCCGAAGCGCTATCCCGAGCCGATCACGGCGCAGGGCTATTTGGAAGAGCGCTTGCGCGAGATCAAGTTGAAGTAAGGCAAAGGCGGGATGAAGCGAAAGCGGGAACGGAGAAGCGGGGTTAGGGAACTGTGGGGCGCGGGTGTTCGATGGTTCCGTGTCTTTCCGGTCGATGGCGACGACCCTGAGCTCGGATTCCGATTCCCCGCCAAAGAAAAAGCCGGCTTGCGCCGGCTTTTTCTTTGCTCGTTCGAAACGAGGAGCTCCAGCGAATGGCAGGAAGCAGGGACCGACCCACAGTTCCCTAACCCCTAACCCCGCTTCGACTCAACACCCGATCGCCGTGCACAACGCCACAATATTATCGTCGTTGAACCGCGCGCCGACCCACGCCGTGCCGAACGCACCGATGTGCGGGCCGCTGACGACGCTGTTGACCTGGGGGTCGCTCGAGGAGTTGATCAGCCACGCGCCGCCGCTGGCGCCGTAGGTCATGTCGCAGCCTTGCACGAGGACGTTGGTGCCTTCGCTCGGCGAGTCGTAGGTCTGGCCGGCGCAGACGTTGGTGTACTGCGTGCTCAGGTTGCTGGCGTAGCCGTGCGACTGGGTGTACAGCGAATACGGCTGGTTCCAGGCGCGGCCGAGCCAGCCGACGTAGTTGATCACCGGCATGCCGGTGGTCTGTTCGCCGGCGAGCTTGATCACCGCCACGTCCCAGCGCCGGGTGCCTTGGCTGATCCAGTTGGTCGGCACCCGCGCGGTGCTCCAGCCGAAGCGGCCGTACGGCGCCTCGCCGTAGCGCTCGGCCGGCACGAACACGAAGTTCGAGTTCCAGCCCGAACCGAAGGTGTAGACGCAGTGCGCGGCGGTGGTCAGCACGTTGGTGTTGCTGGAGACCTGCGCGGTGCAGTACGAGCTGCCGCCGCCGGGCGTGTTGAAGTACAGCTTGCCGATCTTGTTCCACGGCGCTGTCTTCCACTGGGTGGTGTAGTAGTTGCCGGGGAAGCGGGTGTAGGCGTAATGCGCGCCGTCCTTCTCGCCGCTCAGCGCCGACGCCGGCGCGGCGCCCTGGCGCGCGTCCAGCGCGTCGAGCTTGTTCCACACCTGCGGGAAGTGCTGGCGGGCGAGGTAGTTGTTGAACGCCGGCGCGGCGCCGCCGGCGACGCTGCCGGCCGGGCCGGTCGGCGCGTCGATCGCCTTGAGCGCGGCGGCGGACGGCTCGCCGCGGGTTTCCCACACCAGCGGCTGGGCCGCCGCGCGCTGGCGCGCGGTGGCGAACGGCGCGGCGTGCGCGGCCTTGGCCGCGGCGACGCTGCCGGGCTTGGGCGCGTCGAGCGCGGCGACGTCGCCGTGGGCGGTGTGGATCACGGTTTCGCCGGCGCTGGCGGCGCCGGCCAGCGACAGCAGGGCCAGGCCGGCGAGGGCGGCGAGGCGGCGGGGGAGGTGCTGCGGGGCGTTGCGATGCGACTTCATGTCCAAGCTCCTTGAGATATCGCTCCATGGGCGACGGGTGGATCGTCGGCGTTGCGCCGCCGCGCGCCTCGATCCGTGCGGCGCGGACGGCACCGGCGAACGCTGGGGCGGCGCGTGCAGGCGCGCCGGACCCGTTGCGCGCCGCGGTGGGGCCGGGCGGCGTTCGTCGGTGGCGGACGCCCAGGACGGGCGGCCACCCCAGGAAACGCCGGGGTCGGGGCGGGCAGGACAGGCCGGGGCGGTGGACAGGTGCGGCGGCGGTGTCGTCGCAGAGTGGCCTGGGACGGGCGCGGGGCAGGCGCGGCAAGGGTTTCGGGCGGAAGGCGCGGGGCGGGGCGGAGAGAAAGTGTTGCGCGGGTGCAACGTGCGCGGGGTGCGGGAGGGCCGGGGATCGGCGGTTTTCGCAGGGCGCTTGGCGCCGGGGCGGGGCGATTTGCGGGAGCTGAGGTTTCGTCGTGGTTGTTTTGTCGTGGTCGCGGCTCGCGCCGCTCCTACAGGGGCTTCGGCCGCTGCGCGATCTGCCTGTAGGAGCGGCGCGAGCCGCGACCGCGCGGCGTCAGATCGCGACGCCCCCTTGTCAGCCCTAGCGCACCCGCGCCCCCGCCGCGCGCAACGCCTCCCGCCACGCCTCCAGCTTCATCTCCGCGCGCTGCGAGGCATTGGCCGGGCTGGTCGACGGCAACCGCACCAGCCGCAACTCCGGCCGCGCCAAGCCCGGCGCGACGAAGCGGCGAAAGCTCTGCTCGGCCTTGGCGCCGTTGAACAACAGCGTGCCGATGCGCGGATGGCGCGCCAGCAGGCCGGCCAGATCGTTGGCCACCGCGGTGTCGTCGCGGATCGCCGAATCCAGGCTGCCCTCGCGCTCGCATTGCGCCAGCACGTCCCACAGCGCGATCCCGGCCGCGCCCAGCGCCGCCACCCGCGCCGGATAGTCGAGGTCCGGCCCGGCCCCGACCAGCGCGCCCATGATCGGCCAGAACCGGTTCTGCGGATGCGCGTAGTAGCGCCCGGCGGCGAGCGACGCCGCGCCGGGCATGCTGCCGAGCACCAGCACGCGGGCGTCGGGGGCTTCGAGCGGCGGGAAGCTGTGCAGGGTCATGGAGCTGGGAGGTAGCGGATAGGAGATAGGAGATAGCTTAGGTGTGGGCGTACTCGGCTATTTCCTAACTCCTATCCGCTATCTCCTGCAGCCGTTAGACTGCGCCCCGTCCACGTACCAAGGGAGAGGCCATGCGCCGCAGAATCGTCGCCGGAAACTGGAAGCTGCACGGCACCCGCGAATTCGCTTTCGCTTTGCTCGACGAAGTCGCCGCGCAGACCCCGCCGGCCGGCGTGGAGCGGGTGATCCTGCCGCCGCTGCCGTACCTGGGCGAGCTGGTCGAACACTACGGCGAACGCGGCCTGGCCTTCGGCGCGCAGGACGTCAGCAGCAACGTCAAGGGCGCCTACACCGGCGAAGTCTCGGCGCAGATGCTCAAGGAAGTCGGCGCGGTCTACGGGCTGGTCGGCCATTCCGAGCGCCGCCAGTACCACCGCGAAACCAGCGAGCTGGTCGCGCGCAAATTCGCGGCCGCCCGCGACGCCGGATTGGTGCCGATCCTGTGCGTCGGCGAGACCCTGGAAGAGCGCGAAGACGGCAAGACCCAGTGGCGCCTGCAGGAACAGCTCACCCCGGTGCTGGAACTGCTGGGCGTCGCGGCGCTCGACGGCGCCATCGTCGCCTACGAGCCGGTGTGGGCCATCGGCACCGGCCGGACCGCCTCTCCGGAGCAGGCGCAGGAAGTTCACGCATTCATCCGTAGCGAAATCGCTTCGCACGATGCTAGAATCGCTGGCTCGCTTCCGATCCTTTACGGCGGAAGCGTGAAAGCCGACAACGCCGCCGCGCTGTTTTCCCAGCCCGACGTCGATGGCGGACTGGTCGGCGGCGCCTCTCTGGTCGCGGCCGACTTCAACGCCATCGCTGCCGCGGCGGCGCCCTGATCGCGACGAGCGGCGAACTCCGCCGCCCGCCGACGGTCGTAACGAGCTGTCACTGAGCGAAGAATCCGAACGATGCTGTTGTTCCTCAACGTCATCTATGTGTTGATCGCGATCGCGATGATCGCCCTGATCCTGATGCAGCGCGGCGCGGGTGCGCAGGCCGGCTCGGGCTTCGGCGGCGGCGCCTCGGCGACCGTGTTCGGCGCCCGCGGTTCGTCGAACTTCCTGTCCAAGTCGACCAAGTGGCTGGCGGTCGCGTTCTTCACGATCAGCCTGTTCATGGCTTGGCAGGCCAGCCGCACCGCTCCGGTGCAGGCGGGCAAGCCGGATCTGGGCCTGATGGGCCAGGTCAAGGAACAGCCGGCGCCGGCTCCGGCCGCTACCCCGGCCGCGGTTCCGCAAGCTCCGGCCAGCGGCGTGCCGCAGGCTCCGGCGACGACGGCTCCGGCCGCCCCGGCTTCGGCTCCGGCCGGCAACGCGCCCGCCGGCGCGGCGCCGGCTCCGGCCGCCGAAAAGCCGGCGCAGCCGCCGGCGACGATGCAGCCGGCAGCCCCGGCAAAACAGCCGGCTAACGGCGGCTGAATAAACAGGTTAAAATAGAGTTTCAGCCCCGCCCGGACGGCAGGGCAGGTCAGCGATGACCTAAGCGGAGCGGGTTCCCCGCAACGCTCGGCCAGGATGGCGACAGTAGGTTGGCAGTGCCCAGATGGCGGAATTGGTAGACGCACTACCTTGAGGTGGTAGCGACTTAGGTCGTGGGGGTTCGAGTCCCCCTTTGGGCACCACATCCAACCGATGCCGAAATAGCAAGCTGTTTCAGCAATTCGCACCACGGTACGCAGGTGCGGCACGCACGGCGGGCCGCTCCGCGCGTCCGAACGACTGGGCGCCGCGGCGCCAAGCCAAGGAACGCGAACTTCGCGTCCATGTAGCCGAACAAGTAGCCGAGAGAACACCGCGTGCTGGCCGAATACCTGCCGACTCTGTTGTTCCTGATCGTCGCCAGCGGTATCGGCGTCGCCCTGTTGGTGGTAGGCAATGTGCTCGGGCCCAAGCGCCCGACCGCGGAGAAACTGTCTCCGTACGAATGCGGCTTCGAGGCCTTCGAAGACGCGCGCATGCAATTCGACGTGCGCTACTACCTCATCGCCATCCAGTTCATCATCTTCGATCTGGAAATCATCTTCATCGTGCCCTGGGCCACCGTGTTCCGAGATCTCGGCGTGGTCGGCCTGATCGAGATGGGCATTTTCGCCAGCATGCTCCTGCTCGGCTTCGTTTACGTCTGGAAGAAGGGAGCGCTCGAATGGGAGTGATCCAAACCGTGTCCGGGTTGATGCACAACCCGTTGCCGGAAGGCCGCCTGGACGACATCCTGCGCCCCGAGGGCGAGAACCCGCTGTTGCAGCAGGGCTTCGTCACCACCAACCTCGACACGCTGTGGAACTGGGCGCGCACCGGCTCGATGTGGCCGATGACCTTCGGTCTGGCCTGCTGCGCGGTCGAGATGATGCACGCCGGCGCCGCGCGCCTGGACCTGGACCGCTACGGCGTGGTGTTCCGCCCCTCGCCGCGCCAGTCCGACGTGATGATCGTCGCCGGCACCCTGGTCAACAAGATGGCCCCGGCGCTGCGCAAGGTCTACGACCAGATGCCGGACCCGAAGTGGGTCATCTCGATGGGCAGCTGCGCCAACGGCGGCGGCTACTACCACTATTCCTACTCGGTGGTGCGCGGTTGCGACCGCGTGGTGCCGGTCGACGTCTACGTCCCGGGCTGCCCGCCGACCGCCGAAGCGCTGGTCTACGGCATCCTGCAGCTGCAGCGCAAGATCCGCCGCGGCACCAACTTCGGCGACGCCAAGCAGGGTGTGCGCGAATGAGCCCGTCCGATCTCGCCCAGCGCCTGGACGCGCGTTTCCCGCAAGCCGCCATCGTCGTCGCGCAACCGCGCGGCGAAATTACTTTGGAGGTCGCCCACGACCAGTGGCTCGAGGCAGCGCGCATCCTGCGCGACGAACTCGGCTTCGAGCAGTGCGTGGACGTCAGCGGCGTCGATTACCTCACCTACGGCAGCGACGAGTGGGACACCGACGTCTCCTCGGAAGGCTTCTCGCGCGGCGTGGAAGGCAAGAGCGCCGGCCGTTTCCGTTGGGGCGAAGAACCCAACGGCGCCGAGGACGCCAAGCCGGCGCGCCGCTTCGCCGCGGTCGCGCATCTGCTGTCGTACCAGCACAACGCGCGCGTGCGGCTGAAGACGTTCGCGCCGAACGACGATCTGCCGGTGGTCGATTCGCTGACCTCGGTGCACCCGGGCGTGAACTGGTTCGAGCGCGAAGCCTTCGATCTGTACGGCATCGTGTTCGAGGGCCATCCGGACCTGCGCCGCATCCTCACCGACTACGGTTTCGTCGGCCATCCGTTCCGCAAGGATTTCCCGCTGATCGGCAACGTCGAAGTGCGTTACGACGCCGACAAGCGCCGCGTGGTGTACGAGCCGGTCTCGATCGAGCCGCGCGTCGGCGTGCCGCGCGTGATCCGCGAGGATGCGCGCTACCAGACCGCGCAGGGCGAACTCTCGCAGCGCGAGGTGAAGTGACATGAGCAACCCCGCCAGCGACATGCCCTTGGTGAACCTCAACACCTCCGGCCTCAACAACGCCGAGATCCGCAACTACACCTTCAACTTCGGTCCCCAGCATCCGGCCGCGCACGGCGTGCTGCGCCTGATCCTGGAGATGGACGGCGAAGTCGTGCAGCGCGCCGATCCGCACATCGGCCTGCTTCACCGCGGCACCGAGAAGCTCGCCGAGTCCAAGCCGTTCAACCAGTCGATCGGCTACATGGATCGCCTGGATTACGTGTCGATGATGTGCAACGAGCACGCGTACGTGCGCGCGATCGAAACCCTGCTGGGGATCGAGGCGCCGGTGCGCGCGCAGTACATCCGCACGATGTTCGACGAAATCACCCGCATCCTGAACCACCTGATGTGGGTCGGTTCCAACGCGCTCGACCTGGGCGCGATGGCGGTGTTCCTGTACGCCTTCCGCGAGCGCGAAGAGCTGATGGACTGCTACGAGGCGGTCTCCGGCGCGCGCATGCACGCGGCCTACTACCGTCCCGGCGGCGTCTACCGCGACCTGCCGGACCGGATGCCGAAGTACAAGGAATCGCCCTGGAAGAAGGGCGCCGGCCTCAAGCGCTTCAACGAGTGGCGCGAAGGCTCGATGCTCGACTACCTCGACGCGTTCGCCGACGACTTCCCCAAGCGCGTCGACGAGTACGAGACGCTGCTGACCGAAAACCGCATCTGGAAGCAGCGCACCGTCGGCATCGGCGTGGTCTCGCCCGAACAGGCCCTGGCCTGGGGCATGACCGGCCCGATGATCCGCGGCTCCGGCATCGCCTGGGACCTGCGCAAGAAGCAGCCCTACGCCAAGTACGCGGAAGTCGATTTCGACATCCCCGTCGGCGTCAACGGCGACTGCTACGACCGCTACCTGGTCCGCGTCGCCGAAATGCGCGAATCCACCCGCATCGTCAAGCAGTGCGTGAAGTGGCTGCGCGCCAACCCCGGCCCCGTGATCGTCGACAACTTCAAGGTCGCCCCGCCCAAGCGCGAGGAGATGAAGGACGACATGGAAGCGCTGATCCACCACTTCAAGCTGTTCTCGGAAGGCTATTGCGTGCCGGCCGGCGAGACCTACTGCGCCGTGGAAGCCCCGAAGGGCGAATTCGGCTGCTATCTGGTCTCCGACGGCGCCAACAAGCCGTTCCGCGTGAAGCTGCGCGCGCCGGGCTTCGCCCACCTCTCGTCGATGGACGAGGTCGTCAAGGGCCACATGCTGGCCGACGTGGTGGCGATGATCGGCACCTACGACATCGTGTTCGGCGAGATCGATCGCTGATCTTGCCGCACTAAGGGTTTGTCCCAGACCGGGCGCCGGGGGCGCGCGGTCGCAGAGGAAAGAAGAAATGAAGGCGACAGGCAATTTCGAGGCCGCACAGCACGTGGATCCGATGGTGGCGTTGTCGGATGCGACGCGCGCGCACATCGACCACTGGCTGACCAAGTTCCCGCCGGAGCGCAAGCGTTCGGCGGTGCTGCAGGGCTTGCACGCGGCGCAGGAGCAGAACGGCGGTTGGCTGACCGACGAGCTGATCGCCGCGGTGGCCAAGTACTTGAGCCTGCCGCCGGTGTGGGCGTACGAGGTGGCGAGCTTCTACTCGATGTTCGAGACCGAGAAGGTCGGCCGCAACAACGTCGCCTTCTGCACCAACATCAGCTGCTGGCTCAACGGCGCGCAAGATTTGGTCGCGCACGCCGAGAAGAAGCTGGGCTGCAAGCTCGGCGAATCCACCGCCGACGGCCGGGTCTTCCTCAAGCGCGAGGAAGAGTGCCTGGCCGCGTGCTGCGGCGCGCCGGTGGTCGTCGTCAACGGTCATTACCACGAGAAGCTCGACACGGCGAAAGTCGACGAGCTGCTCGACGGTCTGAAGTGAGGTCGGGCGAGATGGCGCACGGTCACCACGATTATTCCAAGGGCTACGGCCCGGTCGGCCCGGCTCCGCAGGAGCATCAGGTCGTCTACACGACGCTGCATTACGAAACCCCCTGGTCGTACGAGAACTATCTCAAGACCGGCGGTTACAGCGCGTTGCGCAAGATCCTCAGCGAGAAGACCGACCCCGCGCAGATCATCGACGCGGTCAAGGCCTCGGGCCTGCGCGGCCGCGGCGGCGCGGGCTTCCCGACCGGCCTGAAGTGGAGCTTCATGCCCAAGGGCAGCGGCACCCAGAAGTACATCCTGTGCAACTCGGACGAATCCGAGCCGGGCACGGCCAAGGACCGCGACATCCTGCGCTTCAACCCGCACTCGGTGGTGGAGGGCATGGCGATCGCCTGCTACGCCACCGGTTCGACCGTGGCCTACAACTACCTGCGCGGCGAGTTCCATCACGAGCCGTTCGAGCATTTCGAGCAGGCGCTGAAGGAAGCCTACGAACACGGCTGGCTGGGCAAGAACGTGCTCGGCAGCGGCGTGGACATCGACATCTACGGCGCGCTCGGCGCCGGCGCCTACATCTGCGGCGAAGAGACCGCGCTGATGGAATCGCTGGAAGGCAAGAAGGGCCAGCCGCGCTTCAAGCCGCCGTTCCCGGCCAACTTCGGCCTGTTCGGCAAGCCGACCACGATCAACAACACCGAGACCTACGCCTCGGTGCCGGCGATCCTGCGCAACGGCGCCGAATGGTTCGCCGGCTTGGGCAAGCCGAACAACGGCGGCCCGAAGATCTTCTCGGTGTCCGGCCACGTCGCCAACCCGGGCAACTTCGAGATCCGTCTGGGCACGCCGTTCTCCGAACTGCTGCGCCTCGCCGGCGGCATGCGCGAAGGCCGCAAGCTCAAGGCCGTGATCCCCGGCGGTTCCTCGATGAAGGTGCTGCCGGCGGCGACGATCATGGAATGCACGATGGACTACGACTCGCTGCAGAAGGCCGGCTCCGGCCTCGGCTCGGGCGCGGTCATCGTGATGGACGAGACCACCTGCATGGTCCGCGCCTGCCAGCGCATCGCCCGGTTCTATTTCAAGGAAAGCTGCGGCCAGTGCACGCCGTGCCGCGAAGGCACCGGCTGGATGTACCGCATGCTGACCCGCATCGCCGAACAGCAGGCGACGCTGGAAGACCTGCAGATGCTGCGCGCCGCCGCCGGCCAGATCGAAGGCCACACCATCTGCGCGTTCGGCGAAGCCGCCGCGTGGCCGGTGCAGGGCTTCCTGCACCACTTCTGGGACGAGTTCGAGTACGCGATCGTCAACAAGCGTTTCCTGGTCGACGACCAGCGCGCTGGCACCGTGGTTGAGAAGAAGGTGGCCGCATGAGCGCGCAGCCCGTGAATCCGAATCTGCCGCCCGACCACGTCACCGTCTTCATCGACGGCGTCGAGCTGGCCGCGCCGAAGAACTCGATGATCATCCATGCCGCCGACAAGGCCGGCATTCCGATCCCGCGTTTTTGCTACCACGACAAGCTGGCGATCGCCGCCAACTGCCGCATGTGCCTGGTCGACACCGAGGTCGGCGGCCGCGCCGCGCCGAAGCCGTCGCCGGCCTGCGCCACGCCGGTGATGGACGGCCTGAAGGTGTTCACCCGCAACGAGCGCGCGCTCAAGTCGCAGCGCAACGTGATGGAGTTCCTGCTCGCCAACCACCCGCTGGATTGCCCGATCTGCGATCAGGGCGGCGAGTGCGAGCTGCAGGACGTATCGATGGGTTACGGCCGTTCGGTCAGCCGTTACGCCGAACGCAAGCGCGTGGTGCCGGACGAGGACATCGGTCCGCTGGTCGCCACCGAGATGACCCGCTGCATCCAGTGCACGCGCTGCGTGCGCTTCACCGCGGAGATCGCCGGCACCTACGAGCTCGGCGGCATGTACCGCGGCGAGAACCTGCAGATCGGCACCTTCGACGGCAAGCCGCTGACCACCGAGCTGTCGGGCAACGTCATCGACGTGTGCCCGGTCGGCGCGCTGACCAATAAAGTGTTCCAGTTCAAGGCGCGTCCGTGGGAACTGACCGCGCGCGAATCGCTGGGCTACCACGACGCGCTGGGCAGCAACCTGTTCCTGCACGTGCGCCGCGGCGACGTGCTGCGCACCGTGCCGCGCGACAACGAAGCGGTCAACGAGTGCTGGCTGTCGGACCGCGACCGTTATTCGCACCAGGGCCTGTACGCGGAAGACCGCGCCCAGCGTCCGCTGGTGAAGGATGGCGGCGAGTGGCGCGAAGCGTCCTGGGAAGAGGCGCTGAGCCGCGCCGCCAAGATCCTGCGCGACAACGGCGGCGACAACCTCGGCGTGCTCACGCACCCGGCGACCTCGAACGAAGAGGGCGCGCTGCTGGCGCGTCTGGCCGAGGCCCTGGGCACCGGCAACCTCGATCACCGCATTTCCCAGCACGACCTGTCCGACGCCGCGGTGGCCGAAACCTTCACCATGCCGGTCGCCGAGATCGATCAGGCCGACGTGGTCGTGATCGTCGGCAGCAACTTGCGTCATGAACTGCCGCTGGTGCAGCAGCGCGTGCGCAAGGCCTACAACCGCGGCGCCAAGGTGCACGCGGTGAATCCGGTCGACTTCGATTTCACCTTCGACCTGACCAGCAAGCGCATCGTCGCGCCGTCGCAGCTCGCCGCCGCGCTCGGCGACGAAGCGCTGCGCGAGATCGCCAAGGCCGGCAACCACGTCGCCCTGATCCTTGGCGGCGTGGCCGAGAACGGCCCGTACGCGGCCGCGATCCGCGCCGCGGCCAAGGCGTTCGCCGAAGCCACCGGCGCCAAGCTGTGCCGCATCCCGCAGGGCGCCAACGCGGTCGGTCTGGCCCGCCACGGCGTGCTGCCGACCGCGCGCGACGCGCGTTCGATGCTCGACGAAGCGCGCGGCGCCTACGTCATCTACGGCATCGAGCCGGGCCTGGATTTCGCCAGCACCGAAAGCGCGCTGCGCGCGCTCGGCGCGGCCCAGGTGGTGGCGTTCAGCCATTACGCCTGCCGTTCGACCAAAGCCGTGGCCGACGTGATCCTGCCGATCGCGCTGCTGCCGGAAATCGACGCGACCCTGACCAACCTCGACGGCCGCGACCAGCAGGCCATCGCCGGCGGCAAGCTGCCGGGTTCGGCCCGCGCCGGCTGGCGCGTGCTGCGCGCGCTCGGCGGCGAGCTGGGCGCGAAGGGCTTCGAGTTCACCGACTTCGCCGGCCTGCGCGCGAGCATCGCGCCGCGCGCGGTGACGCCGGCCGCTGGCCGCGCGCCGAACGTGGCGGGCGAGGGGCTGGAGCTCGCGGTCTCCACCGCGATCTACCGCAGCGACGCCACCGTGCGCCGCGCGCCCGCGCTGCAGTCGCATCCGCTCAACCTCGAGCCGCGCGCCGTGCTCAATCCCGCCGACGCCGCAGCGCTGGGCTTCAGCGACGGCGCGGTCGGCAAGTTCGGCGCCGGCGCCGGCACCGCGACCCTGCCGGTCGCGATCAGCGCCAAGGTCGCGCCGGGCACGGTGTGGATCGAAAGCGGCCACGGCGCCACCGCGCCGCTGGGCGCGGGCCGCGTCCAGGCGGGGAGGGCTTAAGCCATGACGGACGGAATGTTCATGACCCAGGTGGTCGATCCCCTGCACAACTTCTTCCTGTCGCTGGGCATGGTCGGCGCGGTGTTGTGGATCGTGCTCAAGATCCTGCTGATCGCCATGCCGGTGATCATCACCGTGGCCTTCTACGTGGTCTGGGAGCGCAAGCTGATCGGCTGGATGCACGTGCGCCACGGGCCGATGTACGTCGGCATGGGCATCCTGCAGGCCTTCGCCGACGTGTTCAAACTGCTGTTCAAGGAAGTGATCCAGCCGGCCAAGGCCGAGTCCTTCCTGTACAAGCTCGCGCCGCTGCTGACCCTGGCGCCGGCGTTCGCGGCCTGGGCGGTGGTGCCGTTCGATGCCAAGCTGGTGCTGTCCAACGCCAACGCCGGCCTGCTGTACCTGCTGGCGATGACCTCGCTGGGCGTGTACGGCATCATCCTCGCCGGTTGGGCGTCGAACTCGAAGTATGCCTTCCTCGGCGCGATGCGCGCCGCCGCGCAGGTCGTGTCGTACGAAATCGCGATGGGCTTCGCCATGGTCGGCGTGATGGTCGGCGCCGGCAGCCTCAACCTCACCGACATCGTCATGGCCCAGTCGGGCAACGCCGGCGCGCTGGAGTGGTTCGCGCTGCCGATGCTGCCGCTGTTCGTGGTGTATTTCATTTCCGGCGTGGCCGAGACCAACCGCGCGCCGTTCGACGTGGTCGAGGGCGAGTCGGAAATCGTCGCCGGCCACATGGTCGAGTATTCGGGTTCGGCGTTCGCGCTGTTCTTCCTCGCCGAATACGCGAACATGATCCTGATCAGCTTCCTGACCTCGATCTTCTTCCTCGGCGGCTGGCTGAGCCCGTTCCAGGGCCTGGGCATTCCGTTCCTGTCGGTCGACGGCTGGTGGTGGCTGCTCGCGAAGGTGTTCTTCTTCGCCAGCTGCTTCATCTGGTTCCGCGCCTCCTTCCCGCGCTATCGCTACGACCAGATCATGCGTCTGGGCTGGAAGGTGTTCATCCCTCTGACCATCGCCTGGATCGTCGTGGTCGCGTTGATGTCGTATTACGGCGTCTTCCTGCCGGGACAGTGAGGCGGAGCAACTCATGAATCGCATCGTTTCCTATTTCAAGAGCCTGCTCCTCATCGAGCTCGCGCAGGGCCTCGGGCTGACGCTCAAGTACCTGTTCAAGCCCAAGTACACGCTGATGTACCCGATGGAGAAGACGCCGCAGTCGCCGCGCTTCCGCGGCGTGCACGCGCTGCGCCGCTATCCCAACGGGGAAGAGCGCTGCATCGCCTGCAAGCTGTGCGAGGCGGTGTGCCCGGCGCTGGCGATCACCATCGATTCGGAGAAGCGCGCCGACGGCACCCGCCGCACCACGCGCTACGACATCGACCTGTTCAAGTGCATCTTCTGCGGGTTCTGCGAAGAATCCTGCCCGGTCGACTCGATCGTGGAAACCCACATCCACGAGTACCACTTCGACCAGCGCGGACAGAACATCGTCACCAAGCCGCAGCTGTTGGCGATCGGCGACCGTCTCGAAACCGAGATCGCCGAGCGCCGCGCCGCCGACGCCGCCTTCCGCTGAGTACACGCCATGGATCTCGCTCAGATCGCCTTCTTCGTCTTCGCCGCCTTGGCCACGCTTTCGGCCGTGGCCGTGATCAGCGTCAAGAACCCGGTCCATGCCGCGCTCAGCCTGGTGCTGACGTTCTTCTCGGTGGCCTGCGTGTGGATCATCGCCGGCGCCGAGTTCCTCGGCGTGGCCCTGATCCTGGTCTACGTCGGCGCGGTGATGGTGTTGTTCCTGTTCGTGGTGATGATGCTCGACATCGACGTCGCCCCGCTGCGCGAGGGCTACGTGCGTTACCTGCCGGTCGGCCTGCTGGTCGCGGTGGTGATGCTGGTGGAGATGCTGACCCTGATCGGCGTCAAGGCCGCGCTCGCCGCGCCGCTGACCGCCGACGCGGCCGGCGGCTCCAACACCAAGTGGCTGGCCACCGCGCTGTTCACCGACTTCCTGCTGCCGTTCGAGATCGCCGCGGTGATCCTGACGGTGGCGGTGATCGCCGCGGTCATGCTGACCCTGCGCCGCCGCCCGGGCGCCAAGCACCAGAATCCCAGCGAACAGGCCCGCGTCCGCGCCGCCGATCGCATCCGCATCATCAAGATGGACGCCGTCAAGCCCGCCGCCGCACCGGCGCCGGCCGACGCGGCGCAGGAGGCCAAGCCGTGAGCGAATTCTTCGGGTCGGGCCTCGCCCTCGGCCACTTCCTCGCCCTGGGCGCGGTGCTGTTCTGCATCAGCGTCGCCGGCATCTTCCTCAACCGCAAGAACGTGATCGTGCTGTTGATGTCGATCGAGCTGATGCTGCTCGCGGTCAACATCAACTTCGTCGCGTTCTCGCGCCAGCTGGCCGATCCGGCCGGTCAGGTGTTCGTGTTCTTCATCCTGACCGTGGCCGCGGCCGAGGCCGCCATCGGCCTGGCCATCCTGGTCACGCTGTTCCGCAACCGGCGCACGATCAACGTCGCCGAAATCGACACGATGAAGGGCTGATCCGGCATGGAATCCGCAATCTCCAAGTCAATCCTGCTCGCCATCGTGCTCGCGCCGCTGCTCGGCGCGGTCCTGGCCGGCTTGTTCGGGCGCAAGATCGGGCGCGCCGGTTCGCACACCGTCACCATCCTCGGCGTCGCCGCGAGCTGCGCGATGTCGATGTACGTGCTGTGGCAGCTGGTCGGGCAGGGCGCCGCGCCGTTCAACGAGAACGTCTACACCTGGTTCCAGATCGGCGGCTATGAGGCCCACGTCGGCTTCATGATCGACAAGCTGACCGCGATGATGATGGTGGTCGTCACCTTCGTCTCGCTGCTGGTCCACGTCTACACCATCGGCTACATGGCCGAGGACCCGGGCTACCAGCGCTTCTTCAGCTACATCTCGCTGTTCACCTTCTCCATGCTCATGCTGGTCATGAGCAACAACTTCCTGCAGCTGTTCTTCGGCTGGGAAGCGGTGGGTCTGGTGTCGTACCTGCTGATCGGCTTCTGGTTCAAGAAGCCGACCGCGGTGTTCGCCAACATGAAGGCGTTCCTGGTCAACCGCGTCGGCGACTTCGGCTTCCTGCTCGGCATCTGCGCGGTGCTGTGGGCGACTGGCTCGCTGGATTACGGCACCGTGTTCGCCAACGCGCCGACCCTGGCCGAGCGCACCCTCACCGTGTGGGGCGGCGCCGACCCGATCGTGTGGTCGCTGCCGACGGTGATCTGCATCTGTCTGTTCATCGGCGCCATGGGCAAGTCGGCGCAGGTGCCGCTGCACGTGTGGCTGCCGGACTCGATGGAAGGCCCGACCCCGATCTCGGCGCTGATCCACGCCGCGACGATGGTGACCGCCGGCATCTTCATGGTCGCGCGCATGTCGCCGCTGTTCGAGCTGTCGCAGACCGCGCTCAACTTCGTGCTGTTCATCGGCGCCACCACCGCGTTCTGGACCGGCCTGATCGGCATCGTGCAGAACGACATCAAGCGCGTGGTCGCGTACTCGACCCTGTCGCAGCTGGGCTACATGACCGTCGCGCTCGGCGTGTCGGCGTACTCGGCGGCGGTGTACCACCTGATGACCCACGCCTTCTTCAAGGCGCTGCTGTTCCTCGCGGCCGGCTCGGTCATCATCGGCATGCACCACGAGCAGGACATGCGCAAGATGGGCGGCCTGCGCAAGTACATGCCGATCACCTACTGGACCAGCCTGCTCGGCACGCTGGCCCTGGTCGGCACGCCGTTCTTCGCCGGTTTCTACTCGAAGGACACGATCATCGAGGCGGCCGCGCACGTCGCTCACGGCGAGCACGCGACCTGGGTGTCGCAGTACGCCTACTGGGCGGTGCTGCTGGGCGCGTTCGTGACCTCGTTCTACAGCTTCCGCCTGCTCTACATGACCTTCCACGGCAAGGAGCGCTTCCGCGACGCGCACGGCCACGACGATCATGGCCACGACGATCACGCGGCGCACGCCCACGACGATCACGGCAAGAAGCACGACGACCACGCCCACGACGACCACGGCCACCACGGCGCGCACGAGCCGCACGAGTCGCCGTGGGTGGTGACCGTGCCGCTGATGCTGCTGGCGATCCCGTCGGTGCTGATCGGCTTCTTCACCGCCGGCCCGATGCTGTTCGGCACCGACTGGTCCGGCCACGTCAAGCAGCTGCCGTACTTCCTCGGCGCGATCGACCTGCTGCCCGAACGCGACACCGTCGCGGAAATGGCTGCCGAAGCCTGGCACGGCCCGATCGCGTTCGCGCTGCACGGCTTCATGGCCCCGGCGTTCTGGCTGGCCTTCGCCGGCTTCGCCCTGGCCACGGTCATGTACCTGTGGAAGCCGGAACTTCCGGCCAAGGCGGCCAAGCTGTTCGCGCTGCCGATCCGCATCCTGGAAAACAAGTACGGCATGGACAACCTCTGGATCGACGGCTTCGCCGGCGGCGGCGTGAAGCTCGGCAAGGCCTCGCGCGCGGTCGACACCAAGCTGATCGACGGCGCGGTGGTCAACGGCAGCGCCGGCGTGGTCGGCTTCGTCGCCAACCTGGCCCGCCACGTCCAGTCCGGCTATCTCTACCACTACGCCTTCGCGATGATTGTCGGCCTGATCGCTCTGCTCGCCGTCGTCATCAAGTTCTGGCACTAAACGACAAGGACACCCGACGTGATCCCCGTGCCCTTGCTTAGCCTCCTGATCTGGCTGCCCATCTTCGGCGGCTTCGCCACCCTGGCTTTCGGCCAACGCGCCAACTCGGCGCGCTGGTTCGCTCTGATCGTGGCCATCGCCACGCTCGGCCTGAGCCTGCTCATGTTCACCCACGGCGATTTCTCCGGGGCGGGCATGCAGCTGGTCGAGGAAAAGGCCTGGATTACGAGCTTCGACATCCGCTACCACCTCGGCGTCGACGGCATCTCGGCGGCGCTGATCGCGCTGACCACGCTGACCTCGATGCTGGTGCTGATCAGCGCCTGGACCTCGATCGACAAGCGCGTCAGCCAGTACTACGCCGCGTTCCTGATCCTCGAAGGCCTGATGGTCGGCGTGTTCTCCGCCCTCGACGCGATGCTGTTCTACGTGTTCTTCGAGGGCATGCTGATCCCGATGTTCATCATCATCGGCGTGTGGGGCGGCCCGCGCCGCGTCTACGCCTCGGTGAAGTTCTTCCTGTACACCTTCCTCGGCTCGGTGTTCATGCTGGTCGGGCTGATCTACCTGTACCTGAAGGGCGGCAGCTGGCAGATCGCCGACATGTACGGCGTGCAGCTCAGCGCGGTCGAGCAGATGTGGATCTTCTTCGGCTTCCTGATCGCCTTCGCGGTGAAAGTGCCGATGTTCCCGGTGCACACCTGGTTGCCGGACGCGCACGTGGAAGCGCCGACCGCCGGTTCGGTGATCCTGGCCGCGATCATGCTGAAGATCGGCGGTTACGGCTTCTTGCGCTTCGTCCTGCCGATCGTGCCGGACGCCGGCCACGAGTGGGCCTGGCTGGTGATCGCGCTGAGCCTGATCGCGGTGATCTACGTCGGCCTGGTCGCGCTGGTCCAGGAGGACATGAAGAAGCTGATCGCGTACTCGTCGGTCTCGCACATGGGCTTCGTCACCCTGGGCACCTTCATCGCCTTCGGTCTGGTCCACAGCGGCGACGCCCACGGCGCCGACGCCGCGCGCCTGGGCCTGCAGGGCGCGATGGTGCAGATGATCAGCCACGGCTTCGTGTCGGGCGCGATGTTCACCTGCGTCGGCGTGCTCTACGACCGCATGCACAGCCGCATGATCAAAGACTACGGCGGCGTCGCCAACGTGATGCCCTGGTTCGCCGCGTTCGTGGTGCTGTTCGCGATGGCCAACTCGGGCCTGCCGGGCACCTCGGGCTTCGTCGGCGAGTTCATGGTCATCCTGGCCTCGTTCCAGCAGCACCCGCTGATCGCGGTCGGCGCGGCCACCACCCTGATCGTCGGCGCGGGCTACACCCTGTGGCTGGTCAAGCGCGTGATCTGGGGCGAAGTCGGCAACGCGCACGTGGCGGAGATGGAAGACATCAACCCGCGCGAAGCGCTGGTGCTGGGCGTGTTCGCGGCCGGCGTGCTGATCCTGGGCGTGTGGCCCAAGCCGCTGACCGATCTGATGGAGCCGGCGATCGCGAATCTGGCCAGCCAGATCGTCGCCAGCAAGTTGTAAAGGCGGCGCGGGTTCGCCCGCGCCACCGCAAGAAGAGAAGTGAGTAGCAGCGAGGAGTGAGGCACGGGAGAACAGCGCGGAAGTCCGCCGCTCGCTTCTCGCTCCTCTCCGCTCGCTTCTAAGACAAGGCTCGCACCCGGGCCGGATCCGCCACGAGATGCACTTAATGAACATGCCCGTACGCTCTCTCGCCGACATCATGCCCCTGCTGCCCGAACTGGTGGTCGTCGTCGGCGCGTTCGCGCTGCTGATGCTCGACCTGTTCGTGGAAGAGCGAAACCGCATCGTCTCCCACGTCTTCTCGATCCTGGTGGTCGCGCTCGCCACCGCGCTGATCGCCTTCGACGTGGGCGGGCAGGGCGTGGTGCTCAGCGGCATGTTCGTGCGCGACACCGCCGCCGACGTGCTCAAGCTCGCCATCGGCGTGGTCGGCATCCTGTCGCTGATCTACACCTGGCCTTACCTGCGCGCGCGCGGCCTGTACAAGGGCGAAGTCTCGGTGCTGATGCTGTTCGCCATCGCCGGCATGATGTTCCTGGTTTCCGCCGGCAGCCTGACCATGGTCTACGTCGGCCTGGAAATGCTGGCGCTGTGTTCCTACGCGCTGGTCGCGGTGGACCGCGACAGCCCGCTGGCCTCGGAAGCGGCGGTCAAGTACTTCGTGCTCGGCGCGCTGGCCTCGGGCCTGCTGCTGTACGGCCTGTCGCTGATCTACGGCGCCACCGGCAGCCTGATGCTCGACCAGATCGCGCTCGCCGCCTCGGTCGGCCCGCGCTCGCTGCTGCTGATCACCGGCGTGGTGTTCGTGGTCGCCGGCATCGCCTTCAAGTTCGGCGCCGCGCCGTTCCACATGTGGCTGCCGGACGTCTACCAGGGCGCGCCGACCCCGATCACCTTGTTCATCGGCGCCGCGCCGAAGCTGGCCGCGTTCGGCATGACCTACCGTCTGCTCGAAGTCGGCGCGCACGGCCTGGACGATCATTGGCGCCTGCTGCTGGCCGGTCTGGCGGTGCTGTCGCTGGCGATCGGCAACCTCAGCGCGCTGCTGCAGACCAACCTCAAGCGCCTGCTGGCGTACTCGACGGTCTCGCACGTCGGCTTCTTGTTCATCGGCATGGCCGGCGGCGGCGCGCAGGGCTTCGCTTCGGCGATGTTCTACGCGATCAGCTACGCGATCATGACCTCGGCCGCGTTCGCCGCGATCATCGTCATGTCCAGCCGCGGCTTCGAGGCCGACCAGATCGACGACTACAAGGGCCTCAACGCGCGCAATCCGTGGCTGGCCGGCATGATCCTGTGCGTGATGGCCTCGCTGGCCGGCCTGCCGCCGTTCCTGGGCTTCTGGGCCAAGCTGGCGGTGCTCAAGGCCGCGCTGCACGGCGACATGCTGTGGCTGGCCATCGTCGGCATCGTGTTCGCGGTGATCGGCGCGTTCTACTACTTGCGCGTGATCAAGGCGATGTACTTCGACGAGCCGGAAGGCAAGCTGCCGCCGCCGAGCGAAGACCGTCCGCTGCGCGTGGTGTTCGGCGTCAACGCGCTGGCGCTGCTGGCGCTGGGCATCGCTTGGAACCCGATCATGGAGTGGTGCCAGCGCGCGTTCGCGGCCTGAGGCCGCGGCCACTACGTTGCGAGAAAGGGCCGCTCACGCGGCCCTTTTTCTTTGCCGTCGGCGCTGCGGGCGCACGGGCCCGCAGCAGGGCTTTCGCGCGCGACGCCTTCGCGATGCCCCGGCGCGTCCGCATCGGGCCTCAGGAGCCTGCGGCGAAAGCGCGGCGCGTCTGAACCGGCATTCATCGCCGCGCCGCCGAAGATCGCGGTGGAATGGGGGATCCAACCTCCGCCGAACCATGCTCAATGAGTCATGAGAAAAATAATCGCGTTCAGGGGCTTGAATTATTTTGAACACAGCCTAAGATTGCCGGCCTGCGAACGCGATACGGATTTTCGCGAAACACCGGGAAACACCGGGCGCGTTCGGCAGGTAAGCGGCGATCATGAAACTTTGATTGCAGGCTTGCAGAAAGTTTAGCCGATCGCTACAATGGTCGGCCTGATGCGGGGTGGAGCAGTCTGGCAGCTCGTCGGGCTCATAACCCGAAGGTCGTAGGTTCAAATCCTACCCCCGCTACCACTTTTGGCTGTCGCGGCCGCGCTCTTAGCAGCGGCCGTTTCGATCGAAAGTCGGGCTTTGTATCAGCGCTCTGCTCGCGCCGATACGCCGAAATCCAGTTGTACGGACAAGGGGCCCGATGGGCCCCTTGTTGTTTTCGGCTTTCCGTAAACCGGCGTTGCGATCCGTTTTTTCGCGTGTGCGGCATCGATGGCGAACCGGCCGTCGCCGCGGACGCGGAAGGATCGCGGAAACATTGCATCCCGATGATGGGTTGCGCCGGTCGCAACCCTTTAGGAGTTCAGGCGCGTGACGGACAAGGCAACGCAAATCGCTCAATTGCTGGCGCCCACGGTGGCGTCGCTGGGCGTGGAATTGCTCGGCATCGAATACCTGCCCGCGCCGGGCAGCGCGACGCTGCGCGTCTACATCGACGTGCCGGCGGCGGAAGTCGACGCGACGCCGGAAGGCGAGCAGCCGCGTTCGGTGAGCATCGAAGACTGCGAAGCGGTGAGCCGCGAGATTTCCGCCCAGCTCGACGTCGAAGATCCGATCAGCGGCAACTACACCCTGGAAGTATCGTCGCCGGGCATCGACCGCCCGCTGTTCACGCTGGATCATTACCGCCGTTTCGCCGGAGAGAGCGCCAAGGTCGGCCTCAAGCTGCCGCACGAAGGCCGCCGCCGCCTGCAGGGCGAAATCGTCGGCGTGGAAGGCGAGCAAGTGGTCTTCGCCGTCGACGGCGCGCGCTTCGCGGTGCCGTTCGCGAACATCGACAAGGGCCGGATCGTGCCGGACTGGGAAGCGCTGGGCTTCGCTCCGAGCAAGCCCGGCAAGGCCAAGCCGGCCAAGGACAAGTCTTCGAAGCCGGACGCTTCGAAGAAGTAAGCATCGAAACCTTTAATTACCAACCCGAGAGCCGGCGGCCCACGCCGAACCGTGCGGAGTGACGAGATGAGCAAGGAACTGTTGCTGGTGGTGGACGCGGTCGCCAACGAAAAGGGCGTGCCGCGTGAGGTCATCTTCGAGGCCATCGAGGCCGCGCTGGCGTCGGCGGCGAAGAAGCGCTACCACGACGAGGACGTGCTGGTGCGCGTGTCCATCGATCAGAAGGACGGCAGCTACGAAACCTTCCGCCGCATGGAAGTCGTGGCCGACGACGTGGTGATGGATTCGGTGGACCGCCAGATCCGCCTGATGGACGCGGTCGACGAAGTCGAGGGCGTGGAAGTCGGCGACTACATCGAAGAGCAGATCGAGAACCCCGAATTCGGCCGCATCGCCGCCCAGGCCGCCAAGCAGGTGATCGTGCAGCGCGTGCGCGAGGCCGAGCGCGCCCAGGTCGTGGACGCGTGGAAGGACCGCGTCGGCGAGCTGGTCACCGGCATCGTCAAGCGCGTGGAGCGCGGCAACATCTACGTCGACCTCGGCGGCAACTCCGAGGCGATCATTCCCAAGGACAAGGGCATCCCGCGCGACGTGCTGCGCGCCGGCGACCGCGTCCGCGGCTACCTGTTCGACGTGCGCACCGAGCCGCGCGGCCCGCAGCTGTTCATCAGCCGCGCCGCGCCGGAATTCATGATGGAGCTGTTCAAGCTGGAAGTGCCGGAAGTCGGTCAGGGCCTGGTCTCGATCAAGGCCTGCGCGCGCGATCCGGGCGACCGCGCCAAGATCGCCGTGCTCGCGCACGACAACCGCACCGATCCGATCGGCGCCTGCATCGGCATGCGCGGTTCGCGCGTGCAGGCGGTGTCGAACGAACTCAACGGCGAGCGCGTGGACATCGTGCTGTGGTCGGACAATCCGGCCCAGTTCGTCATCAACGCGATGGCGCCGGCGGAAGTGCAGTCGATCATCGTCGACGAAGAGAAGCACTCGATGGATCTGGCCGTGGCCGAGGACCGACTGGCCCAGGCGATCGGCAAGGGCGGCCAGAACGTGCGCCTGGCCAGCCGCCTGTCGGGCTGGCAGCTCAACGTCATGACCCAGGACCAGGTCACCGCCAAGTCCGAGGCCGAGCAGAACGCCGCGCGCCAGCTGTTCCAGGACAAGCTGGAAGTCGACGAGGAAATCGCCGGCATCCTGGTCTCGGAAGGCTTCAGCACGGTCGAGGAAATCGCCTACGTGCCGGTCGGCGAGCTGCTGGCGGTCGAAGGCTTCGACGAGGACATCGTCGAGGAACTGCGCGCCCGCGCCCGCGACGCGCTGCTCAACGAGGCGCTGGCCGCCGAGGAAGAGCTCGACGAACATCAGCCCGCCGCCGATCTGCTGGAACTGGCGGGCATGGACGAAGCGCTGGCGTTCACGCTGGCCTCGCGCGGGGTGGTCACCCGCGACGATCTGGCCGATCTGGCCTCCGACGAGTTGACCGACATCGAAGGCGTGGACGAGGAACGTGCCGCCGCCCTGATCATGGAAGCGCGCAAGCACTGGTTCGAATGAGGTGAGGAAGGCCGCAAGAGGTCCACAGGGGCGTCTTGCGGCAAGCCGGCCACGGCCCTCGGGGCCCCGCCGGATTCGCAGGACCGGGCATCGGCCCGGTCCGCGAGCAGGCCGCGATGGCCTGCGCGAGCCGGACCTGCGGCGCGCGCGGAGCTAGAATGGCGCCATCACGCGCGGGATGCGTCCCGCGCCAAGAGGACACGGAAACCGAATGTCGCAGCAAACCACCATCCGCAAGCTGGCCGAACTGGTGAACACGCCGGTCGAGAAGTTGCTGGAACAGCTGGCCGAGGCCGGCATGAAGTTCAGCGGCCCCGATCAGGTCGTGACCAGCATCGAGAAAGTCAAGCTGCTCGGCTTCCTCAAGCGCTCGCACGGCAAGGCCGATAAGCCCGCCGACAGCGACGAGGCGGCGAAGAAGATCACCCTCAACCGCAGCCGCAAGCAGGAAATCACCGTCGGCGGCGGCAAGAACCGCACCACGGTCGACGTGGTGGTGCGCAAGAAGGTGACCCTGGTCAAGCCGAACGACTCCGGCGCGCCGGTGAGCGAGGACGACGAGCGCGCCGAGATCCTGCGCAAGCTGGAGGAATCCAAGCAGCGCAATCTCGCCGAGCAGCAGCGCCTGGCCGCCGACGACAAGCGCCGCGCCGATGCCGCCGACGCGGTCCGCCGCGCCGCCGAGGACGCCGTGCGCGCCAAGGCCGAGGAGGACGAGGCCGCGCGCCGCGCCGCCGAGGCCGCCAGCGCTCCGGCCGCCGCGACCCCGGCCGCCGCCGCCGCCGCGACCGGCGCCGCCGCTCCGGCCGGCGCCGACTCGGTGCGCAAGCCGCCGACCACGACCCACGGCCACGGCCATCCCAAGCCGGCCCGCGCCGAACCCGCGCGTCCGGCCGACGACCGCAACGCCGCCGCCGCGCGCCACAAGACCCGCGGCTCGCACGCGATGGTCGCCGGCGTCGAGGACGACGACGCGGCCAACCGCTTCGCCGGCCAGTTGCACCTGTCGCCGTCCGACCGCGCCCGCCGCAGCAACAGCAACACCCGCGGCAAGGGCGGCCGTCCGCAGCAGAACCGCCGCCAGTCCGAGCAGTCGCGCTCCGGCGGCGGCCAGCACGGCTTCTCGCGTCCGACCGCGCCGATCGTGCGCGAAGTCGCCATCGGCGAGACCATCACCGTGGCCGACCTCGCGCAGAAGCTCGCGCTCAAGGGCGGCGACGTGGTCAAGGCGATGTTCAAGATGGGCGTCATGGCGACCATCAACCAGAGCATCGACCACGACACCGCCGCGCTGGTGACCGAGGAACTCGGCCACATCGTGGTCAAGGCGCTCGGCAACGACGCCGAGGACGCGTTGCTGGCCCACGCCGAGGAAGCGCAGGGCGACAAGGCGCCGCGCCCCCCGGTGGTCACCATCATGGGCCACGTCGACCACGGCAAGACCTCGCTGCTGGACTACATCCGCCGCACCAAGGTCGCCTCCGGCGAAGCCGGCGGCATCACCCAGCACATCGGCGCGTACCACGTGGAAACGCCGAAGGGCGTGATCAGCTTCCTCGACACCCCGGGCCACGCCGCCTTCACCTCGATGCGCGCGCGCGGCGCCAAGCTGACCGACATCGTGGTGCTGGTCGTGGCCGCCGACGACGGCGTCATGCCGCAGACCAAGGAAGCCGTGCAGCACGCCAAGGCCGCCGGCGTTCCGCTGATCGTGGCGATCAACAAGATCGACAAGTCCGACGCCGATCCGCTGCGGGTCAAGAACGAACTGCTGAGCGAAGACGTGGTCGCCGAAGATTTCGGCGGCGACACCCAGATGGTCGAACTCTCCGCCAAGACCGGCGCGGGCGTGGACAATCTGCTCGACGCGATCTCGCTGCAGGCCGAAGTGCTCGAACTCAAGGCCGCTCCGGTCGGCCGCGCCACCGGCACGGTGATCGAATCCGCGCTCGACAAGGGCCGCGGTCCGGTCGCGACCGTGCTGGTCCAGCAGGGCCAGCTCAAGAAGGGCGATTACCTCGTGTGCGGCGTGCATTACGGCCGCGTGCGCGCGCTGTTCGACGAAACCGGCAAGCAGGTCGAACAGGCCGGTCCGTCGATTCCGGTGCAGGTGCTCGGCCTGTCGGGCGTGCCCGACGCCGGCGACGACTTCGTTGTGGTCGAGGACGAGCGCCTGGCCAAGGACGTGGCGCAGCAGCGCGACGCCAAGCGCCGCGAATCGCGCCTGGTCGCCGCCGCCGGCAACCGCATGGAAGACATCATGGCCCAGATGGGCAAGGGCGAGGGCCAGCTGAGCCTCAACCTCGTCGTCAAGGCCGACGTGCAGGGTTCGGTGGAAGCGTTGCGTCAGGCGCTGGTCGCGCTGTCCAACGATCAGATCCGCATCAACGTGATCAGCTCCGGCGTGGGCGGCATCACCGAATCCGACGCCAACGCCGCGGCGACCGCCAAGGCCACGGTGATCGGCTTCAACGTCCGCGCCGACGCCTCCGCGCGCCGCATCATCGAGGCCAACGGCGTCGATCTGCGCTACTTCTCGATCATCTATGACGTGATCGATCAGGTGAAGCAGGTCGCCTCGGGCATCCTCGGCATGGAGATCCGCGAAGAGATCATCGGCACCGCCCAGGTCCGCGACGTCTTCCGCAGCTCCAAGTTCGGCGCGGTCGCCGGCTGCATGGTGATCGAGGGCGTGGTCAAGCGCTCCAAGCCGATCCGCGTGCTGCGCGACAACGCGGTGATCTTCGAAGGCGAACTCGAATCGCTGCGCCGCTTCAAGGAAAACGTCGACGAAGTGCGCAACGGCACCGAATGCGGCATCGGCGTGAAGGCGTACAACGACGTCAAGCCGGGCGACCAGATCGAGTGCTTCGAGCGCATCGAGGTTCAGCGCACGCTGTAAGGCGATGGAGCGGGAATGAGGGGAGTGGGGAACGGGGAATGGCGAGAGCGATCCCGGTTTTCGGTTCCCCGAGTTCCCGCAGTCCCCTGGTTCCCCTTTTTCCCTATTCCCGCTTTCGCTCCTAATGCCCAGCAAATCGTTCCACCGCACCGACCGCGTCTCCGCTCAGCTCCGTCGCGAGCTGGGCACGCTGGTGCGCGAGGCCGTGCGCGAGCACGGCCTGCCGTCGGTCAGCGTGTCCGACGTCGAAATCACCCGCGATCTAGCCCATGCCAAGGTGTTCGTGACCGCGTTGCAGCCGGAGCGTTCGGCCGAAGCGGTCAAGGCGCTGAAGGAACTCGCGCGCGAGCTGCGTTTCCAGCTCGGCAAGGCGATGAAGCTGCGGCACGTGCCGGAGCTGCATTTCCACTACGACGATTCGGTCGACCGCGGCGAGCGCATCGAGCATCTGCTGCGCGAGGCGCCGGTGTCCGCTGAAGACGCCGCAACCGATGCGGACGCCGACGACGCGTCCGACGGCGAAGAAGAGCAGGGCAAGGACTGATCCGCCCTGCCGGACCGCGCGGCCGCCCGCTCGTTCGCGGGGCGCGACCGCCGGCTCCGCGGTCCCCATTGGTTCTCGCATCCCGCCGCCGGTCGGCTCCGGCGGCCGCTTCGTGTCCGCGGCGCGCTTCACGCGTCCGTTCCGGCGCAGTATGCGAGCATCCCGAGACGTTGACCCGCGCGCCGGCATCCCGGCCGCCATCCTGGGGCGAAGGCCTGCTTGAACACCACGCGCTTAACCACGACGCGTAAACGCACCTGGCGCAACGTCGACGGCCTGCTGCTGCTCGACAAGCCGCAAGGGCTGAGCTCGAACCAGGCGCTGCAACAGGCGCGCCATCTGTTCCGCGCCGAGAAGGGCGGCCACACCGGCAGCCTGGATCCGCTCGCGACCGGCTTGCTGCCGCTGTGCTTCGGCGAGGCGACCAAGATCGCCGGCCTGCTGCTCGGCGCGCGCAAGGCCTATACGACCACCGCCGTGCTCGGCCTGACCACCGACAGCGACGACGCCGACGGCGCCCCGCTGCGCGAGCGGCCGGTGCCCGAACTCGACGATGCGGCCATCGAAGCCGCGCTGGCGCCGCTGCGCGGCGTCATCCTGCAGCGCGCGCCGATCTTTTCCGCGCTCAAGCAGGGCGGCGAGCCGCTGTACGCCAAGGCCCGCCGCGGCGAGGCCATCGAGGCGCCCGAGCGCGAAGTCGCCGTGCACTCGCTGACCCTGACCGGCCGCGACGGCCCGCGCCTGGAACTGCACGTGGAATGCGGCTCCGGCACCTACGTGCGCAGCCTCGTGCGCGACCTCGGCGAGGCGCTGGGGTGCGGCGCCCACGTGGCGACCCTGCGGCGGTTGTGGGTCGAACCCTTCCTGCAGCCGGCGATGCTTACCCTGGACCAGCTGCGCGAGCTGGCCGAGCGCGGCGACGACCGCATCCTCGACGCCTTGCTGCTGCCGATCGAGGCCGGCCTGAGCGGATTCGAACAGGTCGCCCTGGACGCCGCCGCCGCCCAGCGCCTGGGTCACGGCCAGGCCGTGGCCTGCGCCGAGGGCGAGCCCGGGCTGGTCGCGATCTACGGCGAAACCGGGCGCTGCCTGGGGCTGGGCCTGCGCCAAGCGGGCGGACGCCTGCAGCCGCAGCGGCTGTTCCGCTGGGCCGCGCAGGGCGGCTGATCGCGGCGACAAACTGAACAGGCATTCGTCCGGCACCGCGAAGGTGCCCGCGAATCGCCCGGACGGTTCCGATTCGTATCGGCCAAAGGTCGCAATCGTCGCAGCGGGCTGTTACAATCTCGCCGCTTTTCAAGCACTTCCAACCCTAAGCGGTTGCGCGAGCGGCGCGAAGAGCGATTCCCAACCATAGCAAGCGGCGGGCCAGGCGGTGCGTCGGAGCGGCAATGACCGCGCCGATTCGCTTCTGCGGGCCGCGCATCCAGATAGAGAAGACACCATGTCGATCGACACCCAGAAAGTCATTGAAGACAACAAGCGCGGCGCCAACGACACCGGCTCGCCGGAAGTCCAGGTCGCCCTGCTGACCGCCCGCATCGAACAGCTGACCGGCCACTTCAAGGCCCACAAGCAGGATCACCACAGCCGTCGCGGTCTGCTGATGATGGTCAACCGCCGCCGCAGTCTGCTCGACTACCTCAAGCGCAAAGACAACGAGCGCTACAAGGCCCTGATCGAGAAGCTCGGTCTGCGCCGCTAATCGGACACCCAACCGCGGCGCAGCGATGCGCCGCGGTTTGTTTTGGCGGGGACGAAAACCCCGTTTGGCGATGCAGGACGCAGCGCCGCCAGCGACGAAGCGCGAGCGCGGTCGTCGAACTGGACCGGCCTTCGGGCCACGTGCGACGCGGCGCGGAGCGCGCGCGCGACACAACCATCCTCAGGTCGCTTGCGCCGGCGGCCGACCGGAGCGGGGCACGGGCCCCGACCGGAACGCATAGATACCGAAGGAACCCAACGTGGCAAAAATTACCAAGACCTTCCAGTACGGCAACCATCAGGTGACCCTGGAGACCGGCGAAGTCGCCCGTCAGGCCAGCGGCGCCGTGATCGTCAAGATGGACGACACCGTGCTGCTGGTGTCGGCCGTCGCCGCCAAGAGCGCGCGCGAGGGGCAGGATTTCTTCCCGCTCACCGTCGATTACCAGGAGAAGTTCTACGCCGGCGGGCGCATCCCGGGCGGCTTCTTCAAGCGCGAAGGCCGCGCGACGGAGAAGGAAACGCTGATCTCGCGCCTGATCGACCGTCCGATCCGCCCGCTGTTCCCGGAAGACTACCGTAACGAAGTGCAGATCATCGCCACGGTGATGTCGCTCAATCCGGAAGTCGACGGCGACATCCCGGCGCTGATCGGCGCCTCGGCCGCGCTGGCGCTGGCCGGCACGCCGTTCCAGGGTCCGATCGGCGCGGCCAAGGTCGGTTACAAGAACGGCCAGTACCTGCTCAACCCGACCGCGGCCGAACTGGCCGATTCCGAACTCGAACTCGTCGTCGCCGGCACCTCCAACGCCGTGCTGATGGTCGAATCCGAAGCCAAGATGCTGTCCGAGGACGTCATGCTCGGCGCGGTGATGTTCGGCCATCGCGAGATGCAGAAGGTCATCAACGCGATCAACGAACTGGTCGTGGAAGCCGGCACCAAGCCCTCGAGCTGGGAAGCCCCGGCCAAGAACGACGCGCTGATCGGCGCGCTCAAGGACGCCGTCGGCGGCCAGCTGGCGCAGGCCTTCCAGGTCCGCGACAAGCTGCAGCGCCGCGACGCCATCTCGGCGATCAAGAAGGACGTGCTGCTGTCGCTGGCCGGCCGCGCCGAATCCGAAGGCTGGAGCGCGGGCGAACTGTCGAAGGAATTCGGCGAGCTCGAATACCAGACCATGCGCAGCTCGGTGCTCGACACCAAGATCCGCATCGACGGCCGCGCGCTCGACACCGTGCGCCCGATCGCCTCGAAGGTCGGCGTGCTGCCGCGCACCCACGGCTCCTCGCTGTTCACCCGCGGAGAGACCCAGGCCATCGTGGTCGCCACCCTCGGCACCGCGCGCGACGGCCAGATCATCGACGCCGTCTCGGGCGAGTACAAGGAACACTTCCTGTTCCACTACAACTTCCCGCCCTTCTCGGTCGGCGAGTGCGGCCGCATGATGGGCCCGAAGCGCCGCGAAATCGGCCACGGCCGTCTGGCCAAGCGCGGCGTGCTCGCCGTGATGCCGACGATGGAAGAATTCCCGTACACCATCCGCGTGGTCTCGGAAATCACCGAGTCGAACGGTTCGTCCTCGATGGCTTCGGTCTGCGGCAGCTCGCTGGCGCTGATGGACGCCGGCGTGCCGATCAAGGCGCCGGTCGCCGGCATCGCCATGGGTCTGGTCAAGGAAGGCGACAACTTCGTCGTCCTGTCCGACATCCTGGGCGATGAAGATCACCTCGGCGACATGGACTTCAAGGTCGCCGGCACGTCGGAAGGCATCTCGGCGCTGCAGATGGACATCAAGATCCAGGGCATCACCGAAGAGATCATGAAGGTCGCGCTGCAGCAGGCCAAGGCCGGCCGCCTGCACATCCTCGGCGAGATGGCCCACGCCATCACCACCTCGCGCTCGGAGCTGTCCGAGTACGCGCCGCGCCTGCTGACGATGAAGATCCACCCGGACAAGATCCGCGAAGTGATCGGCAAGGGCGGCTCGACCATCCAGGCGATCACCAAGGAAACCGGCACCCAGATCGATATCCAGGACGACGGCACCATCGTCATCGCCTCGGTGAACGCCGCCGCCGCGCAGGCCGCCAAGGCGCGCATCGACCAGATCGTTTCCGACGTCGAGCCGGGCCGGATCTACGAAGGCAAGGTCGCCAAGATCATGGACTTCGGCGCGTTCGTCACCATCCTGCCGGGCAAGGACGGCTTGGTGCACGTCTCGCAGATCTCCAACGAGCGCGTCGAGAAGGTCTCCGACAAGCTCAAGGAAGGCGACGTGGTCAAGGTCAAGGTGCTGGAAGTCGACAAGCAGGGCCGCATCCGCCTGTCGATGAAGGCCGTGGAAGAAGGCGAGGGCGTGCCGGCGGCGTAAGCCTCCGCGCCATCGTCGGATCATGAAAAAGCGGGCTTCGGCCCGCTTTTTCTTTGCGCGGCGAAAAATCGCGGCTTGGGGTCGGGTAACGATGCGCTCGTTTTGTCGCCGGCGCGGACACGATGGCGGGAGCCTCGCCGGACGTGGGTCTTCAGACCACTGATCCAATGCCGCGTAGTGCAAGTTCGAGACCGTCGGTGGTGCCTTGCCGTGGGCGCTCGGGCTGGGGCCTGGGCGCCGCCGCCCAGGCAGAGACGGGGTGGACGCGGGCTGGCCGGTTGCCGGCCAAACGTCTGGCCGGCGGTAGCCCGCCATCGGACGGAACGAAATGCCAGATGGCGGTGACCGCGGGGCACCGCGGTTCGCATGCGACAAGGCGAAAAGCCTGGACGAGAGTCGCGTTTGCGTGTCGCCTTCGCGGCAGACATCGCGGCAGACATCGCGGCGCTGAGCCTGTGTTCGGCGACTCCGGCGCGGGCGCAGGCGACGCACCAATGCGCCGCAGGCAATGCGCAAACCGCGCTGGCCGCTACCTTCATGACCGGCCAGGACTCCGGTTCCTATGTGCGATGTCCTGATTTGCGGGCGATGGGCGAGTGATCACGGTGTGGGCGAATCGAAAACGGGGAAAGCGCCCTCCGGACCTTCGATTGCACGGTGAGCCGGTACACAAAGGGCTAGCCATCGCAAGCGTAGGGTCATCTCACACAGGGTTCAGCGATGAAAGCAAAACACCACTTGGCGCGGTCTGCCGGTTCCACCCTGCGCCGCGTCATGGGCATGGTTGCCTTGGTGCTCGGCTCGGTGCTGCCGTTTTCCGTCGCCCGGGCCCAATACCGCGAGGTGTTCGGCACGGATAACAGGGCGATTCCCATGGGGCGCTGCGGCGCGGTGCGGCAGGGGGATACCTGCAAGACGCTGACCGCCACGACCTTCAACTGCGCGGTCAATTGATATGTGTCTATTAGCGGCGAAGAACCGGTCCAAGCCACGCGGGATTGTGCTTGTCGCCTTTGTGCTTGTCGCCTTTGTGCTTCTGATGGCCGCATTTTCTGCCCATGCCCAGAGTACTTGCGGGGCCGGCGGTAGCGTGACGAACGGCAGATTTGTGGCGGGCTGGTTCAGCAATCGCCCGGCAGGTACGCTCAAGCAGGATGGCGTGTGGCCCGATCCGGCGAATGACCCGTCGGCAGCGACGATCAATTATTGGGATACCAGCCCTCCCGGCGCCAATCAAGCGGTGGTTGCCAGCGCTGCAAATTTCTTCACCGGCCCTGGGCTGGGCTGTTCCTTATATGCGAGGGATGGCTGGGCTTGCAGGGGGGTGGGAGTGGGCTCCACCTACGCTCAGGCGATTACCAATCAGGTGTATGCGCAGTATCAGATCACGACCCCTGCCACACTCAATACCGCCACGTTCTTTGATTTGGTTGGGCTTGGCTCCACCGGAACAAGCGTGTTTCAGTTTGCAGTGCAGGCTTCCACCAAGGCCGATTTCTCGAGCTATACGACACTTGCCCAGGATCTGACCGTTAGCACCACCACCGGGGGCTATCAATACAAGCCATATCCCACCGCCGAGTATCCGTATCTGGCGCCAAGCACGACCTACTATTTTCGCGTCTATTTGTACAACCGCACTGGGAGTATCGTCGATGGGGGAGTCGCACCGAATTCGGTCTATTACGACGATTTCCAGATCGGAACAGCGCTTTGCCCGACTACGTTGCGATTGTCCAAGGCCCTGGGCGGCGGCCGTGTGGCTAATACCGACCAATTCACCGTCGCCATCCGCACTGGCAGCGCAACCGGCACGGTGGTGAATTCGACCGCGAACGCGACGACGACGGGAACGGGCTCGACCGTTACCGCCGGCACGGGCACGACCGGAACCTTCAATGCCACGTCGGGCACGCAGTATTTCCTCACCGAAGCCGGCTCCGGCGGCGCGCAGCTGGCGAACTACGCGGCGAGAATCACCTGCACGGACGCCAACGGCCTGCAGGCCGGTCTGCCGAGCGGCGTGGCATTCAACGGTTCGCTGGCGATCACGCCCGTGCGCGGCGCGGCGATTTCGTGCACGTTGACCAATACGCCGTCGCGGCTGACCTTGCTGAAGACGGTAGTGAACGACAACGGCGGCACTGCGCTTGATACCGCGTGGACGCTGACCGCCACGGGACCTACCAATCTGAGCGGCACCGAAGGCGCTGCGGCGGTGACCAATGCGACGGTGAACCCCGGCGCGTACACGCTGGCCGAAACCAACGGCCCGACCGGTTACACCGCCTCGCAATACAGCTGCGTGGTGAACGGCGCCGCTGCGGTGGTCGGGAACAATCTGAGCTTGGCGGCGGGCGACACCGTGATCTGCACGATCACCAACGACGACCAACCCGTGCATCTGACGCTGACTAAGGTGTCGAACGGCGGCACCGGTGCGTTCCAGTTCGCAGGAACGAACGGTATCGAGAATCAAACGATCACCACGACAGCGGCGGGCGGAGCGGGCACGAGCGGCACGCAACAGACGCTGACGGCCGTGGCGACAGCGACCAGGGTGACCGAGACCGTGCCGGCGGGCTGGGCGTTGACCGGCGCGAATTGCACCGTGACCGCTCCCGGCGGCGCGGCGCAGTCCGCCACAGGCACCTTCGATGCGGCGACCTCGAGTTTCAATCTGTCGGTTCAGGACACCGCGACGGGCAATGCGATCGCTTGTACCTTCACCAACAACCGGCTGTCGCAGCAATTGAGCCTGGCCAAGGAGTGGGGCGCGAACAGCCCAGCGGGCCACACCGCCGGGGCGACGACCGCCGGTGCGACCAACAACGCCGGCTTCGCCTCGACCGCTCCCACTGCGACCACCGGCGTCGCCGCGACCGTGTTCGCCGGCGAAAGCGTCACGTTGCCGGTGGAAACCTTCGCCGGCGGAGCGAGCCAAGCGCAGTACGACACGACGGTGGCTTGCACGGGCGGCACCACGCTGGCGGCAAGCGCGCCGCCGCAGACGATCGTGGTCAGCGACAGCGCGACGGCGACGGTGTGTACGTACACCAACACCCCGCGTACCGCGACGCTGCAATTGGCCAAGGCGTGGGCGAGCGGCAGCGTGGATGGCCATCGGGTGACTATCGGAGCGACCACCGGCGGCATCAACAATACGACGACCTTCGACGCGACGGCGCCGATAGCGGCGAACAGCGGAAACGCTGTGACGGTCATGGTGGGCGACGTAATCGCCTTGCCGGCGGAAACCGGTGCCGATGCGGCGAACTACACCACGACGTTGGCCTGCACCGGCGGCCATGCGTTGTCGGGCAACGACGGCCAGCAGAACGGCAATACGCTGACGATCACCAGCACCAACGCGGCGGAATGCACCTACACCAACACGCCGCGCACGACGACGCTGACGCTGCGCAAGCAATGGTCCGGCGCGACGGTCGGCGACACCGCCACGGTGTCGGTGTCGCGCGGCGGCGCCGCAGTCGGGACGCTGGACTCGCGCGCCGATACTTCCAACGAGGTGGACGCCTCGGCGACGCCGGTGACGGTGTTCGCGGGCGAAACGCTGACGCTGCAGGAAGCCTTGGCGGGGGCCAACACGGGCCAGTACGACAGCGCGTTGGCGTGCACCGGCGCGGCCGATACCAACCCGGACGATGGCTTGACCATCGCCGCGGACGACGGCGTGATCGTGTGCACGTTCACCAACACGCAGCGCACGACGGATCTGTCGATCACCAAGACCAACACACCGACGAGTGGAGCGTCGGATCAGACCGCAGACACGGTGGTGGGCGGCACGAACACCACCTACAGCGTGGTGGTGACCAATCACGCGGCGACGGCGGTGACCGGTGCGGTGGTGCGCGATACGCCGCAGGCCGGTTTGGATTGCCCGGCGGCGAATGCGGTGACGTGCGCGGGCGCGGCATGCCCGTCCGGGGCGATCACCGTGGGCGATCTGACGAACGGGGTGACCTTGGGCCAGTTGGCGGCGGGCGCGACGGCGACGTTGAGCTTCACCTGCGCCGTGCAGCGCTGAAGCTGGAAGGGAGTCGGTATCGTCAGCCAGCAGGCCAAGGCTGCCGCCTACCGATGAAGGTTGAAGAAGAGGACGAGGGGCAACGACCCGCCTTCAGGCTATCACTGGACCATGAAAAAGCAGGCTTCGGCCCGCTTTCTCCTTGGGGTTGCGGCACGGTGAGATCACTGCGGGTTTCGTACATGCGCGCATCGATCAGAAGGTGGTGCAGACGAGTGACCGTAAGCTCTGCGGCCTCAACGGTTTCTTGCCGCCGCGTTGACGAGCGACTTTCCGCGTGCGACGCGGTCCGCCCCTGCGGGCGAACCGAGGTTTGGTCGCGAACGTCCGCTTTTTGCCGCGAACTTCGATTGCGTTGGATAGAGCATGTGCTGCATTTCGTTACAAGGCATATGGGGCGGCAGGGGGCGTATTGGGGAGGCTGTCCGTGCCCAGCGCTGCACAAAGAGCAAAGAAACAGAGCGCTACGCTCTTCAGGACCGAACTAAATAATGAGTATCTTCGCGCGCGACTCAGGTGCCTGGCCCGGCGTCTGCCCCGAAAAGTTCGCTGGTACCGGCTTGAAGGCTCGGCTTGGTATTGGCCTGCGCTTAACGTGGTCGTTTGTCGTGAGCGGCTTGATCAGGAGCGTCGAGTCGATGCGGAAGTCTTATGGAGTTCTTGGGTTGCGTGCTTGCGCGGCGCTGTTGTTGATGTGCGTGGTGGGACACGCATCCGCGCAAGAGCCGACATGCTCGCAAGGCGCAACGGTATCCGGAACGTTCGTCGCGGGGTGGTTCCACAACAATCCCGCGCAAGGCCGCGGTCAGGACGGTTACTGGCCGAACGCGCCTGCCGGCAGCCTCATTTATGGTCCGCCGACCGCGGATGCCGCGGTTGTGAGCGCTGCTGGTCCGGAAGTCGTGGGTTCCGGCTTGGTGGCCTCGGCGACGAACGGCACTTCGAGCTGGGGCACGCGCTTCATCTATCAGGCAGCCAGCGGCACGTTGCGAAACTCGACTTTCGCCGACGCGGTCGCCAATAACCGATTTTTGACTTACAGCTTCACGACCCCTGCCGACTTGTCCCCGCGTACGTTCTTCAAACGTACCGGTTTCGGCGGGTGGGGGTTGGAACGATGGCAATACACCGTCCAGGTTTCCACGGTGGCCGATTTCAGCAGCAATGTGACTACTATCACTAACGCTGCAACGGTCAATGGCGGCGGCGCACTCGACCGATACGCCTTCGTTGCGACCGATACCGGCGCGTTTCCTTTCTTGCGGGCCAACACCACTTATTTCATCCGGGTGTACTTGTTCAACCAAACCCAGGATCCTTATCCCGGAAATCCTCCTTTCGCCGCCGCTTTTTTTGACGACTTCCAGATCGGCACCGGGACCTGCCCGTTGCCTACGTTGACGGTGACAAAATTGTCGAACGGCGGCACAGGCACATTTAGCTTCACCGGAACCAACGGCTTCAGCGCGCAGAACATCACGACCGCCACCGCGGGCACCGCCGTCACCGCCGCGACTCAGCGGCTGGGCGCGACCAACACTGCGACGACGCTGACCGAGACGCTTCCGCCTACCGGCTTTGTGTTGAGCGGCATCCGCTGTACCGGCCTGCCATCCGGCACTCCCACTTATTCGGTCAATGGCGCCAGCGGAGGCTCCGTCGTACTCCCCAGCTCGGCGATGACCGCGACGGCCGACATCGCCTGTACGTTCACCAACACGCTGACGGCGCCCGTGACTTTGAGGAAGGCATGGGTCAACGGTAAGGCCAATGACGCGGTGAGTCTGTCGATCGCCGGAGGCAGCGGCGCGACCACGGGCAGTTCGGTGGCTGGCGGCGCATCGACGAATGCGACGGCGACGGCGAACGTGGGCGCGACGGTAACCTTGACCGAGGCGTTCACGACCGGCGTGGCGGGTAACTACACTACGACCATCGAATGTGCCGACGCGAACAATTCTGCGGTGACGGTGAGCGGAACAGGGATGTCGCGGACGATCACGGTGCCGTCGACGGCAGTGACGTGCACCTACACCAATAGCCGCATCGCGCAGCAGTTGAACCTGGCCAAGAGATGGGAGCCCGGTGCAGTCGACGGCCACACTGCGAGCGCCACCACTACTGGCGGCACGGCGAATCCGGCGTTCAGTTCGACCGCGCCGGCGGCGACGACGGGCACGGCTGTGACGGTGTACGCAGGCGATGTGGTGGCCTTTCCGGCGGAGACGTTCGGTGGCGGTGCGATCTCTGCGAACTACAACGTTGCAGTGGCCTGTGCTGGCGGTAGCGAGTTGCCTAGCGGCGCGGTCGGCCGTAGCGTGACCATTGCGGCCAGCGCTACCGCGACGACCTGCACCTACACCAATACACCGATCCTCAAAACGGTGGCCCTACGCAAGCAATGGTCCGGCGCGCGGTTGGGGGACGATGCATCGATCACGATCTCGCGCGCCGGTTCGGTATTTGGGACGTTCGACTCGAATGCGGACGCGGCGAATGAAATCGATACCGATCCGATTGCGGCGGACGTCCTCGTAGGTGAGACAGTACGATTGGCGGAAACATTGGTCGCAAGCAATAGCGGCTTATACGATAGCGCGCTGACTTGCACCGGCGCGGCCGATACCGATCCGGCCGACGGCTTGACCATCGCCGCAGGCGACGGCGTGATCGTGTGCACGTTCACCAACACGCAGCGCACGACGGATCTGTCGATCACCAAGACCAACACGCCGGCGAACGGAGCGTCGGATCAGACCGCAGACACGGTGGTGGGCGGCACGGACACCACCTACAGCGTGGTGGTGACCAACCACGCGGCGACGGCGGTGATCGGTGCGGTGGTGCGCGATACGCCGCAGGCCGGGTTGGATTGCTCGGCGGCGAATGCGGTGACCTGCGCGGGCGCGGCGTGTCCGCCAGGCGCGATCACCGTGGGCGATCTGGCGAACGGGGTGACCTTGGGCCAGTTGGCGGCGGGCGCGACGGCGACGTTGAGCTTCGCTTGCGCCGTGCAGCGCTAAGGCTGGGGGCACTGAAGGCGGCAGGCAGCCAAGGCCGCATCCGTATGTTGATGAAGGCGCTCTAGGAGGAGCTGGGCAGCTCCCCCGGCGATTCCGAAACGAACGCGTCGAAAAGGTTTCCGACAAGCTCAAGGAAGGCGAGGTGGTCAAGGTCAAGGTGCTGGAAATCGACATGCAGGGCCGCATCCACCTGTCGATGAAGGGCGTGGAAGACAGCGGGGGCGTGCCGGCGGCGTAAGCCTCCGTGCCATCGTCGGATCAAGAAAAAGCGGGCTTCGGCCCGCTTTTTCTTTGCGTGGGGGGAATGCGCGGCGCCCGGTCGCGTAATGGCCCGATTCCGCCGCCGCGCGCGACAGCGGCGGCCGCACGAAGCGCGGGCCAAGGGGGGGGCGATCTTGAGATCGCGTGTACTCGAATCCGGCCTTCAAATATCGCCGATCGTCGAGTTCGCGGCGTCGCTGCCCGGGCGTCGATACGCGGCGGGCACACCTGTCGCGCGGAGCCGCGCCGCGCCCGATGTCGGCATGCTATGGCGACCAGGAGTCCGCTTTGCTGAACTGCGCGGCTCAAGCAGCGGCCGGCCGACGCCATGCGGGGCCGCGAACGTGTCCGCCGGCGACCCGGCAACCATCGGGGTATACGCGCTGCCGCCGTAAGGCACCCCGGTGCCTCGGCCCGATCGCCCAGCAACGGGCGTTTCACTGCTGCCGCCTTCCTGTCCGCAGGGGGAGCGCAATGGCCGCACCGACCTGTCCGCACTGGGGGCGCAATGGCTGCACCGACCTGTCCGCTTTCGTGTGCCTGCGCCGATAACCGCTAATAACGAATGCGATTAACTGGGAATTTCGCCGTATGAGCGTCACCGCCGCCATCCATGCCTGGGCCGTCGCTGCACGAGGGAAGTCGCTGCGGGCCGTGATCGGCTCCCCATCGGCGGATGCGGGGCCATTGGCGCGGAGGAGGACTGCCCGAAAGCGGGCGCCTGCGGTTTGGGGAGCCGCTCACGCAAAAAAGCGTTCTCGCAGCTGGTCCGGCATCGTCGCGCTGGGGCTGGCGGTATTGGCGCTTCTTTTGGTCGCTCTGCCGGCCGAAGCGCAGATTCAACGCAGTTTTCGTAATCTCGGTTTCGAGGCGCCGCCTACGTTCGACGTTCCGCCTAACTGCTTCTTGATCACCCGGATCGAGGACGCGCCTGGCTGGGCGACCACTGAGCCCGTTCAAACGAATGGCGGCGCGGGCGGTTGCCCGCAGGGAAACCCCGGAACCGGTGCGGGCACCATCGAAATCTGGAACACGGCTTTCAGCGGCGTGTCGGCCGCGGAAGGCAGTCAGTTCGCCGAACTCAATGCCTATAGCAACGGCCGCTTGTCGCAACCGGTTTGCTTGTTCAATAACGAACAGGTCGGCTACAGCATGCTGCATCGTGGCCGCGGCAGCTCCACGGTGGCGGATGTCGCCGAGTTCAATATCGACGGTGCGGGCAATACCGTGGTGCGCGTCAGTACGACCAACGTCGGCAACGACAGCAACAGCGGTACGGTCGCTTGCGGCGGCACGATGTTCTCGGCGGCGCAAACCAACACCGTGAGCGGCGCAACCGACGGCTTGGTGCAGTCCGCGTCCTGCTCCACTTCGGCGTCGACGAACGGGTGGCGCCGTTACAACGGAACATTCGTCTATGGCGGTGCCAATGGCACGCACAATTTCGGTTTCGGCGCGATTTCGACGGGTTCCGGCGGCACAAGCGTCGGCAACTTTCTCGACAGCGTGGACATCATTCTGAATCCTGTCGTCGAATTCACCGGTTCCATCGCCGGTACCCGCCGGGAGGGGGCAGCGGCCAATACCCTCAGTCCTCAAATCCGCATCGTGGGTACCGTTCCGGCTGGCGGTCTGGTGTTGGATTTCGAGAACGCCGCTACGGCGACCGCGACGCAGGGCACCGACTACACGATCAACTCGGTCACTATCCCGGCAGGCCGCTACGAGGTGCCGACGACACTCACCCTGACCAATCTCGTTACCGTCAACAACGATACGATCATCGAGAACAACGAGACGATCGATCTGCGCATCGTGGCGAGGCAGGGCGCCTACGTGGTGGGCTCAACGCAGACTTGCGGCAACAATGCCGCCACGCCGGGCGTGGTGACCATCATCGACAACGACGTCGACTTGGCGACCACCAAGACCGTCGCCAATGCCAATCCCGCGCCGGGCGGCAGCGCCGTATTCACCGTTACCTACCGGAACAATACCGCGCGTCCGACGGTCGGCACCGGCACTGATCTGAACGCGCACGATGCCACAGCGACCCTCGCCGATGCCTTGCCGGCCGGCTTCACCGCGTTCAGCTGGACTTGCGCCGGCACCGGTGGGGCCACGTGTCCGGCCGCCACGGGCACGGGCGCGATCAACGCCACGCCTGTGACTTTGGCGGCGGGCAGCAACGGCGCGGCGGGTGCGACCTTGACGTATACGGTCACCGGCACGGTCGCGGCGGGCCAATGCGCGGCCACTGTCAACACCTCCACCATCACGGTCGTTACGCCGTTGGCCGAAGCGACCGGGGCGCAGGCGGACTTCACTACGCCCAATCCCGGCGGCAGCGACAACAACACGGCCTCTGTCACGGTAGACCCGGGGTGCCTGACCTTGAACAAAACCACGCAGAGCGGCGTGGGCGGTCCGTTCAATTTCACTTTAACCAATACGACTCAAACCACAGGTACCGCGACCACCGTCACCGCCGGCGCCGCGCAGCAAGTGGACGGAAACGGCGCTGCCGGCCTGCAGCCGTTCGGTGTGTCCACCGCAGACACGGCAATCACCATCGGCGAGACCGCGCTGCCCGCCAACTTCGTGTTGACCGACGCTGCCTGCGTCAACAACGGTTCCACGGTCGGCTCGCTGACCGGCACGACCTATACGATTCCGGCGGGCAGTGTGACGGCCGGTGCCGATTTCGTTTGCACCTTCACAAACACGCGTTCGACCACGTTGCAGCTGGCCAAGACCTGGGCGACAGGCAGTCTTACCGGCAATCAGGTGACCATTGGTGCGACCACGGGCGGCACCAACAACACCGTGTCGTTCGACGCGACCGCGCCGACGGCGGCCAACAGCGGGACGGCGGTGACGGTGGCAGTGGGGAACGCGATCACGCTGCCGGCCGAAGGCGGCACCGACGTGGCGAACTACACCACGACGGTGGCGTGCACGGGCAATCACACGCTGTCCGGCACGAATGGCCAGCAGACCAACACGCTGACCATTACCAGCGGTAATGCCGCCGTGTGTACGTACACCAACACCCCCCGAACGACGACGCTGCAACTGTCGAAAGCCTGGGCCACGGGCAGCGTGACCGGCAATCAAGTGACCATCGGCGCGACGACCGGCGGCACCAACAACACCGCGTCGTTCAACGCGACCGCGCCGACGGCGGCGAACAGCGGTGCGGCGGTAGCGGTGACGATCGGCAATACGATCACGCTGCCGGCCGAAGGCGGCACCGACGTGGCGAACTACACCACGACGGTGGCGTGCACGGGCAATCACACGCTGTCCGGCACGAATGGCCAGCAAACCAACACGCTGACGATCACCAGTACCAACCCGGCGGAATGCACCTACACCAACACGCCGCGCACGACGACGCTGCAGTTGGCGAAAGCGTGGGCGACGGGCAGCGTAACCGGCAATCAGGTGACCATCGGCGCGACGACCGGCGGGACCAACAACACGGCATCGTTCAACGCGACCGCGCCGACGGCGGCCAACAGCGGCGCGGCGGTGGATGTGACCGTCGGCAATGTGATCACGCTGCCGGCCGAAACCGGCGCCGACGTGGCGAACTACACCACGACGGTGGCGTGCACGGGCAATCACACGCTGTCCGGCACGAACGGCCAGCAAGCCAATACGCTGACGATCACCAGCACCAATCCGGCGGAATGCACCTACACCAACACTCCCCGAACGACGACGCTGCAACTGTCGAAGGCCTGGGCGACGGGCAGCGTGACCGGCAATCAAGTGACCATCGGCGCGACGACCGGCGGCACCAACAACACCGCATCGTTCAACGCGACCGCGCCGACGGCGGCCAACAGCGGCGCGGCGGTGGATGTGACTTTCGGCAATACGATCACGCTGCCGGCCGAAACCGGCACTGACGTGGCGAACTACACCACGACGGTAGCGTGTACGGGCAACCATACCTTGTCCGGCACCGACGGCCAGCAAGCCAACACGCTGACGATCACCAGCGCCAACCCGGCGACGTGCACCTACACCAACACGCCGCGCACGACGACGCTGCAGCTGTCGAAGGCCTGGGCGGCGGGCAGCGTGACCGGCAATCAAGTGACCATCGGCGCGACCACGGGCGGGACCAACAACACGGCATCGTTCAACGCGACCGCGCCGACGGCGGCCAACAGTGGAGCGGCGGTCGATGTAACTATCGGCAACGTGATTACGCTGCCGGCCGAAACCGGCACCGACGTGGCGAACTACACCACGACAGTGGCGTGTACGGGCAACCATACCTTGTCCGGTACCGACGGCCAGCAAGCCAACACGCTGACGATCACCAGCGCCAACCCGGCGACATGTACCTACACCAACACGCCGCGTACGACGACGCTGCAGCTGTCGAAGGCCTGGGCGGCGGGCAGCGTGACCGGCAATCAAGTGACCATCGGCGCGACCACGGGCGGGACCAACAACACGGCATCGTTCAACGCGACCGCGCCGACGGCGGCCAACAGCGGCGCGGCGGTGGTGGTGACGGTCGGCAATACGATCACGCTGCCGGCCGAAGGCGGCACCGACGTGGCGAACTACACCACGACGGTAGCGTGTACGGGCAATCACACGCTGTCCGGTACCGACGGTCAGCAAGCCAACACGCTGACGATCACCAGCACCAACGCGGCGGAATGCACCTACACCAACACCCCGCGCACGACGACGCTGACGCTGCGCAAGCAATGGTCCGGCGCGACGGTCGGCGACAACGCCACGGTGTCGGTGTCGCGCGGCGGCGCCGCAGTCGGGACGCTGGACTCGCGCGCCGATACTTCCAACGAGGTGGACGCCTCGGCGACGCCGGTGACGGTGTTCGCGGGCGAAACGCTGACGCTGCAGGAAGCCTTGGCGGGGGCCAACACGGGCCAGTACGACAGCGCGTTGGCGTGCACCGGCGCGGCCGACACAGATCCCGACGATGGGCTCACCATCGCCGCAGGCGACGGTGCGATCGTGTGCACGTTCACCAACACGCAGCGCACGACGGATCTGTCGATCACCAAGACCAACACGCCGGCGAGCGGAGCGTCGGATCAGACCGGGGATACGGTGGTGGGCGGCACGGACACCACCTACAGCGTGGTGGTGACCAACCACGCGGCGACGGCGGTGACCGGTGCGGTGGTGCGCGATACGCCGCAGGCCGGTTTGGATTGCCCGGCGGCGAATGCGGTGACGTGCGCGGGCGCGGCGTGTCCGTCCGGGGCGATCACCGTGGGCGATCTGGCGAACGGGGTGACCTTGGGCCAGTTGGCGGCGGGCGCGACGGCGACGTTGAGCTTCACTTGCGCCGTGCAGCGCTGAGCCGCGAAACGGCCGCCGTCGCCGCTGATCGCGGCGACGGCGGGAAGCGCAGGGCGTTGCGATAGTCGCGGAAAGCGAGGCGTTGCGAGGATCGCGCAAAGCGAGGCGCGAAGCAGAGCGGGCTTAGGCCCGCTCTGCTTCTTTTCGCGCGGACATCCGCTCGCTCGTCGCGGCGTTCGCCGATTCCGCGAGCCCAGGGCGAACGCGAGGCGCTCGCTTACGGTTCACGCCGCGGCCGTCCCCATCAGCGGCAAGCGCCGCCGCAACTCGCGACGCAACAGCCACCACACCGTCAGCGCTTGCAACACCGTCGTGCCGACCGACAAGAACCACAACTGCCGCACCTCGAAGCCCGGATGCTGCGACAGCCAGATCGCCGGCAGCGCGAAGGTCAGCAAGCGCGACGCGCTCGCGTACAACGACGGACGGGTATTGCCCAAGGCCTGGAACATGCCCGAGCAGGTGAAAATCAAGCCCGAGGCGACGAAGTTCCACGACACGATGCGCAGGAAACCGGTGGCGATCTCCGCGGCCTGAGCGTTGTCGGCGAACGGCCGCATGAACCACTGCGGCTGCCACTGGCACAGCAGCGTGAGCGCGAACATCGCCGCGGCGCCGATCAGCGCCGCGCTGCGGAACGTCGCCGCCACGCGTTCGGCGCGGCCGGCGCCGACGTTCTGTCCGGCCACCGGCGCCACCGCGAAGGCGATGGCCATCACCGGCAGGAAGATCGCCTGCATCACCCGCATGCCGATGCCGTAGCCGGCCTGCGCGTCGGTGCCGAGGCCGCGCAGGCACCAGTAGGTGACGCCCATGAACACGAACATCAGCGCGAATTCGCCGCCCGGCGGCAGGCCGATGGCGAGGATGCGCCGCCACACCGGCGGTTGCGGCCGCAGCTCGCGCGCATCGACGCCGACGAAATGCTCCAGGCGCAGGAAATACAGCAGCATCAACGCCACGCCGACGGCGATGGAGATCGAACTGGCCCAGCCCGCGCCGGCGACGCCGAACGCGCGGCCGGTCAGCCAGCCGGCGATCAGCACCGGGGCGAGGATCGCGTTGAGCACGACGGTGACGATCTGCACCAGCATGGTCGGCTTGGAAATGCCGGTGCCGCGCAAGGCCGCGCCGAGCGTGGCCAGCGCGAACTGCAGCGCCAGCCCGGGCAGGAAGGCGTGCAGGTAGGCGACGCCGGCCGCGGCGCTGGCGGCGTCGGCGGCGATCGCGCGCATGTAGGCGCCGCTGAGCGCGTAGCCGGCGATCAAGGTCGCGACCGCGGCGAGGACCGCCAGCACCAGGCTCTGATTGAACACCCGGTTGGCGTCGTCGGCGTCCTTGCGGCCGCAGGCTTGCGCGATCAGTGCCATCGCGCCGACCGCGAGCACCTGGCTCATCGCCATGACCAGGAATTGCAGATTGCCGGCCGCGCCGACGCCGGCGATGGCGGCGTCGCCCAGGCGCGAGACGAAGTACAGATCGATCAGCACGTACAGCATCTGGAACAGCATGCCGATGCCGATCGGGACGGCGAGCGAGATCAGATGTTTGGGAATCGATCCCTGGGTGAGGTCGCGCATGGCGGATCCTGTGGCGTAGTGGGGGCGAAGAAAGGGACGGACGGGCGGGGTTGGGTGTCGGCGCCGGAGCGGATGCCGCGGCGTGAGTCGAGCGAAGCGGGTGTGGCGAGTGAGGCGAGACGATCCGGATACGTCGGGACGGATGCGTCGCGAGCCGGAACGCAATACGTCGGACCGGATCGACGTACGACGGCTTGGAAACTTCGGCTCGGAACGGCGCTCCGGTCGAGCGGCATCGGCCGGGTCGAACGAACAAGCACTAAGCCGCGACTGGCGCGGGGCAAAACCATTCGGCCGGCGCGGGCGGATCGACTCGCGGCGCTTACAGCAAACGCATCGATCCGGCGAAGCAGGCCGCGGCTCGCCGCCTGCGCCGCACGCGGCGGCTCAGGCGGGGAATGCGTCCGCGGCCAGCACGTGCAGATACTCGCGCACGTCGGCCGGCCACGCCTCGATGCGGCGGGCGAAGCCGTCGCGGTCGCCGGCGAACAATGCGCGGGTGGCTTCCTCCGCGCCCGCCGCGTTGCCGGCCAGGGCGTTGAGGCAGCGGTAGGCGGCTTCGCGCGCCAGCCGTTGGCGCATGCCGGTTTCGCCGTGCTTGCGCGCCTGATCGATGAGCTTGCGCAGCGTCACCGAGGCGCCGCCGGGTTGCGCGGCGAGCCAGTCCCAATGCCGCGGCAACAAAGTGACCTCGCGCGCGGTCACGCCCAGGCGCGGGCGGCCGCGGCCGCGCGGCGCTTCGGCGGCTTGCGTCTCCTCGGCCTCGGACGCTTCATCGTCGGTGGAGGCGGCCGGCAGGTCGCGATAACGCGCCGCGACCTCGGCGGCGTCGCCGCCGAGGTGCAGGTCGACCTGCTGCCCGCTGCGGTCGTCGAACACCAGCAACTCGGCCTCGCCGCCGCGCGCGGCCGCCGCGTGCACGGCCACGGCGACCTCGGCCAGACGGCCGCGGGCGAGTAGGCGCTGGCCGGCGAAGGCGGTGTAACCGGGGGTGGGGCTCATGGGTGGAGGCCGGGTTTGGATGAGGTGGTAATTATTACCCGGGTATAATTTGAATGGCAAGCGCCGTGGGCTTTTCGGTCCGCCGCGTGGGTCTGGATGGCGGGCAGGGCGGGATGCTCGGGCTTCGCGGAAAGGGGCGGGCGACCGGATGCGGCTCTTCGGATCGCCGCGTCGCTCGATGGAGGCGCCGAAGGCGGAAGCTGTCGCTGCCCAGGCCCAGGCGCACGTTGCCGTCGGGCTCTTCGCCGCCCTTCTTCTGAATCAAGTCGACGGTGGAGCCGGGCTGGCCGTTGCAGAAGACGATCCTCGCCCGTGCGCCGCGCACCCGTGGCGATGCGTCGAGGGAACGTTTCCGCAGTCGTCGAGCGACGTCTGCGCGACAGGCGGCGAGTCCGAAGCGCTTTCACGAAACGCGCCGCCCGGCCTCGCGCGCATACGCCCCCACTTGCGGCGGCAACGCCCCCGCGCAAGCCGGCGAACGTCGCCCCGAACGCGCCGGCCGGTAGCGTTTGGCTAGACCTCGCGCGTCGCCCGCGCAACGCAATGCCGCGCGCGCGCGACCGCGGCTAGAGTCGGCCCGTCTTCCCACGGAGCGGCGATCATGGCAGCGGGCATTTCGGCCTTGGAGCGGTTCGTCCATCAATCCCTGTCGAGCGGACAGTCGCGCCAAGCCACCGGGCAGGCGCTGATCGCCGCGGGCTGGAGCGAATCGCAGGTGCGCGGCGCGCTCGACGCGTACGCCGACAGCGCCTTTCCCTTGCCGGTCCCGCGTCCGCGAGTATCGCTGTCGGCGCGGGAAACCTTCGTCTACCTGCTGACCTTCAGCGCGCTGTACGTGGTCGCTTTCCACCTGTGCGATCTGTGGTTCGACCTGATCGGGTTCTATCTGCCCGACGCGATCGATAGCTCGCCGTTCTGGAGCCAGCAGCTCGACGCCTCGCTGCGCTGGTCGGTGGCGTCGTTGGCGGTGGCGTTCCCGCTGTTCGCGTGGCTGTGCCACGTCATCGACGCGGACGTGCGCCGCAATCCCGGCAAGCGCCTGTCGCCGGTACGCCGCTGGCTGACCTACCTGACCTTGTTCCTGGCCGCGACCGCGTTGATCTGCGACGCCACCGCGCTGCTGTACCACTGGCTCGGCGGCGAACTGAGCCTGCGCTTCGGCCTCAAGTGCCTGGCCGTGGCGACCGTCGCCGCCAGCGCGTTCTGCTACTACATCCGCGACTTGCGCCGCGAGGAGACGCAGGCATGACCCTCAGCTTCGGACGCACTCTGATCCTCGCCGCCGGCGCGGCGATCCTGGCCAGTTCGGCGCTGGCGATCGCCGTCATGGGCGGCCCCGGCGACCAGCGCCTGGCGCGCATGGACCTGCGCCGCACCCACGACCTCGACCGCATCGAGACCGAGATGAACCGCTACTGGCCCAAGCACCAACGCTTGCCGGCCGACCTCACCGAACTGGCGTCGCAGCCCGGGCTGTCGCTGGTCGTCGCCGATCCGCTGACCGGCGCGACCTACCGCTACCTGCCGGGCGCCGCGCGCGCCTACCGCCTGTGTGCGCGCTTCGACACCGACAGCGGCCAACGCGACGCCGCGCGCCGTTCCGAAAGCGCATCGAGCGAGGAATGGCGCCACCCCGTCGGCGAATTCTGCTTCGACCGCGAAGTCCCCTCGAACCTGTAACCCGCCAAACCGTTGCGGCGGCAGCGCAAACCCGTCCCCGAAAACGGCGCGCTTCCCGGAACCGAAGAACGTTTGTAGGAGCGGCGCAAGCCGCGACCGCGCCACTTCAACCGCCGTCGCAACTCCGCACGTCGAAACCATCGCGCACCGCACGAACTTTCAGCTCCGACAAACGTCCCCGAAGCCCCTGTAGGAGCGGCGCAAGCCGCGACCGCGCCACTTCAACCGCCGTCGCAACCCCGCATTCCGAAAACCCCGCCGAGCCCCATCGTCGCATCGCGCGCTAACGGCACCACGCGCACCTCGCGCTCAATTGGCCCCTTCGCAATCCTGCCGCTGCGCATCGGGCACATACCCGCCCTGCATCAGAAACATCGCCGGCACGTTCGATTGCGTCCCCGCGCCGGGCGCGCCGGTCTGCGCCGCCGGCATCGTGGGAGGCGACCAATTCTGCGCGCGGTCCGCAGCGCGTTCGCGCGCCTGGCTGGCTTGTTCGGGCGACAGGTCGCGAGTCAGCGAGCGGATCTGGGTATCGACCATATCGCGCGGATTGAAATCGCCGCGCCCGAACCCGCGCGGGCCGCGCGGACCCGGGCCGACCGGCGCGGGCGGAGTCGCCGCGTTGGCGGCGGCGTCCTGCGCCGGCAGCGAATCGCGCAATTGCAAGAACAGCGCCAGCGATTCCACCGGATCGGCCTGCACCGCTTGACCGAGAAAACTGCGGCGCATGCCGTCGCGCTGCGGCGAATAAGCGAACGCCAGCGAGGCCATCATGCGCGCGTCGCCGCGTTGCGCCGCGGCGCGGGCGATGGATTCGGCTTCGTTGCGGTAGGTCGACAAGCCGGACAAGTTGTCGAGCGTGTCCTGATAGCGGAACGCGTTGCCGCTGGCGTAATGGCGCATCGCCGCCGGCACGCCGGCCAGCGCGGCGCGGCGCCAGTACGCGGCGCGTTGTTCGGCGCTGATCGGCGGCACCTGCGCGCAGTGCTCGGACTGGGTGAGCAGACGGTCGGTCATGCTCTGGTAGCTCTCGGCCATGCGCTGGCGCTGCTCGCGCTGCTGCTGCGTATCCTGCGGCATGCGCTCGAGCTGGTGCTCGAACATGTCCAGATTGTTTTCGGCGCCGGCCAGACGCATGCGCAGGCCGTCGCAGTATTCCATCTCGGCGGCGAGGCGGCAGGCGGCGGCGGGCTCGGTGGCGGCGCGGCGCTGCAGCTCGGGCAGGATCAGCCGCAGCGGAGTGTCGACCGACGGCAGCGGGCGGGCGGTGCCGGCGTCGTAGCGCGGGATCGCGGCCGGCGCGCGCGTCGCGGCGCCTGTCGCGGGTTGGGCCGCGGAGGCGGCCGGCGCCGCCGCGGCGACCGCCGGCGGCGGCGCGTCGGCGCTGCTGCGGCGGCCCCAGTAATACATGCCGACGCCGGTCGCGGCGAGCGCGGCGATCCAGATCAGCGAGCGTCCATGCTTGAGCGTTGCGGTCATCGTTGCGGCGGGTGGCGACGGCGGTTCCGAATCATAAGCAGATTCCGCGGGGAGTGCGGGGCGGAGCGCGGCGGCCGGGCGACTGCGGTTTCTGACAGGTCTGATTGGCGTCGGCGCGCGTTGCGGCCAAGCTGTGCGCCGACCTCCCGCCGCCGGCGGCGGCCAGGATGGCCGTCGTCGGTTTTTGTTTTGAGGCGGGGGATTGGGGGTGAGGGGCGGCGGCGTTGGACCTTGCGCCGTGGTTTGGTTGGCGCGGTCGCGGCTTGCGCCGCTCCTACAGGGGGCGTGCGTGGCAACGCGTTGGTGCGCGCAGCCGTGAGGTCCGACTTGTAGGAGCGGCGTAAGCCGCGACCGCGGCATCGGGCGTGCGGCGCGAGATTGAAGTTTCGCGGTCGCGGCTCGCGCCGCTCCTACAGGGGGGCGTGGCATCGCGTTGGTGCGCGCAGCCGCGAGGTCCGACTTGTAGGAGCGGCGTAAGCCGCGACCGCGGCATCGGGCGTGCGGCGCGAGATTGAAGTTTCGCGGTCGCGGCTTGCGCCGCTCCTACAGGGGGCGTGCGTGGCATCGCGTTGGTGCGCGCAGCCGCGAGGTCCGACTTGTAGGAGCGGCGCAAGCCGCGACCGCGGCATTGGGCGTGCGGCGCGAGATTGAAGTTTCGCGGTCGCGGCTGACGCCGCTCCTACAGCCGAACCGAACTACACGATGCGCGGATGCAGCAGATCGGCCAGATCGTTGCGCCATAGGAATTCGGCGCGGATGCGGTCGGCGACGGCGCTGACGGTCGCCGAGCCGTCGTCGGCGGGGTCGACGTGGACGCGGAACGGGCGTTGGCCGTAGGGGCGGTCGAGGATCGCGACCATGGCGTCGGCGACGCTGGCGGGATCGGCGTCGACGGGTACGCCGGCGGCGAGTTTTTGCAGGATTTCGGCGCCGAAGCCGGCGGTGGGGCCGCGTTCGTAATCGGCCAGCCGCGCGCTGTCGGCCGGCGCGCCGGCGTGGGCGAAGTGGTTGGTGCCGGAGGTGAAGGCGCCGGGCACCAGGATCGAGGTTTCGATGCCCCAGCGCGCGAGTTCGCCGGCGTAGCTGACCGCGAGCGAGTCCATCGCCGCCTTGGCCGCGAAGTACGGCGCCAGATACGGCGGCGTGCCGCCGCGCGCGCTGCTGCTCGACACCCACAGCACCAAGCCGCGGCGTTGTTCGCGCAAGTGCGGCAGCGCGGCGCGGTTGACCCGCTGCGCGCCGAGCACGTTGCTGTCGTAGAGCTGGGCGAATTGTTCCGGCGTGAACGCTTCGGCCGGGCCGAAGGCCATGTGGCCGGCGTTGTGCACGAGCGCGTCGAGGCGGCCGTGCGCGGCGATCACCGCGGCGATGGCGGCATCGGCCGAAGCTTGCGAGGCGACGTCGAGTTCGAGCGTGCGCAGGTCCACGCCGTGTTCGCGGGCGTAGTTGGCCGCGGCGGCGACTTGCGCGGCGTTGCGGCCTTGGGTCTCGCGCATGCTGGCGTAGACGGTGTGGCCGGCGCGGGCGAGGGCGCGCGCGGCGAGGGCGCCGAAACCGCTGGAGGCGCCGGTGATGAGGACGATATGGTTGGGCATGATTGCGGCTCCGGTGGCGGGCGTGGGGCGCCGGTTAGGGAATTAGGGAAAGAAGGGAAAGAGGGGAAAGAAGGGAAAGAAGGGAAAGAGGGGAAAGAAGGGAAGGGGGGAAAGAAGGGAAGGGGGGAAAGAAGGGAAGGGGGGAAAGAAGGGAAGGGGGCGCGTGGGCTTAGAAGACGTAGCCGCCGTTGACGCGCAGCACTTGCGAGTTGACCCAGGCGCCGTCGGGGCCGGCGAGGAAGGACACGGCCGAGGCGATTTCTTCCGGCGTGCCCAGGCGCTCCAGCGGCGCCAGCGCGGTGAAGTGGGCGATCTGCTCCGGCGTCTTGCCGTTGAGGAACAGCTCGGTCGCCACCGGGCCGGGCGCGACCGCGTTGACGGTGATGTTGCGGCCGCGCAGTTCGTTGGCGAGCACGTGCACGAGGCCTTCGACGCCGGCCTTGGAGGCGATGTACGGGCCGTAGTTCGGGAACGCCTTGCCGATCACGCTGGTCGACAGCGCGACGATGCGGCCGCCGTCGCCGAGGTGTTCGGCGGCGAGCCCGAGCACGATGAAGCTGCCGCGCAGATTGGTCGAGATCACCCGGTCGAACTCGGCCAAATCACCGCCTTGCACCGGCACGTAAGGCATCACGCCGGCGCTGTTGACCACCGCGTCGAGGCGGCCGAACGCGGCCTTGGCTTCGGCGAACACGCGCTGCATCGCTTCGGCGTCGGCGACGTCGCCCTGCAGCGCGACGGCGCGGCCGCCCTCGCTTTGGATCTGCGCGACCACCGCCTCGGCCGCGGCGGCGTTGCCGGCGTAGTTGACCGCCACGGCGTAGCCGTCGGCGGCCAGGCGCAGGGCGATGGCGCGGCCGATGCCGCGCGAGGCGCCGGTGACGAGGGCGGCCTGAGTGGAAAGAGCGGTCTGAGCGGACATGGCGGACTCCGGTTCGGGTGAGGGAAGCCCCGGTCTGTCGGGGTGGCGGCAGTGTGCGCGTTGACCCTGGGTGGATAAATCAGGCTGGATTGGCAATACAATTCAATAATCGCCAACAATCGAGCCGCCGGAGCCCGCCGATGGACCGCCTCGACACCCTGCGTCTGTTCGTCCGCATCGTCGAACTGGGCAGCTTCACCCGCGCCGCCGCGGTGCTGGACCTGCCGCGCGCCACCGCCACCCACGCGATCAAGGAATTGGAAGCGCGGCTCGGCGCGCGCCTGCTCGAACGCACCACCCGGCAGGTGCGGCCGACCCTGGACGGGCAGGCCTATTACGAACGCTGCGTGCACGTGCTGGCCGAGCTCGACGACGCCGACGCGGCGCTGACTCAGCTCGCCAGCGACCCGCGCGGCGTGTTGCGCATCGATCTGCACGGCATCCACGCCACCGGCATCGTGTTGCCGCGCATCGACGAGTTCCACGCGCGCTATCCGCGCATCGAACTGGAAGTCAGCAGCGGCGACCGTCTCGTCGATCTGGTCCGCGAGGGCATCGACTGCGTGGTGCGCTCGGGCGTGCCGCGCGATTCCTCGCTGGTGGCGCGCAAGATCGCGACCATGCCCGAGGTGGTGTGCGCGAGCCCGGATTACCTGCAGCGCTTCGGCGTGCCGCGCCATCCCGACGAGTTGAGCGCGCACCGCGCCGTGGGCTTCTTCGCCAGCGATCGCGACCTGCGTTATCCGTTCGAGCTGACCGTCGACGGCGCGCTGCGCGAGTATCAGCTGGAGAGTTGGATCAACGTCAACGACGCCGCCTGCTACGCCGCCGCCGCGTTGCGCGGCTGCGGTTTGATCCAGTTGCCGCGGCACGGGGTGGAGCCGTATCTCGACGACGGCCGTTTGGTCGAAGTGCTGGGCGACTACGCCAGCCCCGGCGTGCCGGCCTGGGCGATGTATCCGCAGCACCGGCAGCTGTCGCCGCGGGTGCGCGCGTTCGTCGATTGGGTGGCGCAGGTGTTCGCCGACAAGTTCGGCGCTGCGGGCCCGGCCGGCGCCGCGCCGCGCTGAGCGGCCGACGTCACAGCGAAGCGACCGCCGCCGACAGGTGCGGGCGCTGCTCGCTCAGTGCGTCGATCAGCGCGCGCAGGCCCGAGGACACGTGGCGGTGGCCCGGGTAGTACAGGCACAGCCCCGGCGAGTCCGGGCACCAGTCCTGCAACACGCGTTCGAGCCGGCCCGCGCGCAGCGCGTCGGCGGCGAGGTGGTCGGGGACGAAGGCGATGCCGATGCCGTCGATCGCGGCCTCGACCATCAGCGGCTGGTCGGTCAGGGTCAGCGGGCCGTCGACGTTGATCCGCTCGACGATGCCGCGACGCTCGAATTCCCAGCGATAGATCGCCCCGCTTTCGAAGCGGAAGCGGATGCAGTCGTGGCCGAGCAGATCCTGCGGCACCTGCGGCCGGCCGCGCGCGGCGAGGTAGGCCGGCGAGGCGAGGGCGGCGAAACGCACCCGGTCGAGCACGTTGACCGCGATCATGTCCTGCGCGACCGCTTCGGCCAGACGGATGCCGGCGTCGAAGCCGTCGGCGACGATGTCGCTGAGCCGGCCGTCGCTGACGATGTCCAGGCGCACCTGCGGGTGTTCGCGCAGGAAACGCGCGAGCAGCGGCTTGAGCACCAGACGGATCGCGCCTTCGCTGGCGTTGATCCGGACCGTGCCGCTGGGCGTGCCGCGGCGCTCCTCGATCTCCAGCACCGCCTCCTGGATCGCCGCCAGCGCCGGGCGCAGCCGGGCGAACAGACGCTCGCCGGCGTCGGTCAGCGCCATGCTGCGGGTGGTGCGGTTGAACAGGCGGATGCCCAGGCGCTGTTCCAGCGACTTGATCGAATGGCTGATCGCCGACGGCGTCAGGTCGAGTTCGGCGGCGGCGGCGCGGAAGCTGCGCTGGTTCGCCACGGCCAGGAACACCGAGTAGGCCGACAGATCGCCGTTCTTGGATTGGTGAGGATTCTTCATCTTGGAATAAAGGATTGGCGAGATTGTCTTGCCAGTCAACGCTGCCTAGGCTGATCGCATGCGCCTCGCGCCGCCCGCGCCGCGGCCGTCCGCGCCGCCGCCCCCTTCGAATTCAGCCAGGAGCGAACCCATGAAAATGAAAGCAGTCGTGATGACCGGCGCCGGCCGCCCGTGGGAGGTCCGCGAGGTGCCCGTGCCCACGCTCGAGCCCGGGCAGGTGCTGGTGCGGGTGCACGCCTCGGGCATGTGCTACACCGACGTGTGGGCGACCCAGGGGTACGGCGGCGATATCTATCCGCAGACGCCCGGGCACGAGGTGGTCGGCGAAGTGGTCGAGGTCGGCGCCGGCGTGCGCGGCCGCCGGGTCGGCGATCGGGTTGGCACGACCTGGGTGCAGTCGGCTTGCGGCCGCTGTCCGTATTGCCGCCAGAACCGGCCGCTGAGCGGCCAGACCGCGATGAACTGCGTCGAGCCGCGCACCACCGGATTCGCCGCCCAGGGCGGACATGCCGAGTACATCGCCATCGCCGCCGAAGGTACGGTGCTGCTGCCGGACGGGTTGGCCTATGTCGATGCCGCGCCGATGATGTGCGCCGGCTACACCACCTGGAGCGGCCTGCGCGACGCGCAGCCGCAACCGCACGAGCGCATCGCCGTGCTCGGCATCGGCGGGCTCGGGCATGTGGCGCTGCAACTGTCCAAGGCCTGCGGCTACGAGACGGTCGCGATCACCCATTCGGCCGACAAGCACGAACTGGCCCGGCAACTGGGCGCGGACCATGTCGTCGCCGACGGCAAGCAGCTGCGCGAGATCGGCGGCGCCGACGTGCTGCTGGTGACCAGCAACGATTTCGATTCGGCGCGCGAGGCAGTCGCCGGCTTGCGCGTGGACGGGCGCGTGGTGCTGTGCGGGCTGGACTTCAGCAAGCCGTTCTCGATTTCGTCGGAAGGCGTGCCGTTCCACATGATGCGCCAGCGCGTCATCGGTTCCACCCACGGCGGCCAGCGCTATCTGAGCGAGGTGCTGGAACTGGCGGCGCAGGGCAAGGTCAAGCCGATCGTCGAGACTTTCACCCTGGATCGGGCGGTGCAAGCCTACGACCGGCTGGCGTCCGGCAGCATGCGGTTTCGCGGCGTTTTCACCCCATCGCAGCGCGGTTGAGGCGGCGCGGACGCCGGCGGATGCCGGCGTCCGCGTTGGAAGCGCGCAGCGTTGCGCTGCGCGCGCGGCGGATCAATCCACCAGTTCCTGCACGTAACGCATCAGGCGCTCGAGCAGATCGGGCTCGCTCGCCGCGGGCGCCGGCGCCGCGCGCAAACGCCGCGCGCCCGGCGCGGGCTTGGGCGCGAGCGTGCCGAAGTCGCGCACCACGCCCATCGGCGCATAGCCGCTGTAGCCCGGAAACACGTTGGCGAGATTGCTGTTGCCCATGCGCTTGACCAACAGCTCCGACAGCACCTGGCGATGGTCGGTGGTGACCGGCACGTCGCCGAAATGCGGCGACAGGATTTCCGGGTCCAACCCCGACCACGAGCCGTAGAAGCGCCGCCCGTTGACCGCGCCGCCGAGCACCAGCACCGGATTGCCGTAGCCGTGGTCGGTGCCGCCGTTGGCGTTGGCGCGCACGCGCCGGCCGAATTCGGACTGCACGACCACGGTCACGCGCCCGGCGTGGCCGCTGGCGTCGAGCGCGGCGTAGAACGCCGACAAGCCCTGCGAAAGTTCGGCGATCTTGTTCTGGTAGTAGTGGTAGCCGCTGCCCGCGGTGCCTTGGCCGTCGTGGGTGTCCCAGCCGCCGAGGTCGAGCGTGGCGTAGTGCAGGCCGAGGCCGAACTGGATCGATTGGGCGATGGTCCACAACTGCTGGGCGAAGGTCGTGGTCGGCCAGCCGGCCGGCACCGCGCTGTAGCTTTGCTTGGCGATCACTTGCAGCGCGCGGTCGGCGCGCTGGCCGCCGAGTTCCAGCGCGGACGCGCCGGTCCACAAACTCGCCAGGGTTTCGTTGACGCCGCGAAAGCCAGCCGGCGAACCGCTGCGCGCCATCTGCCACGACCACGCGCCGGCGTTGAGCGCGAAGTCCGACGGGCTGGCCATGGTCAGCGCCTGCACCGACGACAGCAGACCCGCCGGCTGGCGCGCGCCGACGCCGAGCGCCGGCAATTGCTCGCTGCCGTTGAGGTTGGGCTGGGTGTTCATCGCCCGCGCCATCCAGCCGCTGCCGATGCCCTGCGAGCCGGGCGTGCCCAGGTCGATGTAGAGCTGAGCGTCGAAGTGGCTGCGGGTGACGCTGGTCAGCAAGCCGCAGGCATGCACGATGCCCAGATGCCCGGCGTTCCACAGATCGCGCAAACCGACGGCGGAGGGATGCAGACCGAAGCCGGTGCCGCCGCCGCTGGCGAGCGTCAGCGGCAGCGCGCCGTAGGTGCCGGTCGCGGCGATGGCCAGATTCGGCCGCGCCTGTTCGTAGAACGTGCGGTCGGCGCCGTCGATCGGCACGACCAGATTGAGGCCGTCCAGGCCGCCGCGCAGGAACACATGCACGATGGTGTCGTGGCCGTTGGCGGCGGCGAGGGCGGGGTTGGCGAACAGCAGCGACGGGCCGCCGACCGCGGTCGCGGCGGCGGTCGCGCAGGTGCCCTTGAGGAAGTCGCGTCGGGTGGTCATGGCGGCACCTGCTCAGCGGGTAAGGAATTCGGGCGACATCAGGATCAGCGAGACCATGCTGCGCAGCCGTTCCTGGTTGTAGTGGCGCTTGAGGTCGGAGGCGGCCCAAACGTTGGTGTCGGTGACGACATAGGTCGCCGGATCGCCGTTCTGGGCCATGAACGCCACCAGCGTCTGCTTGCGCGCCGCGGTCGGCTGATAGCCGAGGATGCGCTGACACCAGAAATCGACCAGCGCGTTCGGCGTCCACGAGGCGACTTTGCTGCGCGTGGTCGCCAGGATCGGCGCCAGCGGCACGGCGTTGTCCTGGGCTTCGGTGAACCAGTTGAGGATCTTCCAGGTCATCGCATAGCTGCTGGAACCCGACCACGCCTCGCGCGTGTCCGGGTAACCGTTCGGCGCCGGCCAGTCGTAGGGCGCGTGGCCGGTGAAGCCCATGCGCCAGGCGAATTCGTCGCTCTTCTGATTGCCCACCGCGAGGGTCCAGTCGCTGCCGAGCGTGCGCATCGCCGCAGCCACCGCCTCGAACGGGCGCCGCGCCTTGGCCGCCCACACGTTGATGAAGGCGTCGGTGTTGAGGATGTGGCGCAAGGTCTTGGCGATCTGGTCCGGCGCCTGCCAGTTCTGCCGGAACACCGCCGCCGCGCTGGTCACCAGCGCCGGATCGGGCGTGTCGGACATGAAGCGGCGGATCAGCTTCTTGCAGATGAAGCGCGCCACGCCCGGATGGCTGGCGAGGCGGTCGAGCACGTCGCGGCCGTCCTTCAGCGCCGGCTGCTCGGGATAGAGCATGCGGCCGAGCAGGAACTTCGGACCCGCGTCGTGCCACGCCTGCCGATAGACGAAGCTGCCGTCGTTGTCGTTGGGATACTGCCAGTGACCGTTCTTGACCGACCAGCCGGTGAAGGCCGACGCGGTTTCGTACACGTCGATGTCGGTGTAGCCGGACGGATAGTTCGGATCTTCCGCGTCCGGCGGCACCTGGAACGGATCCATGAAGCCGAGGTAATGCTCGGCGCCGAGCGTGTGCAGCTCCAGCAGTTCGCGGGCGAAGTTCTCGTTCGGACCGGCGCGGGTGTTGTCGACGTTGTCGAGGTAGTAGAGCATCGAAGTGCTCTTGGCCACTTCCTCGAGCATCGCGCGGAAATTGCCGAACGCGTGCGGACGCAGCACGTCGCGCTGGTAATGCACGTACACCGGGCCGGCGTCGTAGTCGCCGACGGTGACGTTGAAGTGGTCGTGCCAGAAATTGACCATCACCTCGCGCAGCTGGCGCTTGGAATGGACCGCGCGCACCAGCGCGCCGCGCTGGATTTCCCAGGCCGGGCGCATGCGGATGTCGTAGGTGGGATTGGGCTTGACGTGGTCTTCCCACAGCTGGGTCAGCGACTTGCCCAAGGTGGTGTAGCCGGCGCTCGCCAGACGCGCGTCGAGCGCGCTGTCGTCGATCGCGGCCCAATCGAGCTGCCAGTCGATCCAGTTGGCCAGACGCAGCGCGCCGGTCGTGCCGAGCGCGTTGAACTCGGCCACGCTTTGCGCGGTGGCGCCGTAGCTGAGGTTGTTGAGCGCGCGCACCGCGAACGGCGCTTTCGGCAGATCCTTCGGGATCAGCGCGACCGGCGCGGCTTGCATCTCCGGCGCGGCGGCGGCGGCGCCGGCGAGCTTGGCGCGCGCGGCCTTCGACGGCGTGGCGCGGCCGAGCGCGCCGTAGCGTTGCAACAGATGGCGACGGAGCGAGTCGCGTTCGGAATTCGACAGCGGGCTGGACATGGCGCACTCCGGTTGGGCTGGCGTCGAGGCGGCGTGACGACGGCGGGCGAACGGGTGCGCGAGCTTAAGGGGGCGGGCAAGCGGCAAAGCCGAGGGTCGGTCACAGAACGCCGTGAACGCGGATGCGCGGCGTCACTGTTCGCGCGCGACTCTCGCCGCCTCGCCGCGCGGACGCGCAATCGGTGGCGGCTCGCGCGTGACGCGGGCCACGCGCGCTGCGCTTAGCCGGTGTCGCGAAGCCAGTGCGCTTTGCCGCATTTGCCGGTTGGCGCCGATCTCGGCGCGGATCGCGCGCGTTCGCGATCCGTGCGGCGCGGCACAAGCGCGCCGCGGCGCGCGCGGCAGACTAATGCGCGATTGCGCAAATTCCCGCGCGACATAAGCAGATGCGGCGGCTTCATTTCTGCTCATGTTGCGGGGCAACAAAGATGCTTCATCGCCGCGGCGCGCATAAGGGGATTCCACCAAGCGCTGAGCCGGGCCTTCCATCCGCAGAGGATTTCCCCCATGCAAGCCGTCTTCCGGCCGCAGCGCCGGCCGCTGTCCGTGTTTCTCGCTCTGGCGTTGTCGGCGCTAGCCGCGCCCGCGTTGGCCGCCGAGGCCGCCGCCGATGCGCCGCAAGACCGGGCCGCGACCACGCTCGATCAGGTCGTGGTCACCGGCTCGCGCATTCCGCGCGCCAGCCTGGAAGGCCCGTCGCCGGTCACCGTCATCAGCGCCGAGGAAATCGACAAGCAAGGTTTCCGCAGCGCGTTCGACGCGCTCGCCGCGCTGAGCCAGAACACCGGCGTGGTGCAGGGCGAGGACTACGGCAACACCTTCACTCCGGCCGCCAACGTCATCAACCTGCGCGGCCTCGGCCCCAACCACACCTTGGTGCTGATCAACGGCCGCCGTCAGGCCGACTATCCGCTGGCCTACGAAGGCTCGGTCAACGTCGTCAACCTCGCCAACATCCCCAGCGCGCTGATCGAACGCATCGAAGTGCTCGGCGGCGGCGCCTCGGCGGTGTACGGCTCCGACGCGGTCGCCGGCGTGGTCAACTTCATCCTCAAGAAGAAGTTCGACGGCACCCAGGTCAACGTGCGCGTCGGCGGGACCGAGCAGGGCGGCGGCCAGAATCAGCGCTTGCAGGTGGTCAGCGGCTATTCCAACGATCGCTTCGACGCGGTCTACGGCGTCGAGCTCTCGCACCGTCAGGCGATCTGGGGCGATCAGCGCGACTTCATGGATTCGCTGCTCGACAACCCGACCGGCGAGCGGATCAATCCGACCCAGGTCGGTTATCGCCGCAACGCGCGCACCAACGGTTTCATCGATCCGGGCGCGGCCTGCGGCGGCTTGTCCGGGCTCTATCACGGCTCGACCACGCGCTCGAACAACCCGCGCCAAGGCTGGTACTGCGGCAGCAACGAGGCCGCGCCGGCGTTCTGGACCTTGCAGACGCAGAAGAAGAACGCCGACGCCTACGGCCTGCTGACCTGGCATCTCAACGAGCGCACCGAGCTGTTCGCCGACGTGCAGCTCGGCGTCGCCAGCATCGAGAACAATACCCGCGCGCCGAGTTGGACCTCGGACAACAACTACTTCCTCAATCAGGCCACCGGCCTCAACGAGATCTGGTACCGCCGCATCGCGCCGGAGGAAATCGGCTCGGCCCACGCCAACAACAACCGCTTCCTGGAGCGTTCCTGGGCGTTCTCGGTCGGCGCGCGCGGCGCGCTGGGCGACAGCGACTGGAACTACGAGCTGGCCTACAACCACGGCCGCAACGAGAACCGGACCAAGCGCCGCCAGTTCCTGGCCGGCGTCAACGAATTCTTCCTCGGCCCGCGCCTGGGCACGACCGCGGCCGGCATCGGCATCTACAACCCCGATCCGGCGCGTTTGTACACCGCGCTGACGCCGGCCGATTACCAGCGCCTCACCGGTTTCTACGAAGGCGTCAACGCCGCCTGGATCCAAAACCTGAGCTTCAGCGTCAACGGCCACCTGTTCGACCTGCCGGCCGGCACGGTCGGTTTCGCCGGCGTGATCGAAGCGGGCACCCAGGGCTACAGCAACCGTCCCGACCCGCGCCTGGGCGACGGCACGTTCTGGAACACCAGCGCCGGCTCGCGCTCCAGCGGCGACCGCGACCGCTACGCCATCGGCGCCGAGCTCAGCATTCCGATCTTCAGCACGCTGACCGCCTCGGCCGCCGCGCGCTACGACGAGTTCCGCTTCGCCGGGCGCAAGTCGGGCAAGGCGACCTGGAACGCGGGCCTGGAATACCGTCCGACCGACAGCCTGCTGGTGCGCGCCACCGCCGCCACCAGCTTCCGCGCGCCGGACATGAACTACATCTTCGCCGCCGAAACCCGCGGCTATAACCCGGGCATGACCGACTACTGGCGCTGCCGCACCGCCGGCCAGGCCTACGACGATTGCGATTTCTCCGGCCTCGCCATCGACTACACCAGCAACGGCAACACCGGTCTGAAGCCGGAGAACGGCAAGTCCTACGGCCTGGGCGTGGTGTGGTCGCCGTCGCAGAACTTCGACCTGTCGGTGGATTACTACTCGATCCGCCTGGAAGACGAAGTCACCAACCTCGACAGCGCCCGCATCCTGCGCGAGGAAGCCGACTGCCGCCTGGGCCGCACCCTCGGCGGCGAGCCGCGCGACATCAATTCGGCCAACTGCCAGGAAGTGCTGGGCCGGGTGATCCGCAACCCGTCCGACGCGCCGGTGCAGCCCGATCAGGTGCGCCGCGTGCTGGTCAACGCGATCAACGCCGCGTCCGAGCGCACCGACGGCGTCGACGTGAAGACCAACGTGCGTTGGAGCGCCGGCCGCTTCGGCGACTTCGCCGCGCGCCTGGCCTACACCCTGGTGATCAAGCACGACTACCAGCAGTTCGCCGACGACCCGCGCATCGACCTGCGCAACACGCTCGACCCGCTGCAAGCCGGCGACTGGCGCAGCAAGCTCAACACCGGCCTGAACTGGAGTATCGGCGCGTGGACCGCCGACCTCAGCGCCTACCGCTACGGCAGCCTGCCCAAGAGCGACGGCAGCGGCCGCTACGGCCCGTACACCAAGTACAACGGCAGCGTGTCGTACCGGTTCGGCGACCGCTCCAAGCTGTCGCTGATCGTCAACAACCTGCGCGATTCCAACCCGCCGCAGGACCGCAACAACGGCGGCTGGCCGTTCTATCCGGTCGGCAATTACGATCCGTATGGGCGTCAGTTCTGGCTGGAGTACGACGTCAAGTTCGATTGATGGCGGTTCGCCTGAAGCCGGTTCGATCAAACCGCATCGGCGCGGCCGGCGACCGGTCTAGCGGCAAAGGGCTGGCCTCGGCCCGCCTTTTGCATGTATTTCATGCGCAGGCAACCGTTCGCACGGCGATGCACGGTCGCAGGCTGCGAGACCCGGCCGGGCGATAATCGGTCCTGGCCCGACGGGCCGGCGCGCGCCGCCCAGCGGTGCGCGCTTTTTGTATTTCAAAGGAGCAGATATGCGAAGGGAAGTTCGTAACGCGCTGCGCTGGCTGGTCGGCTGGGCCGCGGCGCTGACCCTGGTCAGCGGTTCGGCGGGCGCAGCGGCGTTGAGCGCGCCGTACGTGCTGCAAGGCTTCGAATGGGGCGACGGCAGCCTTGAAGCCACCGCCGGCGGCGACGGCGGCATGCTGTTCGTCAGCAGCCGCAACGATCTGGAAAGCAGCACGGTCCGCCGCTACGGCAAGGACGGCCTGCTGGCGGGATCGCATTCGATGCCCGGCACGTGGAGCGATATCGCCGCCAACCGGCTGGGCAATTACGTGGTCGCCAACGTCACCGCCCAGGGCGTGTACGCCACAGTGTTCAACCGCGACGGCGCGGTCGTGGTGCCGCGCTTCCAGGCCAGCGTCCGCGGCCAGACCCTACAGGTGGCGATCAACGACGCGGGCCTGTTCGTGATCGTCTACAACGTGCTGAGCAGCACGCCGACCGAGCCGAGCATCTTCTCGACCTATGCCAGGGTGTTCAACAGCAACGGCACCGCGCGCACCGGCGAGTTGCTGATCGCCAGCGGCAACCCCCAGACCAACCTGCAGTCCTGGGGTCTGGCGATGGACGGCGCGGGCAATTTCATCGTCAACCAGATGAGCCGGCCGGGCACGAACCAGTCTCCAGTTCAGCACCGTCTGCTGCGTTACAGCCGCGACGGCGCGCTGTTGGGCGCGCTGAACGACGTGACCGACGTGGCCGGCAACGGCGAAAGCGCCAACGAAATCGTCCAACTGGCGTCGAACTCGGCCGGGAAGCACATTTTCGGCTGGGACGGATTCGTCATGACGCCGCGCTCGACCTCGGCGCGCTTCCAGCGCTTCGACGCCAGCGGCGCCAAGCTCGGCGACAACGTGCTGCTGGGCCGCGACCCGCCGGGCACCGCCGGCTCGGCGTTTTACAGCACGCGGGTTGCCATCGCCGGCGACGGCCGCACGCTCGCGGTTTGGGCGCAGCGCTCGTCGTTCACCGACGAGTACGCGCAGTGGAACGTGTATGCGCATGAGTACGCCGCCGACGGCAGCTCGCTCGGCGCGACGTTCCGGGTCGATGCCGCGCCGGCCGCGGCGGTGCTCTATCCGGGATCGCTGCATGTGGCGATGAATCCGGACGGCCACTACACCGTGTCCTGGGCCGAGAGCGAGGGCGGGCCGAGCCGCAAGCTGGCGCGGCGCTATCGCATGGAAGGCGGCGCGCCCGTGCAGCAGTTGAGCAAGGGCGTGGCGGTCGGCGGCCTCAGCGGCGCGATCAATACGTTCCGCTATTTCCGCTTCACCGTGCCGCCGAACACGCCCAACTTCATGTTGACTCTGGCCGGCGCGGGCGATGCCGACATGTTCGTCAAGTACGGCGAGCCGCCGACCCTGGCCAGCTACGACATAGCCACCGGCATCGCCGGCAGCAACGAGGGGGCATCGGTCAACAATCCGCCGCCCGGCGATTTCTACGTCGGCGTGTTCGGTTACTCGGCGTATTCGAACGTGAGCCTGCAAGCGGACTGGTAATCGCGGGCGCGACGCGGAAACGAAAAGCGGGCCTTACGGCCCGCTTTTTTTCGACGTCGTCTCCAAGCTCAGGCGACTCAAATCGGCCCGTTGATCTGCACGTTCGCCCCAAGCGTCGCCGACGCGCCGGTGGCCGTGTTGGTGTAAGTCACCGTCACCAGATCCGACACCGGCGCCGAGCCGCGATACGTGCGGGTGCAGCTTTGGGTCGTGCACGGCAGCACGCCGGCGAGTTCGCTGGTCCACACGTAGGTGTAGCTGCCGGCCGGCAAATTGCGCACGTCGAAGTCGGCGCGGTAGCTGCTCGCGCCGGGGTAGAACGAGGCGCAGCGGCCGAAGTTGGGGTCGCCCGGCAGATCGTTCGGGCTCACGAAGCACCACAGCCGCGGGCGGTTGCCGATCTGCGCCTGCGCGGTCGAGGGCGCGGCGGCCGAGCCGATCGCGGCCAGGGCCAGCGCGCCGCACAGCGCCGCGTTGGCCAGCGTCCATCCAATCGATTTCATGACGTCCTTTCCTTGTCTGTCGCCAGTGGGTTCCTGGCCGCCGCAGCTTAGGCCGTCGCGGCCGCGCGCGAAGCGCACTGTCGATAGCGACAGGCCGGCGCGCGCGTTCATGCCGCGGCGGCGCGCGCAATTGCGGCATCGGTCGGGTTCCGCGCCGCGCCGCAGCATGGCCGCGCGCGGCGGCGCACCGCGGCGGGTTGCCGCAGCCCGCCGCGCCGGGGCGGTGCGATAATCGCCTGTTCCGCCCCCGAGACCCGCCCGTGCTGCAACTGCTGATCTACCTGCGATACATGGCGGTGGCCGGCCAGATGCTGACCGTGGTGTTCGTCAGCCAGCGCCTGGGCCTGCCGATTCCTACCCGCGAACTGCTGTCGATCTCGGCCGGGCTGCTGCTGTTCAACGTGCTCAGCCACTGGTGGTGGCTGGCCCATCGCGACGCCGGCGCGCGCGCGGTGGCGCTGCAGGTGCTGGCGGATCTGCTGGCGCTGACCGCGCTGCTGTATTTCTCCGGCGGCCCGGCCAATCCGTTCGTGTCGCTGTATCTGGTGCCGGTGGCGCTGGCGGCGATCGGCCTGGACATCGCGCCGATGCTCGGCCTGACCGTGCTGACCGCGGCGCTCTACACCTGGCTGATGGGCCATCACGTCGATCTGCCGCATTTGCACGGCAGCGATTTCCAACTGCACGTCACCGGGATGTGGGTCAACTTCCTGCTCTCGGCCGGAATCATGGCCGTGGTGCTGAGCCGCTTCATGACCATCGTGCGCGAGCAGCGCCGGCGCCTGTCGGAGGCGCGCGAGCGCGCGATCCGCGACGAATCGCTGTCGGCGCTGGGCTCGCTCGCCGCCGGCACCGCGCACGAACTCAATACGCCGCTGGCGACGATGGGCTTGTTGGTGGACGACTGGCTCGGCGGCGATCACCCGCCGGCGCGCGAGGACATCGAACTGCTGCGCTCGCAGCTCGCGCACTGTCGCGACCACGTGCGCGCGCTGGCCGACATGGCCCGCCGCGGCGCGGCCGGCGAGAGTTCGGTGGAAGCCGCCGACGCCTTCGTCCACGCCTGCGTCGACCGCTGGCGGCTGTTGCGGCCCAACGCCACCGCGCGTTTCTTCGCCGGCGCGGCGCAGCGGCGGGTGCGGGTGGACGCCGGCCTGCAGCAAGCGCTGATCAACCTCATCAACAACGCCGCCGACGCCAACGCCGCGGCCGGCGTCGACGAGCCGGTGGAGGTGGAAACCGCGCTGCGCGAAGGCCGCCTCAACATCGCCATCCGCGACCGCGGCGCGGGCCCGGCGCGGATCGCCAAGCCGCGCCGCGACGGCGAGGGCACGGGGTTGGGCATCGGCCTGATGATTTCCAAATCGAGCATCGAACGCAGCCGCGGCACGGTGAAGCAGGGCGAGCGCGACGATGGCGGCTGCATCACCGAAGTCGAGCTGCCGCTGATCGCGGAGGGCGCGCCGTGAGCCTGCCCGCGCGGATCCTGCTGATCGACGACGATCTGGCGTTCTGCCAGGTGCTGGCGCGGATGCTCGCGCGCCGCGGCATCGAGGCGCAGGCGCGCCACGACGCGGCCAGCGCATTGGCGGCGGTGGAAGCGTTCGCGCCGGACGGCATCGTGCTCGACCTCAAGCTCGGCGCCGACAACGGCCTGCTGCTGATCGGCGAACTGCGCCGGCGCTGCCCGCAGGCGCGCATCGTCCTGGCCACGGGTTACGCCAGCATCGCCACCGCGGTCGACGCGATGCGCCGCGGCGCCTGGAATTACCTGCCCAAGCCGTTCGACATCGACGCGCTGGCGCAATCCTTCGAAGCGCCCGGCGAAGACGCCGCGCCGCCGCCGGACGCACCGGTGTCGCTGCGCCGGCAAGGTTGGGAGCACATGCAGCGCGTGCTGGCCGAATGCGGCGGCAACGTCTCCCAAGCCGCGCGCGTGCTCGGCGTGGACCGGCGCACGCTGCAGCGCAAGCTGGCCAAGCGGCCGGTCAAGGAGCGGCCGGAGTAGCTGTTTTCGGCGCGCGAGGCGATGGTTCGGCGCACGCGGCGCGTGATCCAGATGCTCGAACGCCGGATGCGCGAACTTCAGCGCCGGTTCGATCGCGCCTTGGGTTCGATCTGGACGCAGATCTCGATCCCGTGTCGGCGCGAGGCTTCATCGGGCCGGGCGTTGCGGGAGTCCGTCGAGACCATCGGATCGAAGCGCGAACGAAAAAGCCCCCGCGGCGCGGGGGCTTCGGGTGGGACATCGCTTGAATCCGTTTACGGAATGTCGCACTGCATGGTCGCGTCTACGTAAAACTGACCATTGCTCATCTGTTTGTCGAAGGTGACTTTGAACGAGCCTTCCACGACCTGGCCTTTGTGCGATTGGCAGGCGTCTTCCAGATTTTTCTTGGCCTTGGCTTCCGCGGCGGCCTTGGTCGCGCCGGTGCCGTTGTTGCTGAGGGTGCCGACTTCGGCGAGCGCGGGGGCGCTGGCGATGGCGAGAAACGCGGCAAGCGCGAGGCAGGGGAGCTTGTTCATGAACAGGTTCCTTGTGTTCGTTGCGTCCGGGCATCCTAGCCGCGCGGAAATTCGTGCGGGTTAAATCCAGGTTAGACGGACGCGTCCAATAGATCGAAGCGTGCGTCGCATGCGTCGAAGCGCGGCGCGCCGCCGCGATGGTTTCGCGGGCGCGGTTCGATGGGTATCGTCGGCGTCGCTGCGCGCCGCGCCGGTCTTCAATGGAAGTCGCGCGAATGCGTCGCCAGCGATCCCAGCAGCGGCGTGAGATCCTCCATGCGCGACACTACGATGTGCTGCACGCCGTCCACGCGTTCGAGCTTGCCGTCGATGGCCATCAGCCGCGCTTCCACCAGCACCCGCCGCTGGCGCTGGGCCAGATCGCGCCAGACCACGGCGTTGACCATGCCGTCCTCGTCTTCCAGGCTCAGGAAGGTCACGCCGCTGGAGGTTTCCGGGTGTTGGCGCACCGTCACCAAACCGGCGAAGCGCACGTGCCGGCCGTGATCGACCAGCTTGAGCTGCGACGAGCGCCGGCAGCGCCGCGCGTGCAAAGCGCTGCGCAGCAGCGCCAGCGGATGCGGGCCGAGAGTGGTGCCCAGCAGCGCGTAATCGGCGCGCACGTCCTCGCCGGCGCTGGGCAAGGGCAGCGCGACCTGCGCTTCCTCGCGGGCGACGCCGGCGAACAATGGCAACTGCGTGTCCACGCCCGCGACCGCCCAACGCGCGCGGTGGCGATGCCCGGCCAGCGCGCGCAACGCGCCGGCGTCGGCGAGCACCGCGCGCACGCGCGCATCCAGCCCGGCGCGTTCGCACAGATCGTCCACGTCGCGCCACGGCGCCTGCGCGCGCGCATCGCTGATCCGGTTGGCCGAGGCTTCGTCGAAGCCGTTGACCAGCCGCAGCCCCATCCGGATCGCGTGCGGATGCTTGCGCTCGCCGCGCCCGGGCAGGGCTTCGAGCGTGCAGTCCCAATCGCTGTAGCGCACGTCCACCGGCAGGATCGTCACGCCCTTGCGGCGCACGTCGTGCAAGATCTGGCCGTGGGTGTAGAAGCCCATCGGCATCGAGTTGATGATGCCGCAGGCGAAGGCGGCGGGGTGGTAATACTTCAGCCAGCAGCTTACGTAGGCGATGAGCGCGAAGCTGGCGGCGTGCGATTCGGGGAAGCCGTAGCTGCCGAAGCCTTTGATCTGCTCGAAAATCCGGTCGATGAATTCGATTTCGTAGCCGCGCCCGAGCATCCGTGTCGTCAGTTTCTCCCGATGCGGATCCAAGCCGCCATGGCGTTTCCACGCCGCCATCGATCTGCGCAGCGCATCGGCTTCGTCGGCGCTGAACTTCGCGGCGATCATGGCGATTTGCATGACCTGTTCTTGGAACAACGGAACGCCCAAGGTGCGCCCCAGAGCTTGCTCGAGTTCTTCCTTCGGGTATTCGATCTCGCTGGGTTGTTTTTTTCTGGCCAAAAGATAGGGATTGACCATGTTGCCCTGGATGGGCCCCGGGCGAACGATGGCGATCTGCACGACCAAGTCGTAGAACTTGACCGGCCGCAATCGCGGCAGCATGGACATCTGCGCGCGGGATTCGATCTGGAACGCGCCGACGGTGTCGGCTTCGCAGATCATCTCGTAGACCTTCTCGTCGTCGCCGCGTTCCAGGATTCCCGACATGGTCATCTCGCCATGCCCCTGGGACTTGAGCAGCTTGAAGATCTTGTGGACCGCGGTGAGCATGCCGAGGGCGAGGCAATCGACCTTCAATATCCCGAGTTCGTCCAGATCGTCCTTGTCCCACTGCACGATCGTGCGCTTGTCCATCGCCGCGTTCTCGACCGGAACCAATGTATGCAGCGCCTGTTCGGAGATGACGAAGCCGCCGGGGTGCTGGGACAGGTGCCTGGGGAAATAGTTTTCGACCAATAGGTTGCTGAGCTCGACCGCCTTCCTCAGTACCGGCGATTCCGGGTCGAAACCGCGTTCGATCAGCTCCTGGATCAGCAAGGTGCCGTCGCTCCAACGGTCCAGCGTCTTGGACAATTCGCTGATTTGGTCTTGCGGCATGCCCAGGGCGGCGGCCACGTCGCGCACGGCACTGCGGCCGCGATAGCTGATCGCCACCGCCGTCAACGCGGCGCGATCCCGGCCATAGTGGTCGAAGACGTACTGAAGCACTTCTTCGCGTCGCTCATGCTCGAAATCGACGTCGATGTCGGGCGGCTCTTTGCGTTCGCGCGACATGAACCGCTCGAACAGCAACGCCTGTTTGATCGGGTCGATCTCGGTGATGCCCAGTGCATAGCACACCACCGAATTGGCCGCCGAGCCTCTTCCTTGGCACAGGATGTTCTTGGATCGGGCGAAATTCACGATGTCGTGGACAGTGAGGAAGTAAGCCTCGTATCCGTGAAAAGCGATGATCGAAAGCTCGCTGTCGATCTGCTCGAGCGCGCGCTGGGAAACGCCTTGGCGCCATCGCTGCCCGGCACCTTTTTCGACCAGCTTGCGCAGCCAGGTGGTCGGGGTTTCGTCTTGCGGAACCAGTTCGCGGGGATACTTGTATTTCAGGTCCCGTTTGAGATCGAAATCGCACTGCGCGGCTATCTTCAAGGTTTCCGCCAACAGGTCCGGCGGATAGATCGCGGCCAATGCCTTGCGGATCCGCAGATGCCTTTCGCCGTTGGGGAATAATCGCTCTCCGGCTGCGCTTACGGTGGTCCTGTGCCGAACGGCGGTCAGCACGTCCTGCAACCGGCGTCGCCCGCGCTCGTGCATATGCACATCGCCCGCGGCGACGCAGGGAAGACGATGGCGCTTGGCCAAGGCCTGCAGGTCGGCCAGCCGTTTGTCGTCGTTTGGGCCGCGATGCAGTTCCACGGCCACCCACAGCCGCTCGCCGAATTTGCGTTCGAGCCATGCGGCATGCAGGTCGTCGCGCTCGTCGCATCGGGGCAGCCACAGTGCGAGCAGGCCATCGCAGCGGCCGTCGAAGTCCTCGTGCAGAGAGAGGTATTCGCCTTTCTGCGCGCGCATTCTCGCTTCGGTGATGAGGCCGCACAGCGATGCATATCCCGTCGGATCTTTCACCAACAGCACCAATTTCGGGCCGTCCGATACCTGGATTTCGCTGCCTACGATCAATCGCATTCCGGTTTCGCGCGCGGCTTGCAGCGCGCGGACGATGCCCGCGAGCGTGCATTCGTCGGTGACCGCAAGAGCGTTGTAACCGAGCGACTTGGCGCGCTTGAACAGTTCCATGGCGGTAGACGCGCCGCGCTGAAAACTGAAAGCCGACAAACAATGCAGCTCGGCGTAATCGGGCAGCGCGCCGTCGGATCGCGGGTCGCGAGCGGGCAGGGGAACGATCACGCGAACCACCCGTGCACGATCAATGGGCCGTCGCCGCCGGCGTCGCGGTAGGCCCAGGCGCGTTGGCCGCGCGCGGTTTCGATCAGGTAGTAGTCGCGGCGCACTTCGTCCTGGTCCCACCAACCCGATTCGATCCGCTCGGGCCCGGCGAGGATGCGCGCGACCGGATCGCGCAGCGGTTCGGGTTCGCTCAACAACCAACCCGGACGGGTGGCTGGGGCCGCGGGCGCGGGGTCTTTGTCGGCGCGCGTTCTAGGCGCGTCGCCCAACACGGTTTTCCAGGCGCGCTCGGGCCGGTGATCGGGATGCGCGGCGAGCCCGTGCACGCGTTCGTCGCCCAGGCGCGCGCGCAAGCGTTCGCGCAACTGCGCCCACGGCAGCGCTTGTTGCGGGCGCGGGTCGAACAGGTCGCGCGCGGCCGGCACGAACGGCGGCAGTTCTTCGGCGAGCAGGCGCAGCGCCACCACCGGCGCCGGCAATTGCGCGTGTTGCAGGCGGCCGCGCGCGAGCTCGAACAGCATCGCCGCTTCGCGCTCGGGCGCGAGCAGGCCGACCGCGATCTCGCTCGGCGGGCGTTGTTCGCGATGGCTGTGGCGTTCGTGTTCGAGCAACAGCTTGAAGCGGGCCACGCCGCCGTCGCGGCCGGACAGATAGGCGGCCAGATCGGCGGTGAGGCGGCGCAGCGGGAACAGCAGCGCCTGGCTGGATTCGGCTTCGTGGCCGAGCTCGATGCGCGCGTCGAACGCATCGGGCGGTTGGTAGAACGTCAGCGGCGGCTCGGCCGCGCCACGCAGCGCGTCCAGGCGCAGCAGCAGGTCGGGGCCGAAGCGGCGCGCGAGCGGCGCGCGCGGCAGCGCGAACACCGCGCCGAGCTTGCGCAGGCCCATGCGTTGCAGCGCCTGCACTGCGGCCGCGTCCAGGCCGCTGCGCTCGATCGGCAGTTTCGCCAGCGCCGGCAGCAGGATGTCGTCGTCGAAGAACAAACCGTCGTCGACGTTGGTCAACGCGCGCGCGGCGAACGGATTGGGCGCGGCGGCCATGCGGTGGCGAAAGCCGAGTTCGCGCAGTTCCGCGTCCAGGCGCTGGCGCAATTGCGGCCACGCGCCGAACAGGCGGCGGCTGCCGGCGATTTCCAGCACGATGGCGTGGGCGAAGTCGGTGCTGACCTGCGAGCTGTAGCGATACGCCCAGGCGGCGAGCAGCTGGCGCGCGCGTTCGGCGGCGTGCGGGTCGTAATCGGCGGTTTGGAAGCCGTCGACGATGGCCTGCGCGGCGACCAGCGACAGCCCGGGCCGCAATCCGAGCGCGCGCGCGGCGGCGTTGACCGAATGCAGGCGGCGGCGCGCGTGCGGGCCTTCGACCAGGACCAGCGGGCGGTCGGGATCGGGGTGTTGGCGAAGGACGACGTCCATCGCCAGTTGCGGCAGCAGCAGGCAGGCCCAGCGCATGGCGGCGGATCAGGGATGCGGCGGCGGAAACGACAGCGCCGGAACTGGAATCGGAACCGGAATCGGAGTCGGCATCTGAGACGGAGCCGTGGCCATCGGCGGCACGGCGTCGGACGCGGGAGCGCCTTCGGGCCCGGGGTTTTCGGCTTCGATGCTGCGAACGGATCGCGATGCTTCGGGCCGGAAGGCTCTTCCACGCATAGGAATCACGGCGGCGCCGTTGGCCTCGGGCGCGGGCGGCGATGCGAGGTCTGGACGAAGCGGCGTCGCGGTGTCGATGCGCGGCGGCGTCTCGCGGTCGCGGGTGGCCGCGCCGTCGCGCGCTTGTGCCGCCGCGAACGCGATCGCCCGCGTCGGCGCATTGCCGCCGCGGCACTTGAGCACGCGCAGCTGCCGCGGCGCCGCGTCGACGGCGATGCGCAACGCGGCCGGCGAAGGGTTGAGCGCGGCGCGTTGATCGCGCAAGGCGAAGCCCAGGCATTGGCCGGTTTCGGCCGCGACCTGCAAGCGCCGCAGCGCGCGGTCGTCGGCGCGTTGCGGCCAGCACAGCACCGCCGCGCAGGCGCCCGAGCGCAGGCATTGTTCGGCCGCCCACAGCGCGTCGCGGCCGCTCGCGCGCACCACCTGCAGGCGCGACAGCGCGACGCCGGCGTCGCGCCACGCCGGCGCGTACGGCAGCAGCGGCGGATCGACCAGCACGATCATGCCGGCCTCGTGCCCGGACGCTTCGCGCGAAAGCCGCGCCAGCGCCGGCCACATCAGTTCGAGCTCGCCGACGCCGGCGTGCGGCAGCAACAGTTCGGTCAACGCCGCCTCGGGCCAGCCGCCGGTCGGCAGCGCCGCGTCGAGCGCAGCGTGGCCGGTGGGCTGCGCGGACGGCGCGATCTGCGCGTTCTGGCCGCGCCACAGCCGGCGCGAGCCGAGCAATCCTTCCAGCGAGACGGGCGCGCTCATCGGCCGGCGCTCAGGCGCTGCGCACCAGGCCGCAGTACAGGCCTTCGATGGCGAAGTCGACATCGGCGGGCACGCGGATCGGCGCGTAGTCGGGATTGCGCGGCAGCAAGGCGATGCCGTCGGCGTCGATGCGCAGGCGCTTGATGGTGATTTCGTCGCCCAGGCGCGCGACCACCACTTGCCCGCTGCGCGCCTCGCGGGTGCGGTGCACCGCGACCAGATCGCCGTCGAAGATGCCGTCCTCGCGCATCGAATCGCCCTTGACCCGCAGCAGGTAGTCCGGCCGCGGCGAGAACAGCGCGCGGTCGATCACGACATGCGCTTCGGCGTCGGGATCGGCGCCGATCGGCGCGCCGGCGGCGACCCGGCCGAGGACCGGCAGCGCGTCGTCGTTGGCGGCGGGCGTCGCGGAGGAGGGCGCGTCCCACCCGTCGCGTTCCGCGCGCCACGCCTGCGCCTCGCGCACGCCGGCCGGGCGCAGGCGGATGCCGCGGGCGCGGCCCGGCAGCAGCTCGATCAGCCCGTCCTCGTGCAGCGCCTGCAGGTGATAGCCGGCGGAGCGGTTCTGGCGGAAGCCGAAGCGCGCGCAGATTTCCTGCTGCGACGGCGGCAGGCCGTCCGCGGCGAGGCGTTCGTGCAGGAAGGCGAGCAGGGCGCGGCGGAGGTCGGTGAGGCTCATGTACTAATTTTAGTAACAACCCGGGCACACGGATAGGGCGAGCGACGCGTGGCCGACGGATGGAAGGTGGCGGATTGGCGCAGATTGAGCGCCGCCAGTCGCAGCGATTGCGACGGATAGCCCTGGCAGGAAACCGACCAACGGCGGCTGCGACCTATTGACGCCCTACGGTTTCTTCATTAATTTCTGTCTAAACAGAAATTAGAGAACGCCCCATGTCCCTCAGCCCTCTGCAAGAACGCTTCATCCTCCACTGGGGCGAGATGGGCAGCCGCTGGGGCGTCAACCGCACCGTCGCCCAGATCCACGCGCTGCTGTTCCTGTCCGAGCGCGCGATCACCGCCGACGAGATCTGCGAAACGCTCAATCTGGCCCGCTCCAACGTCAGCACCAGCCTGCGCGAGCTGCAGTCCTGGAATCTGGCCCGGGTCACCCATGTGCTCGGCGACCGCCGCGACCATTTCGAGACCTACAAGGACGTGTGGGACATCTTCCGCGCCGTGGTCCAGGAGCGGCGCCGGCGCGAGATCGAGCCGACCCTGAGCATGCTGCGCACCGCCGTGCTCGACGGCGACAACGCCGCCGTGGCGCCCGATCAGACCGACCCGCGCGACCGCCTGACCCTGGCGCGCATGCGCGAGGTGCTGGAGTTCATGGAGACCGGCACCAGCTGGATCGACGAAATGAACCGGCTCGACCCCAAGACCCTGATCAATCTGCTGAAGATGGGCGCGCGCATCCAGCAATTCGTGCGCGGACCGGTCAAGCCGCTGCCGGAACCGCAGGCGCAGGCCGCGGGCGTGCTGTTCGGCGACGAGGACGACGTGGACGAGGGCGCCGCCGGCGCGGACGCAGCCGGCGCCGCCGCCGCCGCGCGGCCCGACGATCGCCCGTCCTGAGCGCGCTCTTTTTTATCCATCAATTTCTGTAATTACCGAAATAACTGTAGGAGTCGATCATGAAGAACGATCCCGCCCCACGCCCGGCCGCCGAGCAAGTCGTCGCCCTGTACGACCGCGCCTGCCCGCTGTGCCGCACCGAGATGCACCGGCTCAAGGCCGGCGACCGCCACGACCGTTTGCGTCTGGTCGATATCGCCGCGCCGGATTTCGACGCCGCGCAGTGGGGCTTCGAGCTCGAAGCGCTGCGCAACGCATTGCACGTGCGCGGCGCCGACGGTCAGTGGCGGATCGGCGTGCCCGGCATCGCCGAGGCCTACCGCGCGGTCGGTCTGGGTTGGCTGACCTGGCCGTTGCGCGTGCCCGGCGCCGGCCGCGCCGCCGCGCGCGCCTACCGCTGGATCGCGCCGAACCGCCACCGCGTCTCGCGCTGGCTCGGTTACCGCGAAGCCGGCGAAGAACCGGCGCCGCGTTGCGACGACGGCCATTGCCCCACCCACTACTGAGGATGCGGTCATGGACCTGCACACCTTGTTCCTGAGCTTGTTGCTGCTGCAGATCGCGATGGGCGCGCTCGACACGATCGCCCACCACGAAGTGATGGAGAAGCTCGCCAACCGCCGCAGCGCGGCGCTGGAGTTGAAGCTGCATGCGGCGCGCGGTTTCGTTTACGGCTTCTTGTTCCTAGTGTTCGCCTGGATCCGCCCGCAAGGCGCGTGGCTGGCGGCGGTGTGGGCGCTGGTGCTGATCGAAGTCGGCATCACCTTGTGGGACTTCGTGGTCGAAGACGCGACCCGCCTGCTGCCGAACACCGAGCGCGTGCTGCACACCATCCTCGCGGTCAACGGCGGCGCGATGTTCGCGGTGTACGCCTTAGCCACGCGCGCCGACTGGGCGCTGCCGAGCGCGCTGACGCCGGCCGCGCACGGTTGGATGTCGTGGGCGCTCAGCGCGGCCGCGCTCGGCATCGGCCTGAGCGCGGTGCGCGACGGTCTGGCCGCGCGCGCCAACGCCGCCGAGCCGGCGCCGCGGCCGTTGCTGGCCCAGCATCCGCAGCAGCACTTCCTGATCAGCGGCGGCACCGGCTTCATCGGCACCGCCTTGGTCGAAGGCTTGCTCGCCGGCGGCCACCGCATCACCGTGCTCAGCCGCGATCCGCGCCGCGCCGCATTGCGTTTCGGCGGCCGCGCGCGCTGCATCGCCGACACCGCCGAGTTGCGCGACGACGAAGCCGTCGATGTGGTGGTCAATCTCGCCGGCGCGCCGGTGGTCGGCCCGCGCTGGACGCCGCAGCGCAAGCGCGCGCTGCTGGCAAGCCGCATCGGCACCACCGACGCCTTGCGTGCGTGGTGCGATCGCGCGACCCGCAAGCCGGCGCTGTGGCTGCAAGCCAGCGCGGTCGGCCTGTACGGCGCGCAGGCGCTCAGCGGGCCGGAACTGCGCGAAGTCGCGCCGGTGCGCGGCGATTTTCCCAGCGAACTGTGCGCGGCCTGGGAACGCGCCGCCGCGCCGGTGGCCGAACGCGGCGTGCGCTTGACCACGCTGCGGCTCGGCTTGGTCCTGCACCGCAGCGGCGGCTTGCTGCCGATGCTGGCGCTGGCCGCCGCGCTCGGCGGCGCCGCGCGCCTGGGCGCGGGCAAGCAATGGTTCGCCTGGATCCATCTGGACGACGTGCTGCGCTTCGTCGAACACGCGGTCGAACACGCCGGCGTGCGCGGCCCGTACAACCTGGTCGCGCCGGGCGGCTGCACCCAAGCCGAGTTCACCCGCGAACTGGCGCGCGCGCTGCATCGGCCCGCGTGGCTGGCGATGCCGGCCGCGCCGCTGCGACTGCTGCTGGGCGAGATGGCGACGATGCTGCTCGACGGCCCCGTCGTCGCGCCGCAGCGCCTGACCGATCAACGCTTCGTCTTCGTCCACCCCGTGCTCGCCAGCGCCTTGCGCGCGGCGCCCGCGAGCGTGGGCGTGGCCAACCGTTTCGAACCGATGGCTCAAGGACACCCGGGGGAAGACCATGGAACTGTCGCAACGCATTGACCTGCCGGCGCGCGCGAACGCCGCCGGCGCCCGCGCCGTCGCGCCCGTGGCGGCGGATCGCCCGATCGCCCGCGGCGACGGCGAACGCCCCGCCGCGCACGATCTGGCCGAACTGCTCAAGGCCGCGCTGGGCCCGCGCTGGGCGCTGCTGCACCCGCATATCCAGGCGCGCTTCGCGCTCGCCGACGGCCAGGCTCAGGCCGAATACGTCGGCGACATGCAGCAAGTGCGCTGCACCCGCCTGGGCGCGCTGTTCGCGCGGCTGATCCGCTACGCGCGGGTGCTGCCGCACCACAACGCCGACGACGTGCCGTTCCGTTTCGACGTCGAACCGCTGCAGCGCCAACTGGGCTGGATCAAGACCCGCACCTACCACTTCGCCCAGGAAATTTTCAGCTTCCGTTCGCGCATGACCTTGAGCAGCGACGGCGAGTTGCTCGAACGCTTCGGCGGCGGGTTAGGCATGCGCGTGCGCTTGGAAGTGCTGCCGAACCGCTTGGTGTTCGTCGACAACGGCTTCTTCCTGCATTGGCGCGGGGTGCGCCTGCCGTTGCCCAAGCCGCTGTGGCCGGGCCGGTTCGTGTTGGTGCATCGCGATTTGGATGCCGAGCAGTTCGAGGTCAGCATCGATGTCGTGCACCCGTGGTTCGGGCCGTTGTTCCATCAGGAAGGGCGGTTTCAGCGGATGCGCGGTTGAGTCGAAGGCATCCGACCGCCGATACGTTTCGCCGGCGGAACGTATCGGCGATTCACCACGCCGCGGCAGCACCCTGTAGGAGCGGCGCAAGCCGCGATCCAACCGCAGCGATTTACGAAAGCGTTCCTGCCGAAGCTTGGCCAATCGTCGTTTCGGAGCCAAATCGCTAAACCGCCGGGCTTCGGAGCGAGGTGTGGAACCGAACCGCTGCGGTGGGTCGCGGCTTACGCCGCTCCTACAAAAGCGGACGCCGAAGCCTGCGGCTCGCTTCGCCTCACGGCGCGCGAAACACCACGTTGTACTGAAACTTCCGCCCCGCCGTCGCCCGCAGCTTCTTCGCGTCGCGGTGTTCGGGATTGATCAGCGCGTTGTACTCCTCCGGCACGATCACCGACGGCACCAGCAAGATCGCCGAGTCGCCGCCGCGCAGCCACTGCGCGCCGATGCGCACGCTGGCCAAGCCGGCCGGCACCGCGTCCCAGCCGCCGGGCAGGTCGGCCGCGGCGAGTTGGATGCGCGCTTTCCACACCGACGCCGGCACTTCGATCGACACCACGTGCCGGTTCAACGGCAAGCCGTGGGCGTCGACGTAAGCCGCCGTTTCCAGCGCGGCCAGCGCCAGCGAGGTGGCGGTGTAGAGCACGCGCTGGCCTTCGTCGTTCCAGCGGCCGGGGAACTTGGCCGCGCCGGCACCGCTCATGTCGTCGGCGCGGTAGGCGCGGGTTTCGCCGGCGATGCGCCACAGCTTCACCATCGGCCCGCCTCCGCGCGTGCGCCGTCGCGGCGGGTCATTGGTAGGCGCCGCTGGCCAGCGCGCCGAGCAGGCGCGCGACCACGCTCAGGCCGGTCGGCGTGTCGAGCAGGTCGGCCGGCTTCTGCCCGCCGAGCGCGGCCTGCGGCTGCTCGATCCACTGGCCCAGCCAACGCGCCGCGTCGAAGCCGGCGGCGGCCGGGTCGGTGCTGTCGTCGACGATGTCGCGGGCGATGCCGAGCAGATGGATCAAGCCCAGCGCGGCCTGGCCGCTGGCGCCGGTGATGCGCGCCTGCTGCGCGGCCTTGGCCTCGGCGGTGGCCTTGGCGATGCCGAGGATGTCGAACATGCGCACCGCCGGCAGGTCCATGTCGCTGGCCATGTGCTTGACCATGCGCGCCGGCACGCCTTCGCGCTCGGCCTCGACCCGCTGCAGCGGGGTGGCCTCGCGCAGGTAATCGACGTAGCCGCTGAGCGTGGCCGGCGCTTCGGCGTAGGCGGGCGAGGGCGTTTCGCGCACCGACAGCCCGCGCTTGGCGGCGGGGGACGGGTACGCGGCGGCGTCGCGCACGCCGCGTTGGGCGTGTCCTTCGCGGGTCGCGGCGCGGCCGCGGGCGGGCGTTTTGGCGGCGGTCTTGGCGGCGCCCTTGGCCGGGGCGGACGGCTTGGCGGTTTTGCTCACGTCGGTCGGTTCGTCTGGATCTGGACGGATCATAGCTCAAAACGATACTTGCGCGCCGGGTCGGCTCGCCCCGGATTCAGTTTGGCGGGCGAGGGTCGCGGGGTCTGCGACCGGGGTGCGGAATACTGATCTCGCCGCGGGATCGGCGGCGGGCCGCCGGATCGGTCCGCGCCCGTCAGACCTTGCAGTGGACACGAAATCGCACACTCCCGGTTGCTATGCTGCGCGGCTGAACAGCCTGCCGCCGGCGCGGTCCCGCCGGCCCCGCTGCTTCGCGCCCTCACGTTTCGCTTTCGGAGTCGTCATGAATTGCAAGTCGCGCATCCTCGGATCCAGCCTGGGGCTGTTGCTCATCCTCGCCCCCCACGCCGAAGCGCAGAAGCGCCGTGCCGCGCCGGCCAAGGACAACGCGGCCTACACCGCCGCGCTGGCGCGTTCGGCCGAGACCTGCCCCGAGCATTCCGACGCGCGCACCCGCCCCGGCGTGCTGGCGGTGCCGGCCGCCGCGCTCAAGGTGCTGGAATCGCGCGGCTACGCGCTGTGCCCGGACACCCGCCTGGACGTCACCACGCCAGTGGTCTGGTACGGCAAGCAAGGCGTGTTCGCCTGGAACCCGGCCAGCGCCGCCGCGACCAAGGTGCTCGGCGCGCAAGTCGCCGCGTACGCGCGCAGCGAAGAGTTCCCGCCCGGCACGGTGGTGTGGAAGGCCAGCGGCAAGCTCGCCGAAGGCGCGCTGGTGCCGGCGTTCCGCCGCCGCTGAGCGCGGCGAACGAGTCGGCCGCGCGACGCGCGCGGCCGGCATTCGCGCACCAACACGACGGCGCGCGTCGCCGCTTCGTGAACGCGAGCTACACCGTTCTCGCCGTCGTCGCGCGAGCAACGGAAATTTAATTCTCCTGCGCCCAGGCGCCTCGCTATCGTCGCCTCGACCCGATCCGCGCGCGCAGCGAGCCGCCGGCATCGCCGGTGCGGTGTTCGCAAGCGCGAGCGTCGCGGATGCGGTTCACTGCGCGCTTGCGCCCGAGTGATATCGCGAAGCGAGGTTCGCGAGCGCGTTCGGTTCGACGCGCGCCGACCGGCGCGCTCGAACGAGCGCGCTCTTCGCGACTGCGTTCTTCATCGCCGGCGTTTCGCCGCGGCCCCCGTCGCCGCGCACCGGGACCGCGGATCGCGCAGCGCGCGGCCCGCGTCCGTTTCGCCGCAGCCGCAGCGCGCCGGCGAGCGCTCGTGCCCGCCCAGTCGGCCGCGAGCGCCGCGCCGCGTGCGTCGCCGGCGGTTTTCCGAGCAGGATGCATGTACGCCGACGAGTCATCGCCCGAATTGCCGTTACGCCTCGCCGCCGCCGCGGTCGCGTTGGCGTCGACCGCGTTCATGGCCTGGCTGCTGCTGCGCGTGCCGCCGCCGTTGCCGCCCGCGCCGGAATTGGACGTGGTGTTGATCGAACGCATCGCGCCGGCGCCGCGCGCGCAGCCCGAGCCGGCGACGGCGGAAGAGGCGCCGCCGCCGCAACGCGAAACATCGCCGCCGCTCACGCCGGCGCCGCGCACGAAGACGGCGTCGACCGCACCGACGACGCCCGCGCCGGCCGCCGCGCGCGTCGCGGACAACCAGAGCGCACCCGATAAATCCGCGACCGGCAAAACCGCGCCGGACAAACCCGCGCCCTCCGCGCGCCTCTACACCGCCGAAGGCCGCGTCGCGCTCGCCGCGAATCCCGACTTCGACCCGATGAAGCGCAAGACCTACATCCCGGGCAGCGACCAGGACCCCAACGCGCTCAAGGTCAAGAACGCGTTCGAGCGCGTCAATCCGATTCCGCCGCAGGGCGGCTGGGTCAGCGACGGCACCCTCGGCGAGGCCTTGGTCAACAACCTCAACAAACGCCTGAAGAAAATCGCCGACAAGCTGCCGGGGCGCAAACAGGTGCAGGAAGTCGTGGCGCGGCCGCCGCCGCCGGTGCGCTTCAATCCCGCGCTGCACGAGCGCCCCTCCGATCTGGGCAGCGAAGCCACCGGCGACGCCTACAAGGCCGCGCCGATCGCGTTCGAGCGCGCGCCCGGGCTGCGCGGCGACGCCAGCGCGCGCATCCGCGCGGCCATCGGCGATCTGGAAACGCGCCGCGCCAGCTGCGGAATCGAACGGTTGCGGCAATGGCTGGTGCCGGCCTTGTCGGGGCTGGACGAGCTGCAGCGGATCGAGCGCGCCTACGCCAGCGGCGCCGATCCGGTCAACGCCGAGCAGTTGCTGCCGCGTTCGGCCGATATGGCCTACGACCGCGCGCGGCGATCGATCTGGTACGCCGACAAGCAGGGCGAGAGCTGCGCGAAATCGTAGCGGCGCGGTGGGGTGGGGCGTTGGGTTCGCGATCGGGCGACGAGCGTTCGTTCGGCCGGCCGGTCGCGGCGGTTTAGATCGACATCGCGGTGAGCTTCATCGACGGAAAAACGCTCCAGTCCGATGGAGCGTTTTACCGCTCCTTTTCCGCGATGCTCCGTCCAGCGCACGGCACTTGCCGAGCCCGCGCATCGGCGCAAGATGATGCACCCTCCCACGCGCCATCGCCCATGCAGCCCACTCCCGCCGACTATCCCGATCCGGTGATCAAGCGCATCGACATCGCCGCGCCGCCGTCGGCGGTATGGCGCGCGCTCACCGACCGCGATCTCGCCCCGCGCTGGATGTCCGACGAACCGCTGCAGCTGGACACCGACTGGCGCGTCGACGGCCCGATCCGCATCGCCGGCACGCTCCACGGCCGCCTGCGCTTCGTCAACACCGGCCGCGTGCGTGCGTTCGCGCCGCCGCTTCTGCTCGAATACACCCACTACAGTTCGCTTTCGCGCCGCGCGCTGCCCGACGCGCCCGAGCACCACGCGGTCTTCCGCTTCGACCTCGAACCCGCCGGCGCCGGCACGCAGCTGCGGCTGACCTTGAGCAACCTGTCCGACTACGCGATCTACGGCCACTTGACCTACTACTGGGAACTGGCCTTGCCCGCGCTCAAGCGCCAATGCGAAGACCCCGCGCCGCAACCCGCGAACACCGCAACGCGTTGAGCGCCGCCGGCCGCCTTACCGCGCGCCGCCGCCTGCCGTATGCTTCGCGCTCCCACTCAGGAGCGAACGACACGTGGATCTGGAAACCATCGGTGAAGTGGTGCAAATCGACGACGTGCAGGAAGTGAACCAGCGCCTGCAGGACGGCTGGGTCGTCCTCGCCGTGGCCCCCGGCACCAAGGCCGGCGGCGAGCCGTGGCTGCGGTACTCGTTGGGTCTGCCGTATGAGGACGAGGAAGACGAGGACGAAGAAGAGGAAGAAGACGAAGAGGAAGGCGAGGACGAGTAAGCGCTCGCCGCTCGCGACGGGTCCGCGCGCGACGCCCCGCGAGGGCGCGGCGGCCGGACGATAGGTTCCTCGACGAAACAGGCCGGCGTATGCCGGCCTGTTTCGTTGCCGCGCCGAAAAACCGGACGCCGCGGCGCGGCCTCCGGCTCGCGGCGCTTTACATCCGCATCGCCTGGCGATTTTCCTGCGTCCGCGCCTGTTCTTGCTGCTGCGTAGACGTCGCGGTTTGCTCGGCGTTCCTGGCGTGCTGCTTGGGATCGAAGACGACGGCCTTGTCGATGTTGACCGAGCCGGAGACCATCAGCTGCGGGTACTGGTACATCTTCAGCACCTCCAGGGTCTTGTCGTCGCGGTAAGCGGCTTGCGATTTGTCGTCGTGCGGCTTGTGTACATCGCCGTTGACCGCGCCGCTCACCTTGCCGTGGAACTGGAGTTCCTGGTCGGTGTAGCGGTTCGGATCGTTGTTCGACAGGCCGCGCATGCCGACGAAGGTTTTCAGGACGCCGACCTGCGCGTTGAGGGCCAGCGCTTCGACCGCGTCCTTGCCGACGAAGAAGTTCTGGTGCGATTCGTAGACGTCCTTGACCGTGCCGATGTCGCGCACCGCCTTGCCCGGCGACTGGGTGTAGTTGCCGGCTTCGGCGATGCCCTGACCCAGGCGCTTGCTGATTTCTTCCGACCCCGAGGTGGTGCCGCCGGCCGGATAGACCGGATCGCGCAGCGCGATCAGCACCGGGCCCTTGGCGTCCTTGATCAGGTCGGGCAGGGTGTAGGAATAGGAGCGCGCGTCGGGCGCTTCCTTGGAATCTTTCATTCCCGGCTCGCTCTTCAGGTAGCGGGTCGATCCGCGCAATTCGTTCTTCTTGTCGTCGTACAGGTCGGGATAGACGTTGAAGAAGACGTAGTCGTGGGATTTCAGCAGGCGGGTATTGGTTTCCGCGGTATTGGTCAGCTTCGCGCCCGTTTCCTTGTTGTTGGACACCGACGCCGCGAAATCGCGGATGTGGCCGCGATCGCTGGTGCACAGGATGTTGTTGGCGACCGCGGTGTTGGTGGCGTGGGTGGCGTCGCCATTGCGGTATTTCTCCGCCGCGATGTCGTGGAATTTCGCCGCGAGCTCCGCGTACTGCGCGCCGCGCGGGATGGCGTGGAGCTGCTTGCTGTAGTCGTCGCGCTGATCGCGCAGTCGCTGGAGATTTTCGCTGGAAATCTGGGCCATCTTGTCCATCGCCGTCTCCGGCGCGACGGGCGTCTTGACCCGGTCCTTGAACAGATCGCTGTTGACGATTTCGGCGACGTCCGCGGCGCCGTCGTGTTCGCGGCGGAAGGTCTGCGAAATCTTTTTCTCGATGACTTCCTTGTCGGTCAACTTCAGCGCCGACAGCACCGCGACCCGGGTCTTGTCGCTCTTCACCGCGCAAAGCGACTCCTTCAGATCGTCGCTCAGGTCGTGGTTCTTGAACGCCGCAAGCTTGATTTTTTCTTCGCCCAGCGCTTTCGCGAGCTTTTTGTCCGGGTAGATCGATGTCTCGCTGTCCAGCAAGATCCGGTACATCCGTTTCTCGTCCAGCTGCATGGCTTGATTGTTTTGGGGCATGGTGTGCGTGTCTCTTGTAGCGTTGTGCCGCTGGGGGAGGGCGCGATGGGCGCGCGGCCGCTCGATCGAGCGCCGCCGCCGGGGAAGCGGGCCTGTGCAAAGGCCGGCCGCGTCATTATCGCGACCGCGTTCATATTCGACTTTGACGTGCCGCATGTTATCGATAGCCAACCGCGCGCACGGATCCGCAGCGGCGCGGACGGCGCGATCGATGCGGGCAAAAAATGCGACGCGGCGCTCGCGCGAACCCGCGCATGCGGCGCGAAAACGAAAAAGCCGGAGCCCGTTGCGGGGCTCCGGCTTGTTCTGCGCTCCGGGAAGAGCGGCTTGTTGGTGGAGGTGGGCGGAATCGAACCGCCGTCCGAAGGCACTCCATCCCCGGCACTACATGCTTAGCGCTCCGTTAGATCTCGTCCCGGGACAGCACGGCGCGCGAAGCGCATCCAAGGACCAGCCTGCTATAGGTTGAACGGGAGCTGGCAGGCGGCCGCTCCCGGCGATTCCGTGATAGTGACCCTACGCTGCGAGCACGGACACAAGCAGTTTCGGGGCTTACGCCTTAAGCGGCGAGAGCGTAGTTGTCGTCGTTGGCAACTAGAGTTTTGCAGCTGGATTTACGAGGAAAGCTACCCCCTCGGCATGCGCCAGGCGATTTCGCGACCCCCGTCGAAGCCAGTGCACCCCCGGGAACTGCATGTATCGCTGACCTGTTCAGTATAGGGGCTGCGCGCCGGTTCTCAAGCCCGGCGCATGCGGCGGTGGGGCGATGCTCAGGCGGGACGGCGCGAACCCGCCCGCGAAACGGCTCAGTTGCCGTCGAGCAACTCGATCAGCGCGCGCCGCTTCTTGCGCGAGAGCTTGCGCATCAGGCCCATCAGCCGCAGCTCGTCGGGATCGCTGTACTTGGCCGCGTTCTCGCGCACCGACAGCGATTTGCCTTCGATGGTGCCGCGGCCGGTGGCCAGCCATTCGAAGCTGACGTGCTGCTGCACGGCGATCTGCAGCATCCGCTCGAGTTCGGGCAGGGCCAGGCCGACCAGCCATTTGCGCGCGGTCTCGCGGCTGACGTCGTAATAGGAGGACAGGGCGCCGGTGCGGGCGCGTCCCTTGGCGAAGCCGGAGAAATCCAGGGCCTGGTGCAGCCGGTTCGCGAATTCTTGATGAGGCGCGTTGGTCATAGGTCTCGCCGGAGCATCCTGCAGGGCTAGAACGTGGGCGCCGGTTTCGAGCCCTGGCCGCGGCCGGGGCGAAAAGAGAGCGCAACTCATTGTTGCGTATTCTCGTGCCAAAACATCACTCTTTTTGCTTGTTGAAAAGAGCAATTTGCGATGGTAGTTTGAGCGGGCACGGATGCAGACAAGGAATGGGCCATGGATGGGCTGAATCGCAGCAACGGCAACACCTGGGCGGATGGGCGCCGCGACCGCGCGCGCGAACGGGGCACGGCCTCGCGACAGAATCCGCAAAACGGAAGCCGCGTCACGAACGCGGCCGAATCGCAGGTCGAATGTGCGGTGGAAAACGATTCCCGCGGTGATAGCGGGCACGACCGGCGGCGGGCGCCGCCGAGCGAGCGGCCCAATCCGATCGAACGCTATATCGCCTGTTTCGAGACGGTGCGCGCGGCGGCGCAGGCGGCCGGGGTGTCGGCGGCGATGCTGCGCAAGATGCGTTCGCGCGGCTATGTCTCGACCCGGCAGCGGGCGCTGCGGATGGTGCGGGCCTGCGGGTTCCGGGTCGGAGCGGCCGAATTGCTGGCCTTGACCCAGGGGGCGCCGTGATCGCGGCGGTGGTGGAGGCCGCCGCGATCGGCGCCCCGGTCGCGAGTTCGCGGCTGATGCTGGCGGCGCTGGCCGGCCTGCTGGTCGGCTTGTCGATGGCGGGCGGTTGGTGGTGGGGCATGCGCCGCGCCTCGCGCGCGTGGCTGGCGCGGCGCGCGGACCGCAACGGCCGCGCCTTGCTGCAGGCGGCCGACGAGATGGATGTGGCGAGGTGGCAGCAGCGGGTCAACGGCGTGGCGGTGGCGATGCCGGGGCATTGGGCGCGGCTGTGCCGGCGCGCGGCGCTCGATCAACTCGAATGCATCAACCGCTTGATGATCGAGGAGGCGCCGCGGGATTAGCGCAGCGGCCGGGCGCGGCGGGCGTGGCGTGTAGCCGCCGCGATGGGCCTGTCCGGGTGCGGCTTGTATGCTTGGGCGGATGACGACGACCGATCCGGCCGCCCGCGCCGCTCCGCCGAACGAACCGGACTCCGCGCCGGATTACGCCGATGTCTCCGGTTTGATGCCGCGGCGCGGTTACGTGCTGGCGTTCATCGTGTTTATCGTCGCCCTGGTGCTGGTGTTCACCGCGTGGCGGGTGGCGCGCGATCGCGAGCAGCGTTCGGCCCAGGCCGAGTTCATCGGCCGCACCACGCAGGTCACCGAGCTGCTGCAGCAGCGCATGGTCAATTACGAGTTGGTCGCGCGCGGCGGCGTGTCGCTGTTCGCCTCGGTGCAGCGGCCGACCGCGGCGCAGTGGAAGGCGTACGTCGAAGGCATGAACCTGCAGCGCCGGTTTCCCTCGACGCTGGGCCTGGGCTTCACCGGCTACGTGCCGCAGCGGTTGCTGGTGCAGTTGCAGAGCGAATGGCGCGACGCCGGCTACGGCTTGCTGACGGTGCGTCCGTTCGGCCAGCGCGAGGTGTATGGGCCGATCCTGTATCTGGAGCCCAAGACCGCGGCCAACGTCGAGGTGATCGGCTACGACATGTTCGCCGAGCCGGTGCGCCACGCGGCGATGGAGGCCGCGCTGGAGTCGGGGCAGGCGCGCTTGTCGGGCCAGATCCAGCTGCTGCAGGACAAGCACGACGGGATCAAGAGCACCGGTTTGCTGCTGGTGCTGCCGGTGTACCTCGGCGGCGGCCGGCCGCAGAGCCCGAGCCTGCGCCGGGCCGAAATGCAGGGCTGGGTGTACGTGCCGTTCCGCCTGCAGAAGTTCGTCGAGACCTCGCTGGACGACGGCCATGGGGATCTGCGTTTCCGCATCTACGATGAAAGCGGCGGCGGCAACGCCTTGTTGTTCGAGACCGCGGGGCCGAAGCCGGCGCAGCCGGCGGCGTTCCTGCACAAGACCACGTTCGAGGTCTATGGGCGCACCTGGCGGATCGAGTACGAATCCCCGCCGATCGAGGAAGCGGTGCCGCGCATGGAAGGCCTGCGCAACATGTTCGCGCTGGGCATCTTCACCGCGCTGTTGCTGTACGGCATCGCTCTGGTGTTGGCGCATACCGAGTCGCGCGCGCGCCAGATCGCGCTGCGCATGACCGAGGACTTCCGCCGCTCCGAGGCGCGCTTCCGCAGCGCCATGCAGTATTCGGCGATCGGCAAGGCGCTGTTGGACAGCGAGGGCCGCATCGTCGACGCCAATCCGGCGCTGGCCAACATCGTCGGCCTGCCGCGCGCGCAGTTGCTGGACCAGCGTTTCGACAGCCTGCTCGAGGACGAGGAAGGCGAGGCGCACGCGCACGACGAGCCGCGCACCGACGAGGACGGCGTGCACCGCGCCACCCGCCGCTTGCTGCGCCAGCACGGCGTGGCGCGGCAGGTGCAGCTCACGTATTCGCCGGTGCCGGGCAAGGTCGGGCAGGACATCACCGGTTTGGTCCAGGTCGAGGACGTGACCGAGCGCCTGCGCGCGGAAGCGCGCGTGCACGCGCTCAACCGCACGCTGGAGGCGCGCGTGGCGCTGCGCACGCGCGAGCTCAGTCAGGCCAATCAGGAACTGGAGGCGTTCGCCTACAGCGTCTCGCACGATCTGCGCGCGCCGTTGCGGGCGATCGACGGCTTCAGCCGGATTCTCGGCGAGAAGTACGCCGACCGGCTCGACGAGTCCGGCCGCAGCTATCTGGCGCGGGTGCGCAAGGCCGCCGCGCGCATGGGCGATCTGATCGACGCGCTGTTGAAGATGTCGCGCCTGACCCGCAGCGAGCTCAAGCACGAGAACGTCGATCTGAGCCGCTTCGCCGGCGAATTGATCGAGGAGCTGCGCATGGGCGAGCCGCAGCGCGCGGTGCAGGTGCGGATCGAGCCGGGCCTGCGCGTGGTCGGCGACGCTTCGCTGCTGCGCAATCTGCTCGGCAATCTGCTCGGCAACGCGTGGAAGTTCACCCGCGACAGCGAGCCGGCGGCGATCGAGTTCGGCACCGCGGAGGCGCCGGGCGGCGGCCGCGAGTTCTTCGTGCGCGACAACGGCACCGGCTTCCCGCAGGCGTATGTCGACAAGCTGTTCCGGCCGTTCCAGCGCCTGCACAACGTCGAGGATTTCGCCGGGCACGGGATCGGGCTGGCGTCGGTGAAGCGCATCGTCGAGCGCCATGGCGGGACGATCCGCGCCGAGGGGCGCGAGGGCGAGGGAGCGACGTTCTATTTCACGTTGCCGGGCGGTGCGCACGGCGGGTGAGGGCGGTTGCGTGCGCGGTTCGCCGCGGGTTTCGCCGGCGTTCGTATTTGCGCGGTCGCGGCTCGCGCCGCTCCTACATGGGCTCCCTGTAGGAGCGGCGCGAGCCGCGACCACGACGCTTCGCCAACCGCGAACGCATCGCCGAAGGCCTGCGCGCGCCGGCCGGCAGCGCCCCGATTGCATCGATAGCGCCGACCCCGCACCGACGCGTACAGACAGCCCATGTAGGAGCGGCGTAAGCCGCGACCGCGACGCTCCGCTAACCGCGAACGCATCGCGGAAGGCCTGCGCACGCCGGCCGGCAGAGCCCTCGTCGCATCGATAACCCCGATCCCGGGCGCCGCGCACCCACGCGCACGAAAACGGCAGCGAGCGCGTCGCCCGCGCCGCCGCCGAATTCGCTTGCCGATACCGTCCGCCCGCGACCGCGCCGCGCGCGGCCGCCGGGCTCACGCGTCGCGGTTGTGCCGCCGCATCACCCGCTGCTTCTCGCGCTCCCAGTCGCGCTCCTTGCTGGCTTCGCGCTTGTCGTGGCTCTGCTTGCCCTTGGCCAGCGACAGCCCGGCCTTGACCTTGTTGCCCTTCCAATACAGCGAGGTGGGAATCACGGTGTAGCCGTCGCGCTGGACCCGCCCGATCAAGGTGTCGATCTCGCGCCGGTGCAGCAGCAGCTTGCGGCTGCGGCGTTCCTCGGCGACGACGTGGGTGGACGCGGAGATCAGCGGGACGATCTGGGCGCCGATCAGGTACAGCTCGCCGCGCAGCACCACGGCGTAGGCGTCGGTGATGTTGGCGCGTCCGGCGCGGATGGACTTGAGCTCCCAACCCTGCAGCGACAGGCCGGCTTCGAAGTTCTCTTCCAGGTGGTATTCGTGGCGGGCGCGCTTGTTTTGCGCGATGGTGCCGCCAGCGCCGCCCTTTCCTTTATCCTTGGCGGTCTTGTTGTTTGTCTTGGCCATGCGGCGATTGTCTCCGATCCGGAGGCGGTTTGAGTAGCCGGCCGGCGGGGCGGGAGCGGCGCCGGGTCGCTTTGCCGGCCCGGAATCGCCGAGAATCGCCTCGCGGCGACGCGCGCCGTTGCCGATGCGGGCGATCCGGGCGACACCGGTTGAAACCCGCGCCGCGATCCCAATTAGCGAGAACGATGCCTACCATCCGCCGCTCCGCCCTGGTCGAACACTCCGCCGCGCGCATGTTCGCGCTGGTCAACGACGTCGCCGCCTATCCGCGCCGCTTCGATTGGTGCGAGGCCGCGCAGATCCTGGAAGCCGACGACGCGCACATGGTCGCGCGCCTGGATCTGGGGCTGGGCGCGCTGCGCACGTGGTTCACCACCCACAACACGCTGTCGCCGCCGCACCACATCGAACTCAAGCTGGTCGACGGGCCGTTCCGCAAGCTCGGCGGCCGCTGGGAGTTCCATGCGCTGGACGAGTCGGCGTGCAAGGTCACGCTGACTTTGGAATTCGAGCCGGCGGTGAAGCTGCTGGGGCCGGCGATGGCGCTGGGCTTCCAGAGCCTGGCCGACCGCATGGTCGACGATTTCGTCCGCGTCGCCGATCGCGGCGCCGAGCCGGCGGCGCCGGTCGGCGCGGCCGGTCCGGCCGCCGGCGGGAGGCCTGCGTGAAGATCGAAGTGGTGCGCGCGTGGCCGCGCCGGTTCGAGGCGGTCGCCTTGGAGCTGGACGAGGGCGCGACGGTGGCGCAAGCGGTGGCCGCGGCGGGTTTCGACGGCGATGCGCAGACCGCCGGCTACGCGGTGTTCGGCGTGCACGCCGACGCCGGCACGGCGCTGCGCGACGGCGACCGGGTCGAGCTGCTGCGCGCGCTGCAGATCGATCCCAAGGAAGCGCGGCGGCGACGGGCCGAGGAGCGGCCGCTCAAGAAGAAGTAGGCCGGTTCCGGCTGGCTCTCGCGGCGCGGCCGTTGCGTCGGCGTGCCGTTGCGAAGGCCGCGGCTCGGGCGGAACGCTCCGGCCGCAAAGCGCGTCCCGCGAACCCGCCCGCGAAACGAAACGGCCGCCTCGCGGCGCCGATGCGGAGCGCATCCCGCGAACCGTCCCGAAAGCGAAACGGCCGCCTCGCGACGCCGGCGCGAAGCGCATCCCGCGAAGCGATCCCCCCAAACGAAACAGCCGCCTCGCGGCGGCTGTCGTCGGGTCGGGCAAGGCGCGCCTCAGCGGCGCTTCTTCTTGTCCTTTTCCTTGGCCAGGTTGCGGCCGAACTGCTTGACCGAGGCCGCGGCGATTTCCTTGTCCTGCTCGGGGAAGTAGTCGCCTTCCCACTTGGTCAGGGCGTCGTTCTCGAACCACAGGGTCAGGTTCTTGCGCGAGGTGTGGCCGAGGCGGTCGACGCGCTGGGTCGAGGTGTAGTCCCAGCGGTTCTGGTGGAACGGGTCCTCGACCGACGGCGTGCCGATCAGCACCTGCACCTGCTGCTTGCTCATGCCGGCCTGGAGCTGGTCGACCGCGGTCTTCTCCAGCAGATTGCCCTGATAGATGGGCTGCTTGTAGATGATGCCGCAGCCGGAAGTGACCAGGGCGAGCGAGAGAACGAGCAGGACTTTACGCATCGGATAGAGGTGTCGTCGGCAGTCGAAGGCAACGGGCCCGATGATACACTGAAGGGCGACCCCACCAAGGGCGGATCGCGGCGCGGGGCGGCCCCTCGCGTTCATCCGCCATTCCGGCCCGCCCGCCCAACGCGCCCTTCGCGGCGACGGCCAGCCGGTCTTAACCCGGGCCGGCTCCACCGGTCCACGTCATCGAAGGGACAACGCCCCCATGGAATCTCAGGACCTGCGCAACGCCGGACTCAAGGTCACCCATCCGCGCATGCGGATCCTCGAGTTGCTGGAAAGCGCCAAGCCGCGGCACATGACCGCGGAAGACATCTACCGGATGCTGCTGGAGAAGGGCGAGGACATCGGCCTGGCCACGGTCTACCGGGTGCTGACCCAGTTCGAGTCGGCCGGTCTGGTGCTCAAGCACAACTTCGAGGCCGGCCAATCGGTCTACGAGCTCGACCGCGGCCACCACCACGACCACATGGTCGATATCGACACCGGCAAGATCATCGAGTTCGAAAGCTCCGAGATCGAGGAGCTGCAGCGCAAGATCGCCGCCGAGCACGGTTACCTGATCGAGGAACACTCGCTGGTGCTGTACGTGCGTAAGAAGCGGTGAAGCGGGAGCGGGGAAGGAAGGGAGCGGGGAATGGGGTGATCGTCCTGGCTCCGGCGGCATCCCGGCTTCGATGAAACCGGCTTGGAAAAAAGCCCGCGTGAGCGGGCTTTTTTGTGGGCGAAGCGGCTGGGGTTTCAAGCTTCCAGGCGGATCGAACCGGCTCGCGGCGAACGCACGGCCACCCGCGCCCTCACCATTCCCGGTTCCCCATTCCCCTCATTCCCCTGGCTGCAACCCTCAACTCACATCGGCCAACAACCGCCGCGCGGCCGCCCGCACTTCCTTCGTCAGCTCCACGCCGCCGAGCATGCGCGCCAGCTCTTCCTCGCGCTCCTTCGCCGCCAGCACCTGCACCGCGCTCTGGGTGACGCCTTCGCTGGCGGCCTTGGCGACGCGGTAGTGGGCGTGGCCCTGGGCCGCGACCTGGGCGAGGTGGGTGACGCACAGCACCTGACGGCTGCCGCCGAGCGCGCGCAGCTTTTGACCAACGATCTCGGCCACGGCGCCGCCGATGCCGGTGTCGACTTCGTCGAACACCATGGTCGGCACCGCGTCCAGGCCGAAGGCGGCGACTTCGATCGCCAGCGAGATGCGCGAGAGTTCGCCGCCGGAGGCGACCTTGCGCAGCGGCCGCGGCGGTTGGCCGGGGTTGGCGGCGACCATGAATTCGACGCGTTCGGCGCCGTTCGGGTCGGGCCGGTCTTCTTCCTGCGGCTCGATGTCCACGGCGAAGCGGCCGCCGCCCATGCCGAGTTCGCCGATCAGTTCGGTGGTGCGCGCCGACAGCGAGGCGGCGGCCTCGCGGCGGGCGCGGCCGAGCGCGTCGGCGGCGGCGCGCCACTGCGCGCGCGCGCCGGCGATTTCGCCGTCGAGCTTGTCCAGGCGCTCGCCGGCGCCGCGCAGTTGTTCCAGTTCGGCGGCGACGCCGTCGCGGGTGGCGGCCAGTTGTTCCGGCGCGACCCGGTGCTTGCGCGCCAGTTCGTGCAGGCGGCCGAGCTTGGCTTCGATGCGCTCGAATTCGGACGGGTCCAGGTCGAGGTCGTCGCGCACGCGGTCGAGCAGGGACAGCGCTTCGTCGATCTGGATCGCGGCGTTGTCGAGCAGGGCGTCGACATCGTTGAGGCGCGGCTCGTGCTCGGCCACGCGCTGCAAGTCGCCGCGCACCTGTTGCAAGGTGCGGGTCAGCGACGGGCCTTCGTCGCCGCCGATGCGCGCGAACGCGCTTTCGCAGGCGGCGATCAGGCCGGCGGCGTGGGCGTGGCGGCGGTGGTCGGCGTTGAGCTTGGCGATGGCGTCGGGTTCCAGCGCCTCGCGTTCGAGTTCGGCGTGTTGGTGTTCGAGCCAGCCGATGCGGTCGGAGACGTCGCCCTGGGCGACCAGCCCGTCGCGCTCGCGCAGCAGCGCGCTCCAGGCGCGCGCGGCGGCCGCGACCGGCTCACGCGCGGCCTCGTGGCGGCCGTAGGCGTCGAGCAGGTCGAGCTGGCTGGCGCGGGTGAGCAGCGCCTGGTGTTCGTGCTGGCCGTGGATTTCGACCAGGCGCCCGGCGAGCTCGCCGAGTTGGCCGAGGGTGACGGGACGGCCGTTGACCCAGGCGCGCGAACCGCCGTCGGCGCGGATCACCCGGCGGATCTGGCAGACCGGGGCGTCGCCGTCGCCGGTTTCGTCGAGTTCGTTCTCGCGCAGCCAGACCGCGGCGAGCGGGGCGTCGTCGAGGGTGAAGTCGGCGACCAGTTCGGCGCGGTCGGCGCCGTGGCGGACCACGCCGCTGTCGGCGCGCAGGCCGCCGAGCAGGCCGAGCGCGTCGACCAGCAGCGACTTGCCCGCGCCGGTTTCGCCGGAGATGACGGTGAGACCCGGACCGAAGCTGAGTTCGGCGGCGGTGACGACGGCGAATTGCTTGAGCGAAAGATGGGCGAGCATGCGGCGGCGATTGTGCCTGGGCGGGGCGGCGCCTGGGAATGGGCGCGCGGCGGGAGCGAGCGTAAGGGGTGGGCGGATCAGAGGGTGAGACGGGGTGGGGCGGGCGACAGTATGGCGGCGGCGGATGACGCGCGGTCGCGGCGGCGCGGCAATGCGGACGCCTGTCGCCTTTTCTTTTTCCTCCCCCGCAGGCGGGAGAGGATGCCCGAAGGGGCGGATAAGGGCGCGGCCCTCATCCGCAAGCAAAAAAGGGGCTCAACTCCCGATCGTTCTCCCAATTCCCCTCATTCCCCTGGTTCCCCTCATTCCCAGCCTCGCTCCCCCGCTTGCGCCCAGCCCCCACCGCGCATATATCGCCCCCATGAACCGCCGAGCCAACGACCCCGCCCTCGACCCGCGCGCCCGCCAGTTGCTGCGCGCGCTGATCGGCCGCTACATCCACAGCGGCGAGCCGGTCGGCTCGCAGACCCTGGCCCGGCACGCCGGGCTCGACGTCAGCCCGGCGACGATCCGCAACATCCTGTCCGACCTGGAAGAAGCCGGTCTGCTCAGCGCGCCGCACACTTCCGCCGGCCGCATCCCGACCGCGCAGGGCTACCGCCTGTTCGTCGATTCGCTGCTGCAAGTGCGCCCGCTGCCCGACGGCGAGGTCGCGCGGCTGCGCAGCGAACTGCCGTCCGGCTCGGGCACCCAGGCGCTGCTGGGCAGCGCGTCGGAGTTGCTGTCGGCGATGACCCACTTCGTCGGCGTGGTCAGCGTGCCCAAGCGCGAGCAGTTCGCGTTCCGCCGGATCGAATTCGTGCCGCTGGACGCGCAGCGGGTGCTGGCGATCCTGGTGTTCGCCGATCAAGAGGTGCAGAACCGCATCATCCAGACCCGCCGCCCGTTCGAAGCCGGCGAGCTCGAACGCGTGGGCAACTACCTCAACACCCATTTCGCCGGCCGGCCGGTGGCCGAGATCCGCGCCTCGCTGCTGCTGGAACTGCGCAACGCGCAGACCGAGATGCAGGCCCTGTTGGCGCAGTCGATGGAACTGGCCGAGCAGGCGCTGGCCCCCGACGGCGACGACATGGTCCTGGCCGGACAAACCCGGCTGATGGGCGTGCAGGAACTGGCCGACCTCGACCGCCTGCGCGAGCTGTTCGACGCCTTCGCCCGTAAGCGCGAGATCCTGCAACTGCTCGAACGCACCGTGCGCGCGCCGGGCGTGCGCATCTTCATCGGCGAGGAAACCGGGCTGGCGCCGCTGGAAGGCGTGTCGCTGGTGACCGCGCCCTACGGCGCCGGCGGCCGGGTGCTGGGCGTGCTCGGGGTGATCGGCCCGACCCGGATGGCCTACGACCGGATCATTCCGGTGGTGCAGGCCGCCGCGGACGCGTTAGGGGACGCGTTTGAGCCAACCGAAGGGGACTAAGCCCCGCCGCCCCAACCCCGAAGCCCGTCCCCGCGAGCGCTCGCTCGCGAACGTCCCCGCTCAAACGCGAATGCGCACGTACCGAAAGCGCCTGGGGCTGATCCCCGCCGCCCGAAGCCCGACCCAAGAGCGCTCGCTTATGAAGGCTCCCCGCTCAAACGCCCCCTCGAGCCGAGAGCCCCCAGCCCCCGCCCATTGTCCCAAAACCACCCCCAAACCCCGACGCTCCCCGCCGATCCCGCACGATCGGCGCAGATCACCGCCGTTCCCCCGGCCCCAACACTTGAATGCCGTCCCCCAGGCCCCATAGCTGGCCCTGTCGCGGACGACCGCAAGGAACCAGCATGAACCAAAACGACCCGAACCCCGATCTGACCCTCGAGCCGCAGGACCCGGCCGCCGCCGGCGCCGGCCTGTCCGAGGTCGAGACCTTGCGCGCCGAGCTGAACAAGCTGCGCGAAGACTCGCTGCGCGAGCGCGCCGAACTCGACAACCAGCGCAAGCGCGTGGTCCGCGATATCGAAATGGCGCGCAAGTTCGCCAACGAGCGCCTGCTCGGCGACCTGCTGCCGGTGATCGACAGCCTCGAGGCCGGTCTGGCCGCGGCCGGCGGCGACGCCAGCGCGCTGCGCCAGGGCATGGAGCTGACCTTGCGCCAGCTGCTCAAGGTCGCCGGCGACAACGGCCTGGTCGCGGTCGATCCGGTCGGCCAGCCGTTCAATCCCGAACACCATCAGGCCATGAGCCTGGTGCCGGCGCCGGGCGTGGCGCCGAACCATGTGGTCCAGGTCTACCAGAAGGGCTGGCTGCTCAACGAGCGCCTGCTGCGCCCGGCGCTGGTGGTGGTGGCTCAGGACGCCTGAGCCGGGCTCCGTGCGCGCCGCGGCGGGGGCCGCGCGAGAGGCGCGCGCAACGGGGCCTGAGCGTAGTTTTCGATCCGATCAGGGGCAGGGCACGGGCGCTTGAACTGCCCGGCACCGAGCCCCAAATAACGAACATCGGCGGCCCGCAGCGTTCCGCGCCGCCCCCAACATTCCAGCATTGAGAGAGGGAGCACCACCTATGGGCAAGATCATCGGCATCGACCTGGGCACGACCAATTCCTGCGTCGCCATCATGGAAGGCGGCAAGGCCAAGGTCATCGAGAACTCGGAAGGCGACCGCACCACCCCGTCCATCGTCGCCTTCACCAAGGACAGCGAAGTCCTGGTCGGCGCCTCGGCCAAGCGCCAGGCGGTGACCAACCCGAAGAACACCTTCTACGCGGTCAAGCGCCTGATCGGCCGCAAGATGACCGACGCCGAAGTGCAGAAGGACCTGGGCCTGGTGCCCTACGCCATCGTCCCGCACGACAACGGCGACGCCTGGGTGGCGACCGCCGACGGCAAGAAGATGGCGCCGCAGCAGATCTCGGCCGAAGTGCTGGGCAAGATGAAGAAGACCGCCGAAGCCTACCTGGGCGAGCCGGTCACCGAAGCGGTCATCACCGTGCCGGCCTACTTCAACGACAGCCAGCGCCAGGCGACCAAGGACGCCGGCAAGATCGCCGGCCTGGAAGTCAAGCGCATCATCAACGAGCCGACCGCGGCCGCGCTGGCCTACGGCATGGACAAGAAGGGCGGCGACCGCAAGGTGGCCGTGTACGACCTCGGCGGCGGCACCTTCGACGTGTCGATCATCGAGATCGCCTCGGTCGACGGCGAAATGCAGGTCGAAGTGCTGTCCACCAACGGCGACACCTTCCTCGGCGGCGAAGACTTCGACAAGCGCGTCATCGACTACTTGGTCGACGAGTTCAACAAGGACCAGGGCATCGACCTGCGCAAGGATCCGCTGGCCCTGCAGCGCCTGAAGGACGCGGCCGAGCGCGCCAAGATCGAGCTGTCCTCCTCGCAGCAGACCGAAGTCAACCTGCCGTACGTCACCGCCGACGCCTCGGGCCCGAAGCACCTCAACATCAAGCTGACCCGCGCCAAGCTGGAGTCGCTGGTCGAGGACCTGATCAAGAAGACCATCGAACCCTGCCGCATCGCGCTCAACGACGCCGGCCTGCGCGCCAGCGACATCGCCGAGGTGATCCTGGTCGGCGGCCAGACCCGCATGCCCAAGGTCGGTCAGGCCGTGGCCGAGTTCTTCGGCAAGGAACCGCGCAAGGACGTCAACCCGGACGAAGCTGTCGCCGTCGGCGCGGCGATCCAGGGCGGCGTGCTGGCCGGCGAGGTCAAGGACGTGCTGCTGCTCGACGTGACCCCGCTGAGCCTGGGCATCGAAACCCTGGGCGGCGTGTTCACCAAGATCATCGAGAAGAACACCACGGTGCCGACCAAGGCCTCGCAGACCTTCTCCACCGCCGAGGACAACCAGTCGGCCGTGACCGTGCACGTGCTGCAGGGCGAGCGCGAGCAGGCCCGCTTCAACAAGTCGCTGGCCCGCTTCGACCTGTCCGGCATCGAACCCTCGCCGCGCGGCATGCCGCAGGTCGAGGTGTCCTTCGACATCGACGCCAACGGCATCCTGCACGTCAGCGCCAAGGACAAGAAGACCAACAAGGAACAGAAGGTCGAGATCAAGGCCGGTTCGGGCCTGTCCGAGGAAGAGATCGCCAAGATGGTCGCCGACGCGGAAGCCAACCGCGAGGAAGACCAGAAGTTCCACGAGCTGGTGCAGGCGCGCAACCACGCCGACGCGCTGATCCACAGCACCCGCAGCGCGATCAAGGAGCACGGCGAGAAGATCCCGGGCGAGGCCATCGGCCGCGCCGAGTCGGCGATCGCCGAGCTCGAGACCGCGATGAAGGGCGACGACAAGGGCCAGATCGAGGCCAAGTCGCGCGCGCTGGAAGAAGCCGCGCAGTCGGTGCTGGCCGCGGCCGGCGCCGGTCACGCGGGCGGCGACGCTCCGGCCGGCGACGCCGGCGCTTCGGCCAAGTCCGACGACGTGGTCGATGCGGAATTCACCGAAGTGAAGGACGATAAGAAGTAAGAGCGGGAACAGGGAATGGGGAATCGGGAAGGGTAGGCGCGACCTCGTCGCGGCCTGCCGGACGCCCGGTTCCCCGTTCTCGTATTCGCAGTTTTCGATGCAACGATTCCCACTCTTGGTTCCCGATTTCCGCCGATGAGCAAACGCGACTACTACGAAGTGCTGGGCGTTCAACGCAACGCCAGCGACGACGACCTGAAGAAGGCCTATCGCCGCTGCGCGATGAAGTTCCACCCGGACCGCAATCCCGGCGACGCGGCCGCCGAGGCCTCGTTCAAGGAGTGCAAGGAGGCCTACGAGGTCTTGTCCGACGCGTCCAAGCGCCGGGTCTACGACCAGCACGGGCACGCCGCGTTCGAGCACGGCATGGGCGGCGGCGGTGGCGGCGGTCCCGGCTTCGCCGACATGGGCGATATCTTCGGCGACATTTTCGGCAACATCTTCGGCGGCGGTGCCGGCGGCGGAGCGCGCGGTCCGCGCCGCGGCGCCGACATCGGCTACGTGATGGAGCTGTCGCTGGAAGAAGCGGTCGGCGGCGTCGAGAAGCAGATCGAAATCCCGACCCTGGACGAGTGCGAAACCTGCAAGGGCTCGGGCTCGGCCGACGGCAAGATCGAAACCTGCGGCACGTGCAACGGCCGCGGCCAGGTGCGTTTCCAGCGCGGCATCTTCTCGATGCAGCAGGCTTGCCCGCACTGCAACGGGCGCGGCCAGACCATCGCCAACCCCTGCGGCGACTGCCACGGCCAGGGCCGGGTGGAGCGGACCAAGACCTTGCAGGTCAAGATCCCCGCCGGCGTCGACAACGGCGACCGCATCCGCCTGACCGGCGAGGGCGAGGCCGGCCCGGCCGGTTCGCCGCCGGGCGACCTGTACGTGGAAGTGCGCGTGCGCGAGCACGAGATCTTCCAGCGCGACGGCGACGACCTGCACTGCGAAGTGCCGATCCGCATCTCGCAGGCCGCGCTCGGCGACATCGTGCGGGTGCCCACGCTCGGCGGCGAAGTCGAGCTGCGCATTCCCGCCGAAACCCAAAGCGGCAAGCTGTTCCGCCTGCGCGACAAGGGCGTCAAGTCGGTGCGCAGCCGCAAGCCCGGCGATCTGTACTGCCGCGTGGCGGTGGAAACGCCGGTCAACCTCACCGCCGAGCAGCGCGACCTGCTGGAGAAGTTCGAGGCCACCTTCGTCGGCGAAGGCGCGCGCAAGCATTCGCCGCGTTCCTCGACCTTCATCGACGGGGTCAAGGGCTTCTGGGACCGGATGACGTCCTGAGTCCGGCCGCACGCCGCGATCGCGAACGAAAGAGGGAGCTTCGGCTCCCTTTTTCTTTGCGCGCTTTCGCGCGCGCGCCGCGCACGCGGCGACGACGGCGCGTCGGGCACGCTGCGCTTGTATCGCGACCATCGCGGCCGTAGCCTGCGCGCATGAACGACACCGCCAAGACCCCGATCCGACTCCTCATCCACGGCGCCAGCGGGCGCATGGGCCAGGCGCTGCTGCGGCTGGCGCGCGAACGCGACGACGCGGTCGTGGTCGCCGCCTATTCGCGCTCGCAGCCGGCGCAGCGGGTGATCGACGAAGTGCCGCATTTCGCCGTCGCCGAACTGGCCGGCGCGCCGGAGTTCGACGTCGCCGTCGACTTCAGCCTGCCGCACGGCTTCGACCCGGTGCTGGAACTGTGCGCCGCGCGCGGCAAGGCGCTGGTGTCGGGCACCACCGGCCTGTCGTCGGCGCAGAACGCGGCGATCAACGAAGCCGCCGCGCGCATCGCCGTGGTCTGGGCGGCCAATTACAGCCTCGGCGTCGCGGTGCTGACCGAACTGGTGCGGCGCGCCGCCGCGGCGCTGCCGGGCTGGGACTGCGACGTGGTCGAGGCCCATCACACCCGCAAGCTCGACGCGCCCTCGGGCACCGCGCTGCACCTGGGCGCGGCGGTGGCGATCGGCCGCGGCAGCGAACCGCATTACGCCAGCCTGCGCGCCGGCGACATCGTCGGCGAGCACACCGTGCAGTTCGCCGCGCCCGGCGAGCGCCTGGAATTGATCCACCGCGCCACCAACCGCGACATCTTCGCCCGCGGCGCGCTGGAAGCGGCGGTGCGGGTGGCGCAGCAGGCGCCGGGGCGGTACGGGCTGGCGGAGCTGATGTTCCCGAATCTGTAACGGGGCGAGCCGGGTAGGGCGGTTGCGCCGGGCGGCGAAGGTTCGCGGTCGCGAACGAAACCGCCCGAAGCCCCTGTAGGAGCGGCGCAAGCCGCGACCGCGCCGCCGCGCCCGCCCGATTCAGCCGCGCCTTCACGCGCGGCATTCAGCCCATCGCCCCGATTCCGTTCAGCCAATCGCGCGCCAACCCGCCGGATCGTCATCTCCCGGCCACATTAAGGCTGGCGTCCGGCCCCCATCGCGGATAGAATTCCGGCTCGCCTGAATCCCAACGTCGGACCGGTCCAGCACCGCGTCCGCGCTTTGCTGCAACTGCGTTTTGCCGTTAGCCGCATCGGGATCAGTTCCTCCGGCAGCCAAGGCGACCCCCGTGACCCAACCCGCAATCCTCGCTCTCGAAGACGGCACCGTGTTCGAGGGCGTTTCCGTAGGCGCGCCCGGCCTCAGCGTCGGCGAAGTCGTATTCAACACCGCCATCACCGGCTACCAGGAAATCCTCACCGACCCGTCGTACGCGCGCCAACTGGTGACGCTGACCTATCCGCACGTCGGCAACACCGGCGTGACCGATCAGGACGACGAAGCCCGCCAGGTCTGGGCCTCCGGCCTGATCGTGCGCGACGTGCCGCGCCGCCCCAGCAACTGGCGCAGCCGGATCGCGCTGCCGCAGTGGCTGGCCGACCGCGGCGTGGTCGCCATCGCCGACATCGACACGCGCAAGCTGACCCGTCTGCTGCGCGACACCGGCGCGCAGAACGGCGCGCTGATGGCCGGCGACATCGACGTGGAAAAAGCGCTGGAAGCCGCGCGCAAGTTCCCCGGCCTCAAGGGCATGGACCTGGCCAAGGAAGTCTGCACGCGCGAGCGCTACGAGTGGACCGAAGGTCAGCTCGACCTCGACCGCAACGCCTTCGTCAACGCCGAGCCGCGCTTCCACGTCGTCGCCTACGACTTCGGCGTCAAGCTCAACATCCTGCGCATGCTCGCCGAGCGCGGCTGCCGCATCACCGTGGTGCCGGCGCAGACTTCGGCCGCGGACGTGCTGGCGCTGCAGCCCGATGGCGTGTTCCTGTCCAACGGCCCGGGCGATCCGGAACCGTGCGACTACGCGATCGCCGCGATCAAGGAATTCATCGCCAAGAAGGTCCCGACCTTCGGCATCTGCCTGGGCCACCAGCTGCTCGGCCTGGCGTCGGGCGCGAAGACGCTGAAGATGAAGTTCGGCCACCACGGCGCCAATCATCCGGTCCAGGACCTCGACAGCGGCCGGGTGATGATCACCTCGCAGAACCACGGCTTCGCGGTCGACGAGGCCACGCTGCCGGGCAACGTGCGCGTGACCCACCGCTCGCTGTTCGACGGCAGCAACCAGGGCATCGCGCTCACCGACGCGCCGGCCTTCAGCTTCCAGGGCCACCCGGAAGCCAGCCCGGGCCCGCACGACGTGTCGCCGCTGTTCGACCGCTTCGTCAGCCTGCTCGAGCAGGCCAAGGCCTGATGATCGCGACGCCGGCCTCGCCGCCGCGCCGACGCCGCTGGCGTCTGCGCTTGCTGGCGGCGCTGGCGTTGCTCGGCGCGTATCCCGCGTTCGTGATGATCGCGGTGTACTCGCAGTGGTTCGCGGCGAATCTGCCCGGCGGACGCAACGGCCCGGCCGATGCCTACCGCCACAGCCTGGCCAGCGCCGTGGTCGCCTACACCTCCTCGCCGGTGTGCGTGGAGTGGGTGACCGCGACGATGGAACGGGGCGGCGAAGGCAACCCGAGCCGGGCCATGGACGCCCACAACAACGCGATCGGCGCGCGCATCGGCGCCGCCGCTTCGACCTGGACCGCGATGCAGCGCGAGGTTCGCGCCGCGGTCGATCACGGCGCGATCGACGCACGATCGCCCGAGCAAATCACCTGGCGCGCCCCCGAGACGTGGCAGGACCGACTTTACTGAGGACCTCATGCCCAAGCGTACCGACATCAAAACCGTCCTGATCATCGGCGCCGGTCCGATCGTGATCGGCCAGGCCTGCGAGTTCGACTACTCCGGCGCGCAGGCCTGCAAGGCGTTGCGCGACGAGGGCTACCGCGTGGTCCTGGTCAACTCCAACCCCGCCACGATCATGACCGACCCGAACATGGCCGACGCCGTGTACATCGAGCCGATCAACTGGCAGACGGTCGAGAAGATCATCGCCAAGGAAAAGCCCGACGCGCTGCTGCCGACGATGGGCGGCCAGACCGCGCTGAACTGCGCGCTGGACCTGGCCGACAACGGCGTGCTGGAGAAGTACGGCGTCGAACTGATCGGGGCCAAGCGCGAGGCCATCCGCATGGCCGAAGACCGCGAGCTGTTCCGCGTGGCGATGAGCGAGATCGGCCTGGAATGCCCGCGCGCCGCGGTCGCGCGCACGCTGGAAGAGGCGATCGAGATCCAGGCCACGGTCGGTTACCCGACCATCATCCGCCCCAGCTTCACCCTCGGCGGCAGCGGCGGCGGCATCGCCTACAACCGCGAAGAGCTGATCGACATCGTCACCCGCGGCCTGGAACTGTCGCCGACCACCGAAGTGCTGGTCGAGGAATCGGTGCTGGGCTGGAAGGAATTCGAGATGGAAGTGGTCCGCGATACCACGGACAACTGCATCATCGTCTGCTCGATCGAGAACTTCGACGCGATGGGCGTGCACACCGGCGACTCGATCACCGTCGCCCCGGCGCAGACCCTGACCGACAAGGAATACCAGCGCCTGCGCGATGCCTCGATCGCGGTGCTGCGCAAGATCGGCGTCGACACCGGCGGCTCCAACGTGCAGTTCGGCATCAACGCGCAGAACGGCCGCGTGGTGGTGATCGAAATGAACCCGCGCGTGTCGCGCTCCTCGGCGCTGGCGTCGAAGGCGACCGGTTTCCCGATCGCCAAGATCGCGGCCAAGCTCGCGGTCGGCTACACCCTCGACGAACTGCGCAACGAGATCACCGGCGGCGCCACCCCGGCCTCGTTCGAGCCGACCATCGATTACGTGGTCACCAAGATTCCGCGCTTCGCCTTCGAGAAGTTCCCGCAGGCCGACGCGCGCCTGACCACGCAGATGAAGTCGGTCGGCGAGGTGATGGCGATGGGCCGCACCTTCCAGGAATCGCTGCACAAGGCGCTGCGCGGGCTGGAGACCGGCAAGGTCGGCCTCGACCCGACCGGCCTGGATCTGAGCAGCGACGGCGATCTGGCCGTGCTCAAGCGCGAGCTCAAGGAGCCGGGCCCGGAGCGCATGTTCTACATCGGCGACGCGTTCCGCGCCGGCCTCAGCGTCGAGGACGTGCACGCGCTGTCGTTCGTCGACCCGTGGTTCCTCGATCAGATCGAAGAGCTGATCGCGGCCGAGCGCGAGGTCGCCGAAGCCGGCCTGGGCGCGCTCGACAAGGACCGCATGCGCGCGCTCAAGCGCATGGGCTTCTCCGACGCGCGTCTGGCCCAGCTCACCGGCACCGACGAAACCGCCGTGCGCACCCTGCGCCGCGCCTTCGGCGTGCGCCCGGTGTACAAGCGCGTGGATTCCTGCGCCGCCGAGTTCGCCACCACCACCGCCTACATGTACTCGACCTACGAGGACGAGTGCGAAGCCGCGCCGACCAACCGCGACAAGATCGTCGTGCTCGGCGGCGGCCCCAACCGCATCGGCCAGGGCATCGAGTTCGACTACTGCTGCGTGCACGCCGCGCTCGCCCTGCGCGAGGACGGCTACGAAACCATCATGGTCAACTGCAACCCGGAGACCGTGTCGACCGACTACGACACCTCCGACCGCCTGTACTTCGAGCCGCTGACGCTGGAAGACGTGCTGGAAATCGCCGACCTCGAAAAGCCCAAGGGTGTGATCGTGCAGTACGGCGGCCAGACCCCGCTGAAGCTGGCGCGCGCGCTGGAAGCCAACGGCGTGCCGATCGTAGGCACCACCCCGGACAGCATCGATCTGGCCGAAGACCGCGAGCGCTTCCAGAAGCTGGTGCAGGACCTGGGCTTGGCCCAGCCGCTCAACCGCACCGCGCGCAACCCCGACGAAGCGCTGGCCTTGGCCGGCCAGATCGGCTATCCGCTGGTGGTGCGCCCGAGCTACGTGCTCGGCGGCCGGGCGATGGAAATCGTCTACTCCGACGCCGACCTGACCCGCTACATCCGCGACGCGGTCAAGGTGTCGAACGATTCGCCGGTGCTGCTCGACCGCTTCCTCGACAACGCGGTGGAAGTCGACGTCGACGTCATCGCCGACCGCGAAGGCCGGGTGCTGATCGGCGGCGTGATGGAGCACATCGAAGAGGCCGGCGTGCACTCGGGCGACTCGTCGTGCTCGCTGCCGCCGTACTCGCTGTCGCCGGCGACGCAGGAAAAGCTGCGCGCGCAGGTCGTCGCGCTGGCCAAGGCGCTCAAGGTCGTGGGCCTGATGAACACCCAGTTCGCGATCCAGACCGACGCCGAAGGCAACGAAACCATCTACCTGATCGAAGTGAATCCGCGCGCCTCGCGCACCGTGCCGTTCGTGTCCAAGGCCACCGGCATGGCGCTGGCCAAGATCGCCGCGCGCTGCATGGTCGGGCAGACCCTGACCTCGCAGGACGCGGTCGACGAGATCGTGCCGGACTACTACTCGGTCAAGGAAGCGATCTTCCCGTTCGCCAAGTTCCAGGGCGTCGATCCGATCCTCGGGCCGGAAATGCGCTCCACCGGCGAGGTGATGGGCGTGGGCCAGAACTTCGGCGCGGCGATGGCGCGCGCGCAGGAAGCCGGCGGCATCAAGGCGCCGCCGGTGGGCAAGGTGTTCGTGTCGGTGCGCGATCCGGACAAGCTGCGCGTGCTGCCGGTCGCGCAGGAACTGCTGCGCCGCGGCTACACCCTGGTCGCGACCCGCGGCACCCAGGCCTTCTTCGCCGAGCACGGCGTGGACTGCGAAGTGGTCAACAAGGTCACCGAGGGTCGCCCGCACATCGTCGATCTGATCAAGAACGGCGAAATCGTCTACATCATCAACACCACCGAAGGCCGTCAGGCGATCTCGGATTCGTTCTCGATCCGCCGCGAAGCGCTGCAGCAGCGCGTGACCTACTCGACCACGGTGTCGGGCGCGCGCGCGCTGGTGAACTCGCTCGACTACCGCGGCCAGGGGCCGGTGTGGTCGCTGCAGGAACTGCACGCGCAGATCGGCGCCGGCTGATCGACGCCGGCGCGGCCGCGCCGCGCGTCTTCGAGGGAGGGGCTTCGGCCCCGATGCGTTCGGTCCGGGTCGTCGATCCGGGACGAGCGCCTCGGGCCTGAAGGCCCTCCCGCGGCTTTTCAAGGGGTGTCTTCCGCCGGGCTTCCCCGGCACAATGCCCCCTGGACACATCTTCGAAACATTCGCGCCGGGCCAGCGGATCCGCCCGGCGTCGCACCGCAGAGGAACCAAGGAATGAGAGCACCCATTACCGCCAAAGGCGCGCTGCGCCTGCGCGCCGAACTGGACGAACTCAAGTCGGTCAAGCGCCCGGCCGTGATCAACGCGATCGCCGAAGCGCGCGCCCATGGCGATCTGAAGGAAAACGCGGAGTACCACGCCGCGCGCGAACAGCAGGGCTTCATCGAAGGCCGCATCAAGCAGCTCGAAGCCGAGCTCTCGCACGCGCAGATCATCGACACCAGCACGCTCAACGCCGGCTCCAAGGTGGTGTTCGGCGCCACGGTCGAACTGGCCGACACCGAGACCGACGAAGAGAAGAGCTACCAGATCGTCGGCGACCTGGAAGCGGACATCAAGCAAGGCCTGATCGCGATCTCCTCGCCGGTCGCGCGCGCGCTGATCGGCAAGAACGAGGGCGACACCGTCGTCATCGAAGCGCCGGGCGGCACCCGCGAGTACGAAATCGTCGGCGTCAGCTACGACGGCTGAGCCGCGCTCGCCGCCATGAACCGCGTCGACCTGTTGCTGCCCGCGCGCGAACGCTTCGGCGGCCAACGCCTGGGCGAAGCACTCGGCAAGCGCTTCGGCCGCGCCGACCGCACGGTCGAGGCGGCCGACTTCGCCGCGCGCGCGTTCGACATCCTGCCGCGCGGCTGGCCGGTGGCCGCCGCGACCCGCCAACGCGATGTCGGCGACGCGGCGCACGGCGCGTGGCTGCGCGCCGATCCGGTGTACGTGCGGCCCGACATCAACGGCGCGCGCTTGCTCGCCTACGGCCGCGCGCTGTCGTTGAGCGAACGCGACAGCGCGGCGCTGCTGCCCGCGCTCAAGCCCTTGTTCGGCGATGCCGGTTTTCCGATCGACGCGCCCGCGCCGGACCGCTGGTACGTGGCGTTGCCGCGCGAAACCAAATTGCCGCGCTTCGTTTCGCCCGAGCAAGCGCTCGGCGAAGACCTGTTCCAGCACTTGCCCATCGGCGAAGGCGCCGAAGGCCGCCGCTGGCGCGCGCTGCTGAGCGAGGCGCAAGTGGTGCTGCACAACCATCCGCACAGCGCCGCGCGCGCCGCCGCCGGCTTGGCGCCGATCAATTCGCTGTGGTTCTGGGGTGCGGGCCTGCTGCCCGACCGCGTGCATTGCGATTACGCCGGCGTCTACAGCGACGACGAAGCGCTGACCGCGTTCGGCGCACAGGCCGGCATCGCCACCGGCGCCTTGCCGGCGAACTGGAACGAGCCGGCGGGCGAGGGCGCGCGCTTGTTCGACCTGCGCGCGCAACGCGATCTGGCGCTGATCCAGCGCGATTGGCTGCAACCGCTCGCGCAAGCGCTCGACCGCGGCGCGCTCGCGCGCGTGGCCGCGCTATGCGCCGACGGCGAGCGTTTCGAGCTGGCGCGCTCGCAGCGCTGGCGGTTCTGGCGCAAGCCCGTGCGTTCGCTGCTCGATTGAACGCCACCGCGCCCCTCGCGTTCGCGGAGCCGCGGCCTTGAAGCCGGCCGCGCGCCTGCGCCGGCGCGAGCCGGCGTTCGAAGGGCAATGGCCCGAGTCGATCCCGCCGCTGCTGCAGCGCATCTACGCCGCGCGCGGCGCGACCTGCCTGGAGCAGGCGCAACCCAAGCTCGCGCAACTGTTGCCGCTCGACGGCATGCTCGGCCTGGACAAGGCCACCGAATTGTTGGCCGACGCCATCGCCGCGGATCGCCACATCCTGGTGGTCGGCGATTTCGACTGCGACGGCGCCACCGCTTGCGCGGTCGGCGTGCGCGGCCTGCGCATGCTCGGCGCGAAGCGGGTGTCGCATGCGGTGCCCAACCGCATCGTGCACGGCTACGGGTTGTCGCCGGCGCTGGTCGAAGAACTGGCGCTGCTGCAACCCGATCTGCTGGTCACGGTCGATCACGGCATCGCCTGCCACGCCGGCATCGCGGCGGCGCGCGAGCGCGGCTGGCAAGTGCTGGTGACCGATCACCATCTGCCCGGCGACGCGTTGCCGCCAGCCGACGCCATCGTCGATCCGAATCAACCGGGCGACGCCTTCCCGAGCAAGATGCTCGCCGGCGTCGGCGTGATGTTCTACGTGCTGCTGGCGCTGCGCCGGCGCTTGCGCGAGGCCGGCGCGTTCGGCGCCGGAAACGGCCCGGATTTGAGCCAGTTGCTCGATCTCGTCGCCGTCGGCACCGTCGCCGACTTGGTTCCGCTCGACGCCAACAATCGCGCCCTGGTCGCCGCCGGCCTGCGCCGTTTGCGGGCGGGACAGAGCGGCGCCGGTTTGCGCGCGCTGATCGAAGTTTCGCAGCGCGATCATCGCCGCCTCACCGCCGCCGACATCGGCTACGCGCTCGCGCCGCGGCTCAACGCCGCCGGGCGCCTGGAAGACATGGCGCTGGGCATCGAGTGCCTGCTCACCGAAGACTCGCGGCAGGCGCGCGAGATCGCCGCCACGCTCAACGAGATCAACGCCGAACGCCGCGCGGTGCAGCAGCAGATGACCGACGAAGCCGAGCGCGCGTTCGCGCGCGTGGCCTTCGATCCGGCCGCCGCGCCGCTGGCGCCGTGCCTGTTCGACCCCGACTGGCATCCCGGCGTGGTCGGCTTGGTCGCGTCGAAAATGAAAGAGCGGCTGCACCGCCCGGTGATCGCGTTCGCGCCGGCCGAGCCCGGCAGCGATCAGTTGCGCGGATCGGCCCGCTCGATTCCCGGTTTCCATATCCGCGACGCGCTGGCCGACGTCGCCGCGCGCCATCCCGAGTTGATCGAACGCTTCGGCGGCCACGCCATGGCCGCCGGCCTGTCGCTGCACCGCGACGCGTTCGAGCCGTTCCGCGACGCGTTCGACGCGGTCGCGCGCGCCGCGCTGACCCCGGAACTGCTGCAGGCCGACGTGCTCAGCGACGGCGCGCTGGCGCCGGCCGAGTTCGACCGCCGCCACGCCGAATCGCTGCGCGACGGCGGGCCGTGGGGGCAGGGCTTCGCCGAGCCGCAGTTCGACGGCGAGTTCGAGGTGCTGTCGTGGCGGGTGATCGGCGAGCGCCACCTCAAGCTGGAACTGGGCTGCGCCGGCCTGCGCCTCAACGCCATCGAGTTCGGCGGCTGGGACGGCAACAAGCCGCCGCCGTGGGTGCGCATCGCCTATCGCCTGGAGCCGGACGATTATCGCGGCGGCGAAGCCGTGCAGCTGATCGTCGTGCATCGCGAAGCGCTGTAACGCAAGTTAGCCGCCTGTAACCGCCCGGTCACGCCCGGCGCGTGAATGCGGGGATTTTTGAACCGTGGGCTAACGATTCTTGACGCGCGTAGCGCCGTCGCGACGCAAGTCGCGACGGCCGCGTGCGCGCCCGGATAGACTGGCGGACACTCTTCCCCCGGAGTTTTTCAGCATGTGCGGAATCGTAGGAGCGATCGCCGATCGCGATGTGGTGCCGGTCCTGATCGACGGCTTGAAGCGTCTGGAATACCGCGGTTACGACTCGGCGGGCATCGCCGTGTTCGACGGCTCGACGTTGCGCCGGGTGCGCCGCACCGGGCGCGTGGCGGAGATGGAGGCGGCGGCGCAGGCGGAAGCCTTCAGCGCGCAGATCGGCATCGGCCACACGCGCTGGGCGACGCACGGCGGCGTGACCGAGGCCAATGCCCACCCGCACATCAGCTTCGGCGAACTGGCGGTGGTGCATAACGGCATCATCGAGAACCACGACGAGCAGCGCGAGCGGTTGCGCGCGGCCGGCTACAGCTTCGAGTCGCAGACCGACACCGAAGTGATCGCGCACCTGATCCATTCGTACCTCAAGCAAGGCCACGACCTGCGGGTGGCGGTGCAATCGGCGGTGCGCGAACTGGTCGGCGCTTACGCGATCGCCGTGGTCAGCCTGAAGGAGCCCGGCCGCTTGATCGCCGCGCGCATGGGCTGCCCGCTGCTGGTCGGCCTGGGCGAGGGCGAGAACTTCGTCGCCAGCGACGTGTCGGCGATCGTGCAGGCCACGCGCCGGGTGATCTTCCTGGAAGAAGGCGACACCGCCGAAATCACCCGCGCCGCGGTGCGGGTGTTCGACGCGCAGGGCGTCGAGATCGAGCGCGAGGTGCATCTGTCGGACGTGTCGCTGGCCTCGCTGGAACTGGGCCCGTACCGCCACTTCATGCAGAAGGAAATCCACGAGCAGCCGCGCGCCATCGCCGACACCATCGAGGCGGTGATGGACAACAACGGCTTCAGCGCGTCGCTGTTCGGCGCCAAGGCCGAAGAGGTGTTCGCCGAGGTCGAAGGCGTGCAGATCCTGGCCTGCGGCACCAGCTATTACGCCGGTTTGACCGCGCGCTACTGGATCGAAGCCATCGCCGGCCTGCCGTGCCAGGTCGAGATCGCCAGCGAATACCGCTACCGCGCGGCGGTGGCGAATCCGAAGCAGCTGATCGTGACGATTTCGCAGTCCGGCGAAACCCTGGACACGATGGAAGCGCTGAAGTACGCCAAGTCGCTGGGCCACCAGAAGACCTTGTCGATCTGCAACGTGCCCGAGAGCGCGATCCCGCGCGCGAGCCAGCTGGTGTACTACACCCGCGCCGGCGCCGAGATCGGCGTGGCCTCGACCAAGGCGTTCACCACCCAGTTGGTGGCGCTGTTCACCCTGACCGCGACCCTGGCCAAGCTGCGCGGCGCGCTCAGCGACGAACAGGAAGCCGAATACCTCGACGCGCTGCGCCACCTGCCGGGCAGCGTGCAGCACGCGCTGAACCTGGAGCCGCAAGTGGCCGGCTGGGCCGAGCGTTTCGCGCCCAAGCACCACGCGCTGTTCCTGGGCCGCGGCGTGCATTACCCGATCGCGCTGGAAGGCGCGCTCAAGCTCAAGGAAATCTCCTACATCCACGCCGAGGCGTACCCGGCGGGCGAGCTCAAGCACGGCCCGCTGGCGCTGGTGGATGCGGCGATGCCGGTGGTGGTGATCGCGCCGAACGACAAGCTGCTGGAGAAGGTGAAGTCGAACATCCAGGAAGTGCGCGCGCGCGGCGGCGAGATGTTCGTGTTCGCCGACCTGGACAGCCACTTCGGCGAATCCGATCAGGTCCACGTGATCCGCACCCCGCGCCATGTCGGCGTGCTGTCGCCGGTGGTGCATGCGATTCCGGTGCAGTTGCTGGCGTACCACGCGGCGTTGGCGCGCGGGACGGATGTGGATAAGCCGCGCAATTTGGCCAAGGCGGTGACGGTCGAGTAAGCGGCTGGGCGCCGCGGGCCGATGGCTCGCGGCGCTTTGGTTGAAGGCAAAGTCAAAATGGGTTCCGGCTTTCGCCGGAATGACGGGGTGGGAGGTTGTCGGCGATGAGTAGCCGATCTTCTTTCCCTGCATCATTGGCGCTTTAGTTGAAGGCAACGTCGAAATGGGTTCCGGCTTTCGCCGGAATGACGGGGTGGGAGGTCCGCGGCGACGAGTAGCCGATCCTCTTTCCCGCCGTCATTCCGGCGAAAGCCGGAACCCATTTTGTTGTTGCTTCCGCGCCGGCGATGGCGGGTGTTGAGCAGGCGGAGGTTTCAGCCGAACGTCGCAGCCAACAACCCCGCGTACTCGCGCAACGCCTGCGCGCTGTCGTCCAACGCGCGCTGCGAAGGCGACCACGGCTCGCCCGCCGGGGAGGCCGCCGGCACGTCCGGCGCGAGCGGCAGCGCCGGCAGTCCGGCGCGCTCGAACCATTGCAAGGCGCGCGGCATGTGCAGCGCCGAGGTCACCAGGATCGCGCGCTTCCAACCATGATCGAGCGCGATGCGCGCGCAGCGGTCGGCATTGCCGCGGGTGTCGCCGCTGAGGTCTTCCAGCACCAGCGCCTCGCGCGGCACGCCGAGCTTGAGCAAGCTTTCGGCCATGATCTTCGCCTCGCTGACCCCGCGCGTGCTCGCGCTGGGCCCGCCGCTGAGCAGGATCATGGGCGCGCGTCCCGCATGCCACGCGCGCGCGGCCGCGGCGACGCGGTTGCCCGCCAGCTCCGGCGCGTTCGCGTCGCCGCCGTCGAATCCGCTCACGCGGCCGATGCCGCCGCCGAGCACGACGATCACGTCGGCCTGCGGCAGGCCTTCGGCGCTTTGGCCGAGATAGCCGCGTTGCAGCGAATCGCGCAGCGCATCTGCGGCGGCCGGCATCGACCACAGCAGCGACCACGCCAGCGCCAGCGCGCCGAGCGCGAACGCGCAGCGGCGCCAGTGCAGCAGCCAGATCAGCGCGGCCAAGCCCAGCGCGACGGCGCTGGCGTTGAGCGGTTGGGTCAGCCAGGAAGCGGCGAGGGCGGCGGACATGGGCGCGTCACTCCGAAGAACGCAGCAAGCCGTGCGCGCCGTCGTCGTCGACCAAGCGCGCCAAGGCGTCGGTCATCAGCCGCGCCTGCCGGTCGCGCGAGTACGCCGGCGCGGCGGCGAGGCTGGCCTCGCGCAAGCGGCGCATGCGTTCGGGATCGCCGGCGAGCGCGGCGATTTCCGCCGCCATCGCCTGCGCGTTCTCCGGCGCAACGCACACACCGCAGCCGGTGCTTTCGACGATGCGCACCGCTTCGCCGCGCGGCAGCGACATCAGCGCCGGAATGCCCATGCCCATGCCTTCGAACAGCTTGGACGGAATCACCGAGGCGAACACCGAGGTGTCGCGCAGCGGGATCAGCGAGAGATCGCACAGGCTCCACAGCTTGGGCATCATCTCCTTAGGCTGGCGCGGAATCATGCGCACGTTCGGCAGCGCGCGCTCGGCCGCCATCTGCTCGACCCGCGCGCGTTCGGCGCCGCTGCCGGCGAAGAAGAACACGATGCGCGGGTCCTCGCGCAACAGTTCGGCCGCCTCGATCACCTTTTCCAGGCCATGCGCCATGCCGTGGGTGCCGAGATAGCCGACCACGAAACGGCCGTCCAAGTCGTACTGCTTGGCCATCGCCTCGTCGCGTGCCGCCGGCCGGTACCGCTGCAAGTCCACGCCGTTGAGCACGACATGGATCTTGTCGGCGTCCACGCCGCGATGGATGAGCTCCTCGCGGAACGACTGGGTCACCGGCACGATCGCGTCGGCGCTGCGGTACAGGAACATTTCGAGCTTTTCCAACACCCGGATCGCCGCGCTGCGCTTCATCGCGCCGACCGCGGTGATCGAAGCGGGCCACAAGTCGCGCAGCTCGAACACGAACGGCCGCCGCTTCAGCCGCGCCAGCGCCCAACCGCCGAGCGCGCAGAAGAACTGCGGCGAGGTCGCCACCACCACGTCGTGGCGGCGCTCGAACAGCCCGGCGAAGGTGCCCGCGGCCATGAAGCTCAAGTAATCGAGGGTGCGCTTGAGAAAGCCTTCGTTCGCGGTGATGTAGGTCTTGACCCGCACCACGCGGATGCCGTCCAGGGTTTCCACGCTGCGCCACGCGTTGCGATAGCCGGGGAACAACTTGCCTTCCGGGAAGTTCGGCGCGCAGGTGATCACCGTGACCTCGTGGCCGGCGCGCACCCAGCGCACCGCGTGCTCGTAGGTGCGGGTGGCGGGCGCGTTGCCTTCGGGCGGGAAATTGTCGGTCAGAAACAGAATGCGCATGGCCTCAATGTCCCCAGTCCAGCACCAGCGTGGCGGTGCCCACGCGCGGGTCGAGCGCGGTTTCGATCACGGTGCAAGCACGGCTCAGGCCGAAGCCGGGATGAAAGCGGCTGGGCACCAGCGCGTCGCCGGCGGCTTCGCTGCGCCAGCGCAGGCTCACTTGGCCGTCGTCGCTGCGAACCTCGTGGCCTTCGGCGCCGAAGTCCGGATGCACGCGCAGCCGCGCCACCGCTTCGCCGAAGCGGCCTTCGATCCGGTCCTCGATGCGCAGCCCGCGCGGCGTCAGCACCCAGCGCCGGCGGTGCAGCGGCCGGCCCTTGAGCCGGCGATAACCGTTGTGCGCGGCGCTGAGCCACAGCGATTCGCCTTCGCGACCCTGCGCGACCGCGCGCGGGCGCGCGCGCCGGGCCACGCGGAAGCTGCTCCACACCTCGGAGGAGTCCTCGCCGTCGATCTCGACCGTGTTGTGCGCGGCGGTGCCGCGCTGCCACAGCCGCTCGGGATCGATGTCGTAACGCGAGATGCCGGCGTTGACCAGCACGCGCCGGCCGCGCAGCGACAGCTCGAAGCTCAGGGTGTCGGCGTGGGCGTGGCCGGGCAGGTAGTCCGGGCCGATTTCGCCGACGTCGCAAATCAGCACCGCGTCGCCGTTCTGCAGCCGCGCGTAACCCGATTGCGGCAGCAACTGCAGTGGCTCGCGCGAGGCCGGCGGCGGCTCGATGCCGAGCGCGCGGGCATAGTCCTGCAACTGCGCGAGGGTCGGCGCGATGCCGTGCGCGGCGTCGTTGAAGAAGGCGATCTCGCCGTCGGGATGGGTCATCACCGCCAGCCACGCCAGCATCGAACGCGCCTTGTCGCGCCAGTTCTGCACGTCGCGTTCGGGGAACGCGCCGGGATAGACCAGGGCCAGCTGCGCCAGATCCAGCAAGTCTTCGAGCAGGATCGCGTGGTACATCGGGCTGCGTTCGAAATGGCCGCCGTCGGCGAGGATCTGCTCGTCGATCTCGGTGCGCAGGCCGAACAGGCCCAACTCGCGCCAACGCACCGCTTCGGAGCCCTCGAAGAACGCGCCGGCGAACAGCAGCGCCTTGTAGTTGGCCCACAGATGGTTGCCGAGCAGATGCCGTTCCAGCCGGCCGCGCAGGAACCGCACCTGGGTGGCGAGGCTGTCGAGCGCGGTCCGCGCGCGCGCGGCGTCGCCGAACAACTGGCCGCCGCAGCGCCATTTGATCCAGTTGACGATGCGCAGCGACAGGCAATACGGCTCCCAACCGTTGCCGGCCGGCGGCGGATTGTCGGCGATCCAGCGCGCGATCAAGTCGCGGTGCCAATGCTCGCGCGAGGCCGCGCCCTGCGCGTTGAGATCGTCGAAGTAGTGCAGGTTGTACAGCCACAGCTTCGGCAGCCGCACGCTGTTCCAATCGTTGGCGCCGACTTCGTGCTCGTCGTTGAGGAAACGGAAGCGCGTCGGCCCCAGCATCGAAGCGGCGCGCTCGCAGGCGATCCAGCCGCGCTCGAACGCAGCCATTTGCGGCGCCGGCGCGTGCGCCACCCGCGGCCGGTGCAGGCGATGCCAGGCGCGGCCGTAGATCTGCACCGGGCGCAGATGGCGCACGGTATGCCACAGCCGCGGCAGGCGCGTGGCCAGACTCATGCAACCGGCTCCGGGCGGCGGGACATCGTCATACCGACGCGTCCAGTTCGATGGTGACGCGCGCGACCTCGAAGATTTCCTCGGCCGGAATCGGCGCCGCGGCCTCGCCGCGCGCGGCGCGCATGAAGGCTTGCGCGCACGCGGCCTGGCCCTTGTCCTGGCTCCACAAGTTCATCTTGTTGAAACCCGGCCAGCCGTAGCCGCGCAGCTTGCGGAAGTTGTCCAGCGCCAGCACGCGGCCGGCGGCGAACACTTCCAGGCGCTCCTTGGGGAAGCTCTTGTGGCCGTTGGCGAGGTAATGCACGGTGCCGAACGAGCCGTCGGCGAAGCTCAGATTGAAACTGACCCGGTCGCTGCGGATGCCGACGCCCGGCACGTTGCCGACCGCGGTGAGCTGATGGCCGACGATCGGCGCGCCGGCGAGGAAGCGCAGCAGATCGACGAAGTGGCAGGCCTCGCCGATCAGGCGGCCGCCGCCGGCTTGCGGGTCCTGGGTCCAATGATCGGCCGGAATCGCGCCGGCGTTGACGGTCATGACGAAGCTCTTGGGCTCGCGCACGCCGGCCAGCAGTTGATGGATCTTCTGCACCTGCGGCGCGAAGCGGCGGTTGAAGCCGACCATCAGCACCGGCGGCGGGCCGTACACGGATTGTTCGCCGTGCGCCTTCTCGATGGTCTGCAGCTCTTCCATCGTCAGGCACAGCGGCTTTTCCACGAACACGTGCTTGCCGCGGCGCAGCGCCTTGAAGGTCAGCTCGGCGTGGCTGGCGTGCTGGGTGGCGATCACCACCGAACCCACCGCTGGATCGCGCAACACCGCGCTGGTGTCGGTGCTGGCGTGGGTGAAGCCGTATTTCTTGCCGAAATGGACGCTGCCGACGCCGTTGTTGGTCACCACGGTGTGCAGGCGCGCGCCGGCCTTGGCGAAGGCCGGGATCAGCACGCGGCCGGCGTAGTTGCCGGCGCCGATGAAGGCCACCGCGTTGCGGTCGGTCGCCTCGCTGTTCTCGCGCACCGCGGCCGCGACCGGCAGCGGGATGTGGCGGCGGATCAGATGATCGGCCATTTCCTCGCCGCGCCCGTAGTCGAGCACGATGCCGAGCGAGGGCTCGCCGCCGCCGAGCACGCCGTAGGCGGCTTCGGCCTGGGCGATGGGGTAGCGGTGCGAGACCAGCGGCTGCACCTGCACCGCGCCGGCGGCCATCATGTCCAGCACCGCCTCGAAGTTGCGCTGCTCGGTCCAGCGCACGAAGCCGACCGGGTAATCGTTGCCGCGTTCCTCGTAGGACGGGTCGTAGCGGCCCGGGCCGTACGAGCACGAAACCTGGAACGACAGTTCCTTCTCGTAGAAATCCGCGCGCGACAGTTCCAGGCCGGTGACGCCGACCAGGACGATGCGGCCGCGCTTGCGGCACATGTGCGCGGCCTGCGAGACCGGTTCGTTGCTCTTGCTCGAGGCGGTGATGATGACCGCGTCGACGCCGCGTCCGCGCGAGAAGCCGTGCGCGGCGGCGACCGGGTCCTCGCCCTTGGACAGATCGACGGTTTCCGCGCCGTAGCTGCGCGCCAGCGCCAGCTTGGCCGGATCGAAGTCGATGCCGAGCACGCGGCAGCCGTGCGCGCGCAGCAACTGCACGGTGATCAGGCCGATCAAGCCCAGGCCGGTGACCACGACGGTTTCGCCGAGCGTGGGCTGGACCAGGCGGATCCCTTGCAGGCCGATGGCGGCGAGCACGGTGAACGCGGCGTCTTCGTCGCCGACTTCGTCGGGAATCTTGGCGCACAGATTGACCGGCACCGCGACCACTTCGGCGTGCTTGCCGTTGCTGGCGACGCGGTCGCCGATCTCGAAGCCGGTGACGCCGGGGCCGACGCCGATGACGGTGCCGACGTTGCAGTAGCCCAGCGCGAGCGGTTGATCGAGCTTGCTGCGCACCGCGTCGAGGGTGGTGGCGAGGCCGTCGGTGCGGACCTTCTCCAGCACCATGCGCACCTTGTCCGGCTGTTGGCGCGCCTTCTGCAGCATGTTGGCCTTGCCGAACTCCACCAGCATGCGCTCGGTGCCGGCGGACACCAGGGTGACGTGGCTGCGGATCAGCAGATGCCCGCGGCGCAGCGCGGGGGCGGGGACGTCGGCGACTTCGGTGCTGCCGTCGCGCAGGTTTTGCAGGACTTGTTGCATGGCGGTTCCGGTGCTTCGAGGCGGGGGATGGGGAGCGCTCAAGGGCGCGACGCGGGGCGTTGCTGCGCGGGGGCGCTGGGCGCGGATCGCACGCGGCTGGACTGGATGAAGCTGCGGGTGACCGGCACCCAGTCGCGTTCGCCGCCGCTGACGCGCTTGCTCCAGATGACCGCGCCGTCGGCGGCGCGGTGCAGCTGGTCGAGCTGGAATTTCCAGTAGTCCGAGGCGACGAACTCGCCGTCGCGCGGGGTCTTGTCGTGGTACTGCGGCCACACGAACGGCAGCACCGGCTTGGACGGATCGAGCTTGCGCGAGGCGGCGATCATGTTGTCCATGCGCCGGCGCCAGCGGTCTTGGTCGTCGTCGACGGTGTAGAGCGAGGGGAAGAACGCGTCGACCGATTTGGCCAGTTCCTTGCCGCGCACCGGGTCGTTCTTGTCGATGGAGCCGGGGAAGCCGTAGTAGCCGAGCTGGCGGCCCGGCGCGGCCTGACGCGCCCAGCGCGCCAGGGTCTGCAGCTTGCCGAGGTTGGTCGCCGACAGCTCCGGATCGCGCGAGAGATTGATGTGCTCGAAATCCAGCACCAGCGGGCCGGGATTGGCGAGGCTCGCGCGCACCGCGTCCTTGAAGCGCTTTTCGTCGGGCATGACGCCCTTGGCCAGTTCCGGCAACTGCGGCTCGCCGAGCAGGTTGGAGCGGGCGATGTCGAGATTGCCGTCGTTGCCGTCGGTGTACTTGGTGTTGTTGTAGAGCTTGAAGTCGCCGGCCTGCGCGGGCGGCAAGGCGGCCAGCGCGAGCAGCGAGAGGGCGAGGGTCAGATGACGGATGTTCATGGACGCAGCTCCGCGCATTCGGCGATCACCCGCGCCATCGCCGTGTCCCAGGCTTCGTAGCGCAGCTGGCGCAGGCCGTTGCGGCGCGCGTCGAGCAGCGAACGGTCGGCGTCGATGCGCAGCAACTCGCGTGCGAGCTGCGCGCCGTCGCCGTAATCGGCGAGGAAACAGGCTTGGCGCTGTTCGAACGGCGCCGAGGTGAACAGACCGGGGTTGGTGAAGAACGGGATCTCCAGCGCCGCGCAGTCGAACCATTTGTTCGGCTCGGCCAGGCGGTTGATCTCCAGCGCCGGGTCGTAGAACGCCAGCACCACGTCGGCGCCGAGCAGCATCGCCAGCGCGTCCTCGTTGCTGACGATGCCGCGATAGCGCTCGCCGAGCAGTTCGGCCAAGCGCTGCGCGTCCTCGCCGAGCAGGCGGCCGGCGCCGACGAAATCGACGCGGCCGGCGCAGGCCTCGATGGCTTCGCGCATCATCTTGGCGCCGCGCTCGGGCGAGATCAGGCCGCTGATCAGCACGCGCAAGCGGCCGTCGCGCGGCGGCTGCGCAGCGACCAGGGCGCGCGCGCGGGCGATGGTGTCGGTGTGCGGGGTGTTGCGGACGATGCGCACGTTGTCGGCGTCGTTGCCGTCGGCGCGCGAGGCGCCCGGCACCACGTGCAGCGCGGCGCGGCGGCCGACGAAGCGTTCCAGGGTTTCGATGAAGCGCTTGACCGGCGCCGGCCACGCGTAGCTCTTGGACAGCTTGTCGCGGTCGAGGAACACGTAGCTGCAGCGGCGCACGCACGACACCAGCGCGCAGGGCAGGGCGGCATCGAGGCGCGAACAGAAGTACACGCCGGCGCGCGGCTGGAAGAACACGCGCACGCTCAGCCACAGCACCCACAGCGCGTAGCCCAGCGCGTTGACCGCACCGCCGCCCCAGGAGCCGAAGCTCAGCAGCACGCGCACCTTGGGCAGATCGCGGGCTTGCTTGTCGCGGCTCCAGATCCAGAACTCGTACGGCACCTGCGCGCTGTCGAGCACCTTCGACAGCTTGGCGAGGTACGGGTTCTTCAGATAGGGATTGCCTTGGCCGAGGATGATGGCTTGCATGGGAGCAGGGGATTCAGGGGAATGAGGGGATTGGGGAATGGGGGGCGTTAGTGGGCGAGGGGTTGCGGGGCGGCGGGGCGGCGCTGCGCTTGGGGAGCGGTGCGCAGGACGAAGGCGGTGGACAGGGCGTAGAACACGCATAGGTAGAGTTCTTTGGGGCTGGTGATGTCGCCGCTGAACATGGCGTTGGCCAGCGAGTACAACGACAGCGCGCACAGGAAGGTCGCGACCAGATCGCGGCCCTGGCTGCGCTTGGCGCTGCGGTACAGGCGCACGATCGCGAACACGATCAGGGCGAAGAAGAACACGGTGAAGATCAGGCCCGGTTCGATCAGGGTTTCGATCAGCAGGTTGTGCGGGTAAGGCTGCAGCGCGCCGCTGGCCTCGAACGCGCCGAAGCCTTTGCCGAACAAGGTGTCGCGCAGCATTGCGAACGACACTTCGTACAGATTCATGCGCAGCACGTCGCTGCCGCTGTAGTTGCTGACCACCAGGCTCGCCAGGCGGTCCTTGATCCCGTCCGGCGCCATCACCGCCGCGGCCGCGCCGAGCAGCACCACGGCCAGTCCGGCCGCCCACACCTTGCGCGAGAGCAGCAGCGCGCCGCGGTTGGTCAGCACCAGCAGCACGCCCAGGCCGAGCAGCAGCGACAGGATCGGGCCGCGCGAGCCGGCCAGCACCAGCGCCGCCACGCACGGCAGGATCAGGGCGATGCGCAGACCGCGCCGATGGGTGTCGGTGAGCAGGCGCCAGGCCAGGAACATGATCGTGGTGCCGGCCGCGCGCGCGATCCAGATCGGATTGCCGTCGCCCTGCATCAGGCGCTGCGCGCCGGTGTCGGCGCCCTTGTTCATCGCCAGCGCGGCCACGCTGAGCACGAAGCACAGCGCGACGTAGATCTTGACGAACTGTTCGGCCGCCGCGCCGCGCAGCACGAAGCAGGCGCAGTAGGCGCAGAACACCAGGATCAGATAGAACTTGAGTTCCTTGGGCCGGTGGCCGATGTGGGTGTCCAGGTACGAGATCTGCGCGAACGCGATCAGACACACGATCACCGGCAGCAGGCAGGCGAAACGGTTGAGCCCGCTGTAGGACAGCGACAAACCGCCGAGCACGATGGTCGCGGCGATGGCCGCGTACTGGACCAGATCGGTGTCCACGGCGAAGAACACCGAGGCCCAGCCCGACAGCAGGAACAGCCCCAGACACGCCGGGGCCGCCAACAGCTTGGGCGCGGGTATCCGCATCGTCGGCTCCGGCCTGGGTCCGCTCAGCCCGCGCGCGCGCCGGCGGCGGCCGCGTGGGCGAGCGCGGCCTGCTTCAGCGCGGCTTGCTCGACCGGGCTCACGCCCGCGCCGCGGGTCGCGCGTTCGACGTACTCGGCCACCGAACCGACCACTTGGCCCGGATTGCCGACCACGATGCTCAGCGGCGGAATCGTGCCGCGCACCACCGCGCCGGCGCCGACGATGCAGCCCGCGCCGATGTCGGCGCCGGGCATGATGATCGAACCGGTGCCGATGAAGGCGTGGCGGCCGATGGAGATCGGCTTGATCCGGCCTTGCGGCTTGTCGAACTTCAGCCCCAGTTCCTTCGCCACGGTGTGGATCGCCCAATCGTGGGTGAGGATGCGCACGTTGCTGGAGATCGTGCAGCCCTTGCCGAGCCTGATCAGCGAATAGTCGGTGCCGTCGAACCAGATCTTGGCCGACAGATAGTTCGGCCGGTCCTCGATCTGCGCGCCCTCGGAGCGCAGGAACCAGGCGTACAGGCGCGTGACCAGACCGGGCTTGATGAACCAGCCCAGGCGGATGAGGCTCAGCACGACGGCTTTCTTGAGCAGGCGGAAGGCTTTCATGGGCTTGCTCCTAGCGAGTATTGCTTTGCGCCGCGGACCAACGCAGTTCGCGGCGGTTGCAGGTGGCGAAAACGATGAGTTGCACGGTCGAGGCGATGGCGTAGGCGATGGCCACGCCGGTCGCGCCGGCGCCGAGCTTGAGCGCCAGCGCCGCCGCGCCGATCAGGCTGGCGGCGAAGGCGGCGTTGCCGATCAGCAGCACGCCGGGCCGGCCGTCGGCGGTGGCCTTGCGCATCAGGATCGTCGTCGGCGCGGTCGCGACCGCAGACAGCAGCAGCCATTGCAGCGGCACGATGGCTTGCGCATAGGCCGGCGCGAACTGCGCCACCGCGATCGGCGCGGCCATCGCCAGCACGCCGGCGATGCAGGCGGTGACGATCACCAGCAGCGCGATGGATTGGCGCAGGGTGGAGGCCGCTTCGTCGCGCGCGCCGCGCACGATCGCCGAGGACAGCATCGGCAGCGCCGCGTTGGCGACCACGCCCATGCCGAACAGCAGGATCGAGCGCGCCTGATTGCCGAGCGCGAAATGGCCCAGTTCCTCGTCGCCGTGCGCGCTGTGCGCGAGCATCGCCATCGACAGCCAGATCGCCGGCATGGTCAGCAGGCCCGACAGCGACGACGGCAGGCCCAGGCGCCAGACCACGGACCAATCCTCGCGCGTGGTCGCCGACCACGACAAGCGTTCGCCGTGCTCGCGCCGGTAGCGGCGCAGCACGCGCTCCTGACCGATCACGATCAGCCACTGCGCGGCGATCGAGCCGTACACCGCCCAGCCGATGTCGCGCTGGGTCGACGCGCCCCACATGATCGCGAACACCACCGGCGCGGTCAGCAGATTCGCCACGGCCTGCTGCTTGACCTTGTGCAGCGCCAGCGCGACGCCGTTCTGGATCGCGCCGACGAAGCCGGTCAGCACCAGCAGCGAGGAACTGGCGTAGACCACGGCCAGATCGCCGGAGCCGCCGAGCTTGACCGCGAGCGGGTACGAACACGCCAGCAGCAACGCGGCGAACACCAGCGAGGCCAGCAGCGCCGAACCGTAGGACACGGTCAGCGCGGCCGACACGCGTCCCTCGCCGGATGCGACCGCCTCGGCCACGATCTTGGTCGCCATCTGCCCCAGGCTCAGCGCGCAGAACGTGGTGAACAGCAGCGCGGTGGTCTGGATCAGGGTGAACTGGCCGAACGCCGCCGGGCCGAGGTAATGCGCGGCCGCGAGCACGCCGGCGAACAGCGCGCCGCGCGAGGCCATCGCGCTGACCGCCGACAGGCTGGCGGTGCCGATCAGACGCCGCATCATCGTGCGGGGCTTCCGTGGTCGGGCCTGGAACCGGGCGCGATCGCGCTCAGGTCCAGATGCCCTTGGTGTCGACGATCTTGATGTGCTTGGGCATGGCGTGTTCCTTGAAAGGTTTGTGATCGACCAGCAGCACCGCGATGTCGGCCTCGCGGCTGGCGGTGGACAGGTCGGAGAGCACCACGTTGGGCGCGTTGAGCTTGGCCGGCAGGACTTCGATGTGCGGCTCCACCGCCAGCACCGGGCCGGCGTGGCGTTGCGCGAGTTCGACCGCGATGCCGAGCGCCGGGCTTTCGCGCAGGTCGTCGATGTCGGGCTTGAACGCGAGGCCGAACACCGCGATCTTCAGGTCCTTGTCTTGCTTGCCGGCGGCCTTGGCCTCGGCGATGGCGGCGTCGATCTTGTCCATCACCCAGCCCGGCTTGCCGTTGTTGACCTCGCGCGCGGTGCGGATCAGGCGCGCTTCGTCCGGCGCGCTGTCGACGATGAACCACGGGTCCACGGCGATGCAGTGGCCGCCCACGCCCGGGCCCGGTTGCAGGATGTTGACGCGCGGATGGCGGTTGGCGAGGCCGACCAGCTCCCACACGTTGATGCCGAGCTTGTCGCAGATGATCGACAGCTCGTTGGCGAAGGCGATGTTGACGTCGCGGAACGCGTTCTCGGTGAGCTTGCACATCTCGGCGGTGCGCGCGTTGGTGACGATGCACTGGCCGCGCACGAAGCTTTGGTACAGCTCGGCGGCGCGCTGCGAGCAACGCGGGGTCATGCCGCCGATGACGCGGTCGTTCTCGACCAGTTCGCGCATCACCTGGCCCGGCAGCACGCGCTCGGGGCAGTGGGCGACGTTGACGTCGGCGGCTTCGCCGGCGTGTTGCGGGAAGGTCAGATCGGGACGCGCGTCGGCCAGCCACTGCGCGAGCTGCTCGGTGGCGCCGACCGGCGAGGTCGATTCCAACACCACCAGATCGCCCTTTTGCAGCACCGGCGCCATCGCCTTGGCGGCGGCCTCGATGTAGGCCAGATCGGGCTGATGGTCGCCCTTGAACGGCGTCGGCACCGCGATCAGATACGCGTCGGCGTGCTCGGGCGTGGTGCTGGCGCGCAGGAAACCGCCGGCCACCGCCGCGCGCACGGCTACGTCGAGGTCGGGTTCGACGATGTGGATCTCGCCGCGGTTGATGGTGTCCACGACCGAGGCGGTCACGTCGATGCCGATCACGCGCTTGCGCACGGCGGCGAAGGCGGCGGCGGTGGGAAGGCCGATGTAACCCAGGCCGATGACCGAGACGGTGTCGAAACTCATAAAGGCTCCAGTGGTCCTCCGTGGGGGAGGCATTGCTCAGGGATGCATGAACCCGCGCCGCCGCGCCCGGGTCGGGCGCAGGCGACGCGGGTGGGGGATCAAGCGGCCAGCAGCGAGTCTTCGCGGCGGAACTGCGCCAGCGCGGCGACGATGCGCTGGCACGCCAGCCCGTCGCCGTAGGGGTTGTGGGCGAAGCTCATCGCTTCGTACGCGGCGCGGTCGGTCAGCAGGCGGCTGATGCCGTCGCAGATCAGTTCGCGGTCGGTGCCGACGAGCTTGACCGTGCCGGCGGCCACCGCTTCCGGGCGTTCGGTGGTGTCGCGCATCACCAGCACCGGCTTGCCCAGCGACGGCGCTTCTTCCTGGATGCCGCCGGAGTCGGTGAGGATGATGTACGCGCGGTTCATCAGGTACACGAACGGCAGGTAGTCCAGCGGCTCGATCAGATGCACGTTGGCGATCCCGCGCAGCACGCGGTTGACCGGCTCGCGCACCTGCGGATTCAGATGCACCGGGTAGACGATGTCGATCTCCGGGTGGCGCAGCGCGGTGTCGCGCAGCGCTTCGCAGATGCGCTCGAAGCCGCCGCCGAAGCTTTCGCGGCGGTGGCCGGTGACCAAAACCACTTTGCGATCTTCCCGAAGGAATTCGAACTTAGCGTCGATGTCGCGGCGCAGCTCCGGCGTGCGTTCGATCCGCAGCAGCACGTCCTTGAGCGCGTCGATCACGGTGTTGCCGGTGATCGCGATGCGATCGTCGGGGATGCCTTCCTCGCGCAGGTTGCCGCGCGACAGCTCGGTCGGGGCGAAGTGGATCGCCGCCAGCGCGCCGGTGAGCTTGCGGTTGGCTTCTTCCGGCCACGGCGAGTAGAGATTGCCGGTGCGCAGGCCCGCTTCGACGTGGGCGACCGGAATCTGCTGGTAGTACGCGGCCAGGGTCGCGGCCATCGTGGTCGAGGTGTCGCCGTGGACCAGCACCACATCGGGCTTGAGCTCGGCCAGCACCGACTTCATCCCGGTCAGGATCGCCGTGGTGACGTCGGTGAGGTCTTGCTTGGGCTTCATGATGTTGAGGTCGAAGTCCGGCTGGATCTCGAACAGCTGCAGCACCTGATCGAGCATCTGCCGGTGCTGGCCGGTCACGCACACGCGCGCGTCGAAGCGCGGGTCTTGCGCGAGCATCTTGGCCAGCGGCGCCATCTTGATCGCTTCGGGACGGGTGCCGAACACGCACAAGGTCTTGATCGCCGGGCCGCCGAGCTGAGCCGAGGCCGCGGCCAGCGGCGGCAGCGGGGCGAACCCGCCGGCGCCGGCCGCTTCGCCGTGAGCGCTGCGCGCATAGGCGGCGCCGCCCGCGTTGCCCGCTGCCGCCGGTGCGGAATCGCGCGCGCCGCGGCCGCTGCCGAGCGGCGCTTGCGGCGCGAACTCGAGCTGGCGCGGCGGGCGCGGCAGCCAGTCCGGCAGCTTGTTGCGGTCGCCGCTGCTCAGGGTCAGCGAGTACAGGCCGAGCATGGCGAAGAACGCGATCAGGCCGAGCAGGATCGGCAGATGGCGCAGCGCGTAGCCGATGGCGACGAAGGCGCAGGCCAGCCCGACGATGGTCAGCAACGCGGTCTTGGGCGAACGCTCGCGGTCGAGCAGCAGGTAATGCAGGTGCTGGCGGTCGGGCTTGAACGGCGACAGGCCGCGGCGCATGCGCCGGTACATCAAGTTCAAGGTTTCCAGCAACGGCAGGGCGATGCACCACACCGCGTCGGCGGCGTCGATGCGGGTCGGGCCGCGCTGGCTCAGATAGATCAGGCTCCAGGCCATGACGTAGCCGATCAGCATGCTGCCGGCGTCGCCCATGAACACCTTGCGTCCGTTGATGCCGCCGAGATTGACGAACAAGAACGGCAGCAGCGCGACGAACAGCAGGGCCAGACTCGGCAGCGCGCCCTTGTCGAGCACGTTGCTGCGGTCGAACAGGAAGATCGCGCCGATGCACACCAGGGCGATGCTGGCGGCGAGTCCGTCGATGCCGTCGAGCATGTTGAAGGCGTTGATCGTGCCGACCACGGCGATCACCGTGACCGGAACGCCGAGCCAGCCCAGATGGATCGGGCCGGTGCCGAACAGATCGCCCAGGTCGTCGAGCCATACGCCGCTGCCGGTGACCATCAATCCGACCGCGATGGACTGCACCAGCAGGCGCACGCGCACGCTCAGATCGCGCGAGTCGTCGAACGCGCCGAGCGCGACGATGAGTCCCGAACTGGCCAGCAGGCTCATGGTGTAGCGGTCGCCCAGTTGCAGGTACAGCGCGCCTGCGAGCAGACCGAGGAAGAAGCTGATCCCGCCGACGACGGGGATCTCGCCCTTATGTTGCTTGCGCGCGTTGGGACGATCGACCAGGCCGAGCCTGGCGGCGCTGGGATACAGCGCGCTCATCGACAACGCGGTGACGGCGACGCTGAGCGCGCCCGCAATGACGAATTGTTCTTTCATCATGACCGTTGTTTCCAAGGTAAGTCTTCGGTAGACCCATCCGACGACCGCCCCCTTCGGTCAATGCGTGTGTTGTGGCGCCCTCAGGCGCCGGTCCGCGATGGCCGCCGGACGTCGCGATGCGCCGTCATCCGGTGCGTCGCCTGTGCGTTCGCGCTTGCGTTGCGAACGCGGAAAAAACATTGCGGTGTTTCTCGCCGGGAATCTTCGCTTCGCTTGCGCACTCTCGGCGGACGGCATCGTGCCACTCCTGGATTGCGAAATACTGTGCGCTCGTAAGTCGTTTGCGGATGGGATTCAGGAAACGTGAGTGGTTGCGCGATTGCAACGAATCGGAAATTTTCCGATGTCGACTCGAACGGTTGACATCGCATTGCGCATTCGACGCGGAAGGCAAAATTCCCGCTAATTTGCGTGATTTCGCGTGTGCGTATACGGACGCGCGGACGCCCGCGCGAGAACGCGCGCGTCGTGCGCGGAGCGGTCGATTCCGTTCGACGGCGATGGTTGCGATGGAAATGATCATCGGCTTTCCTCTCGCGAAAACGAAACTTGCTTGTGCGTCGGCGCGGTCAGGCGCCGGAGCGGTACTCGTAGCCGTAGGCGTAGTGGGTGTCGTGGCGGCGCTCCACCGCGTTGAACACCGCGCCCTTGAGCTCGATGCCGTTCTGCTCGAAGCGCTGCACGGCCAGGGCGAGTTCCTTGGCCGGATTCAGGCCGAAGCGCACCACCATCAGCGCGGTGCCGGCGTGGCGGCCGATGATGGCCGAGTCGGTCACCGCCAGGATCGGCGGCGTGTCGACGATCACCAGATCGTATTGCAGCGCGGCGGTTTTCAGCAGCAGGCCCAGTTCCGGCCGCATCAGCAGCTCGGACGGATTGGGCGGCGCTTCGCCGCGCGGAATGAAGAACAGGTTCTCGATCGGCGTGCGCCGGACCGCGGTGGCCACGTCGATGCGGCTGGCGAGCAGGTCGGACAAGCCGTTGCGCGGATCCTGGCCGAGCACCTTGTGCAAGGTGCTGCGGCGCATGTCGCCGTCGATGAGCAGCACGCGCTGGCCGCCCTGGGCGATGGTCGCGGCCAGATTGGTGGAGACGAAGGTCTTGCCGGCGCCGGGACTGGAGCCGCAGATCATCAGCACGTTGTTCTGCGCTTCCAGCCGCGCGAAGTGCAGCGCGGTGCGCAGGCTGCGCATGGCTTCGATGGCCAGATCGTTGGGGGCGTCGAGCGCCAGCAGATGCGGCTTGCCGTTGTTGCCGTTGGCGCGCAGCTTGCGGCCGGCCTTCTCGTGATCGCGCTGGTAGGCGCTCATCGGAATCGAGGACAGCACCGGCAGGCCGATCTGCTCGATCTCCTGCACGTGCTCGACGCCGCGGTTGAGCATCTGCCGCAGGAACACGTAGGCCACGGCGAGGAAACCGGCGAGGAAAGTGCCGATGGCGACGGCCAGCGCGCGCTTGGGCTTGACCGGCTGGCTGGTGTCGACCACCGAGCGGTCGACCACGCGCGCGTTGCCGACCGTGCCGGCGCGGGCGATGTCGAGCTGCTGGGCCTGATTGAGCATGTTGGTGTAGGTGAGCGTGGTCACCTGCACCTCGCGGGTCAGCCCGATCAGTTCCTGCTGGGTCTGCGGCAGGGTGCCGATGCGGTCGTTGATCTTCTGCTTGCTCGCTTCCAACTCGCCGATCTGCGCCATCAAGGCCTTGTAGGCCGGATGCGCGGGCGTGTAGCGGCGAGTCACCTCGGCCTGCTGCAGGCGCAGCTGCGAGATGCTGGTGTCGAGCGAGACGATCTGGTCGAGCAGCGACTTGGCGTCGAGGGTGATGTCGACGGTGTGCGCCTGCGTTTGGTACTGGGCCAGGGTGTGCTCGGCCTTCTCCAGATCGCGGCGCACGTTGGGCAATTGCTTGTTGACGAACTCCAGGCTGTTGGCGGCTTCGGCGGAGTTGCGTTCGATGTTCTGGCGGATGTACTGGCGGGTGATCGACTCCAGCGTGGCCTGGGCCAGGACCGGATCGCCGAGCTCGTAGCTGAGCTGGATGATGCCCGAGTCCTTGGCCTTCTCGCTGGCGGTGAGGTTGTTCTGCAGCGCGGCGATGATGCCCAGCTGCGAGAGCTTGGTCACCTCGAAGCGCATGCCCGGATTGGCGAGCAGGCGTTCGACCTTGAGCTTGGCGCCGCCGCCGACCGCGAGTTGGCCGGCGTCGCCGCCGAGCAGGCGCTGATCCTGATCGTCGAGCAACTCGTAGCTGCCGCCGGGGCCGGCGATCAAGGTCAGCGGCTTGCCGAGCAGGTCGTCTGGCACGTCGAGCTCGGCGATGTCGAGGGTTTCGCCGCCCCAGCCGTAGCGGTTGAGGCCGAACCACGGCGAGGCGACTTCGTTGCCGGTGGACGGCTGAAAGCGGCGCGCGATCGCCGCGCCGATCAAGGGGAAATGCGCGGGTTCGACTTGCAGATCCAGCTGCAGATCGGCGACCGCCTTGCCCAACACCGTGCGCGACGTCAGCAGCGACATTTCGGTGACCGCTTGCGGCGCCGAATCGGTCAGCGCCTGCGACACCGCGGTGAGGCCGGGCAGGGTGGGCGTCTTCGACTCCACCTGCACCATCGCGTTGGCTTGATACACCGGCGCGGCCAGCAGCGCGTACGCCGCGCTCAGGCCGAAGCCGAGCGCGGTGACCGCGCCGATCAGCCACTTGTGATCGAACAGCGTGCCCAGCAGCGCGGCCAGATCGATTTCGTCGTTGCCTGCGTCCTGGCGCGCGCCGGACGTGGTGGTAACTGCCGCCATTGGGGGGAGGGCCTTGATTGAGTGGAGCGACGCGTCCGCCTCGCCCGGTCAGGGGCGAACGGCCGCGCCTTGGAAAGACGCGCTCAGCGGCGCGCGCTCAGAAATACGCCTTCCAGCGCTTCACGCCCGAATCGATGAGTTCGTAGGCGCGCTCGAAGGCTTCGCGCGATTGCCGGTAGGGATCCGGAATGCTGGTGTTGTCCAGCCATTTGCCTAGCAAGTAGGTTTTTCCTCTCGCGTGTGGGGTCAGACGGAGCAAGGCCTCGCTGTGCCAAGGTTCCATCGTCAGTACCAGATCGGCCGCGTCGATCATCGAGCGGTCTATCTGGCGTGCGACATGGGATTGCCCACTCAATCCATGTCCGGACAGCACGGCCTGTGCTGTGGCGTCGATCGGATGACCGGCCAGGGCTTTGAGCCCGGCGGACGCGACCGTTACGTTTTTCAACTCGTGGCGCAGCAACGCTTCCGCGGTCGGACTGCGGCAGATGTTGCCGACGCATACCACCAGAACATTTCGGAACACACGTAAAACCTGTGGTTTGAGCCGTCTTGCGCTGCGTTGTGCGCCGTGCCGCGACTCCGCCCCCCGACGGACCGCGACGAGGCGGCAATGTATAGATCAGGTCATGACACGGTCAACACGAACGCCGCGCGCATCGAGCAAGTCGTGACGAGGATCACTCCGCCGCTTGTCGTTTTGTTCAAGCACTGCGCGTTTTACCCAGGGTTTCATCGCGGACGTTAAAAAAAAGTTCCCATTGCGTTGTCGTTGGCACGCATCGTGCATCCGCGGCGATGCGTAGTTCTAACGACAGCTGTATCGATGCGCCGCCATCGGCGAAACGTGATGCGATTCCGCTCCGCATGCGTGAAGCCACGCGCATGTGCTGGCTATACTGCGCGGCACGGGGGCTTGACCATTACTTACTGCGCGACGCTCACGACCCCCATGCCGCAATTCCGCATCGACGTTTCTCCGCTGTCCGCCGTCGCCGCCTTCGCGGCGCGGCCGCGCCGATGCGCATCGGGCGTAGCGGTTCCGCACGAAACCTTTTTCCCGCCGGCGCCGCACGCGCCGTCCGCGCCGATGCGCGGCGGCCGCGCCGGTCCATGCCCGCGCGCCGCCTCGCGGCGGCCGCGGCGCGCTCCCTTCGTGTTTCCGCTTTAGAGACTCTTTCCGCATGATCAAGATTTCGGGCGTCGCGGCCTTGGCCGCCATCGTCGGACTCGGCGGCTGCGCGCTCGCGCCGGGCCAGTTCATTTCGCCCGGGCAGTTCGCCCGCAGCGGCCTCGCCCAGGACGGCCACATCGAAATGGTGGCGATCACGCCCGAGTTCCTGTCCGCGCAGGAGCGGGTGGAGACCTCGGTGCCGATCGAATTGATGTCGTACCAGCCCGAGGCGTACCGCATCGGCCGCGGCGACACCTTGTACATCACCATCTGGGACCATCCCGAGCTGACCTCGCCCGCGGGCACGCAGCAGCAGACCGCGGCCAACGGCCGTCTGGTGCGGCCCGACGGCACCTTGTTCTATCCCTACGTCGGCATGATCCGCGCCGAGGGGCTCACCATCGAGGAGCTGCGTTCGCAGATCACCTCGCGCATCGCCCATTACGTGCAGAGCCCGCAGGTCGATGTGAGCATCATCGATTACGGCAGCCAGCGCGTGACCTTGCAGGGCGCGTTCGTCAAGACCGAGCGGCAATCGATCACCGCCACGCCGCTGACGTTGGCGCAGGCGATCGGCGCGGCCACGGTCGATCCGATCCGCGCCGACCTCGCCGGTTTCGTGCTGACCCGCGACGGCCGCCAATACCACCTCGACCTCGACGAGCTCAACCGCGGCGGTTCGGTCGCCAAGGACATCTACCTCAAGGCCGGCGATCACCTGTTCCTGCCCTACAACGACCGCAAGGAGGTCTATGTGGTCGGCGAGGTGGTGCGTCCGCAGGCGATGACCTTCAAGACCACCGACCTGACCCTGACCCAGGCGCTGGGCCGCGCCGGCGGGCTCAATCCGCTGACCGCCAAGGGCGATGCGGTGTACGTGATCCGCGGCGTGGAGAACCTCAAGAACCAGCCCGCGCAGATCTTCCACCTCAGCGCCAAGTCGCCGGCGGCGTTCGCGCTGGGCAGCCAGTTCCATGTGCGCGCCGGCGATGTGGTGTTCGTCGGGCCGGCCGGCGTGACCCGCTGGAACCGCTTCGTCAACCAGCTGTTGCCGCTGTCCAACATCGTCAACAACGCCGCCAACACCCAGGACCTGCTGGACCGCTGACCGCGGGGCGGCTTTGCGGCGTGTGTCGTCCCGGGCGAGCGCCGCCCGGCGGCGACGCGCGCGCTGCTGCGGCGCGCGCTTGTCTGCTAACTTGGCCGCCTTGCGCCGAACACGTGCGCGAAAGGGAGCGGCGGGACTTGGAAGGCGATCACGCACAACTGCGCACGGCCGGCGTCGACCTCGGCGGTCTGATGACCGTGCTGGGCCAACATCTGTATTCGACCCCGCTGGTGGCGCTGCGCGAGCTGGTGCAGAACGCGCACGACTCGATCGTGCGGCGCCGGCTCGAGGACGCGGCCGCGCCGGCCGCGCCGCGCATCACCGTCGGCGGCGATCTCGCCGCGCGCACGGTGCGGGTGACCGACACCGGCACCGGCCTCACCGACGCGGAGATCCACCAGTATCTGGCCACGGTCGGCGTCGGCTACACCCGCGGCCTGCGTCAGGCCGGCGCGGGCGAGGACGAGCTGATCGGCATGTTCGGCCTGGGTTTTTTGTCGGCGTTCGTGATCGCCGAGCGGGTCACCGTGCACACCACCTCGTACCAGCAGCCGCAGCGCGGCTGGCGCTATCAGTCCAGCAACGGCGAGCAGTACACGCTGACTTCGGCGCCGGCGCGCGAGGTCGGCACCGTGGTCGAACTGCTGCTGCGCCCGGAACACGCGCGGCTGGCCGGCGAGGACTATCTGGCGCGCGTGCTCGGCCGTTACTGCGCGCTGCTGCGCGTGCCGATCCATATCGGCGGCGCGGCCGAGCCGGTCAACCCCGAGCCGCCGCCGTGGCGCGATCCCGACGCCGGCGCCAGCGAGCATCCGGTGCAGGCGCGCAAACGCCAGCTGCGTTTCGCCAGCCGCTTCGAATCGCAGTTCGAGCCGATCTGCGCGCTGCCGGTGGCCGCGCCCGAACACGATCTGCGCGGCCTGCTGTGGGTGCAGGACGGCGGCACCTACGGCAACAGCGACAACCGCAATCTGTCGGTGTTCGTGCGCGGCATGCTGCTCGACGACGACGCGCGCGAACTGCTGCCCAGTTGGGCCGGTTTCGCCGGCGGCGTGGTCGAATCCAGCCGGCTGATGCCGACCGCCAGCCGCGAAGACCTGCAGCGCAACGACGCGTACCGCGTCGCCCAGCACGCCATCGCCGAGGCGCTGATCACCGGCTTGGCGAATCTGGCGCGCGAGCAGCCCGAGGCGTGGCGGCGGATTCTGGCGCGGCACAACGAGGCGCTGCTCGGCGCCGCGCTGAGCGATGCGCGCTTGTTCGAGCTGCTGGCGGCCGAGGTGCGCATTCCCAGCTCGCACGGCGAGTTGCGCGCCGGCGCGCTGCGCCGCGATGGCGTCATCCACGTCGGCCTGGGCAGCGGCGGTTTCGAGGACATGCTGTTCCGCATGCTCGGCGTTCCGGTCGCGCGCGGCGACCGCTACGCGGTGCTGCCGTTCCTGCGCCAGTGGACCCAGCGCCACGGCGGGCGGCTGATCGAGATCGGCACCGAGCAAGGCAACCGCCAACTGTTCACCGAACAGCCGCTGCCGGCGTCCGAACTGGATTGGCTGCGCGAGGTGCTCGGCGACGGCGAGCGTTTGGTGCCGGCGCGGTTCGCTCCGGCCGAACTGCCGCTGATGGCCGTGCCCGACCGCGAGGCCGAGCTCAAGCGCCGGCTCGAGAGCGACGAAGCCGACAAGCGCATCTCGATGACCGCGCTGCGCTTGGTGCGCGGCTTCACCGCCGGCATCGACGGTTCGGCGCCGGCGCGTTTGTACGTCAACCTCGACAATCCCGCTATCGTGGCCTTGCTCGAGGTCGCGCGCCGCGATCCGGCCGCGGCGCTGCCGGCGGCGCGGTTGTTGCGCGCGGTCAAGCAGTTGATGGACAGCCACAGCGAAGCCGACGGCCAGGGGCCGCGCCTCAACGGCGCGCTCGCGGCCATCGGCGAAAGCGCGCTGCGCTTGTTGCCGCAGTCCGCGGCGTCTTGATCCGGGTTCCGGCGTTCCCGAAGGGGGCGGGCGCCGGCGCCGAATTTCGTTTCCAACCCATTCGCCAAAGCGATACAGCCAAACGGGAACCCCGATATGGACATCTTCCAGTGGATCGAAGACCTCAGCGATGAACTCAACGAAGCCGGCCAGTACCGGCTGGTCGAGCTCATCAACCGCATTCCGCACGAACTGCACGAGAACCATCCCGAGCGGGTCGAGGCGATGCTGCCGGAGGCGCTGGCCGCCGCGCGCGCGCTGCAACACCCGTGGCTGGAAGTGTTCTTCCGCCACTGGGGCTTGCAGAACCGCATGCGCAACCTCGCCGAGGGCGAGAAGGCGCTGCCCGAGGCGGTGTCGCTGCTGGAGTTCGCCCATCGCGACCAGACCCAGCAGTGCCCGCAGTCGGTGTGCGTGACCCAGGACATCGCGATCTGCTACGGCAACGTCGACGGCCCGGGCTGGGTGCCCGAGCGTCTGGCGGTGAGTGAGGAGACGCTGGCGCGGATCGAGCCCAGCCGCAATTGCTACGACTGCATCAGCCGCGAGTACGCGCTGGCGCTGATGGACGACGGCCGCGCCGGCGAGGCCGTCGACTATCTGCAGCGGCAAGCGCAGAACATGCTGCGCGACGGCGCCGAGCCCGGTGTGGCCTATCGCGAGACCCAGGCCGCGGCGCTGTTCCGCGCCGGCCGCTTCGACGAGGCGTTGGCCGAACTGGCGGCGATCGACGAAGACGAAATGTCCGACGACGACGACGGCGACCGGCTCAGCCGCCAGACCTTCCGCGCGCTGATCCTGGCCAGCCTGGAGCGCATCGACGAGGCCTGGGAAGCGCTGCCCGAGTACGGCCCGCTGATCGTGCCGCTGCTGTATCCGCGCTGGTCGGAAGCCGTCGCGCTGATCGCGCGGGCGCGGCCGGAGCACAATCACTGGCGGCTCGGCCGCTTGCTGATGTCGATGGCGACGCACATGGATCAGGTCGGCGCGCACCGGCGCTGCATCGAACTGGCGCTGCGCCACGGCGAACTGGCGCTGCTGCGCAACGCGCCGTGGAGCGCGCGCCGCGCGTTGGAACTGGCGCGCCGCCATCAGCCCAAGCTGCGCGCCGATCTCGGCGCCGCGGCGCTGATCGGCGATTTCGCCGCGCGCGTGGACGCCGCCGCGGGCGGCGAGTTCGCGTTGCCGATGCCGGCCGAGCAGGTGTACGAACACGTGCGCGGCAACGAAGGCTCCGATCCCGAACAGGACATGGAGCTGCTGCAGGCCGCCTACGCGCAGCGCCGCGACGACGGCCCGCTGGCCGGTCTGCTGGCCTCGGCGATGCTGGCTTGCGGCGCGCGCGAGGAAGCGTTGGCGCATCTGTGGGATTACGTGGGCCGCCATCCCGGATCCGAGGATGCGCCGCCGTCGCAGTTGCTGGAACAGTTGCTCGACAGCGACGATGCGGCCGCGCAAATCGAGCGTTTGGCGACGCTGCTGCAACCGGCGCGCCCGGCGTTCGCGCATTGGTGCCGGGCGCAGCTCGCGTTCCGTCATTCGCGCTGGCGCGAGGTCGGCGAGCACGTGCGGCGCTTGCTCGACGCCGAGCCCGACGCCAACGGCGCGCGCCGCTTGTGGGCGCGCGCGGCGATGGAAGAACGCGATTTCGCCCAGGCCGTGACGTTGTACGCGGGGCTGGCGGAGCGCTCGGAAGAACCCGGCGGCGACGATTGGGACCTGATGTCGGCCGCCAGCGCCGCCGGCGATTGGGACGCGGTGCGCCGCGCCGCCGCGCGCCTGGGCATGGAACTGAGCGACAGCGAAGGCCCGGTGCGCGAGGCCTGGGGCTGGGTGCGCGTGCGCTACGAGCGCGACGGCGAAAGCTACGACTGCCTGGCCCGCCGCACCGGCCCGGTGACCGCGCAGGTGGCGACGGTGGCGCCGCCGGGCCGCACCCAGCACGTGCGCGACGAAGTGGTGTTCGACGCCGCGCCGCTGGAACCGGCGCCGGACGACGAAGCCGAGCGCGAGCGCTGGCTGGCGCCGTTCCGCGTGGTCCACACCGCGCACCGCGCCGATTACCGCAGCTGGTTCGTCGACGGCGCCCATCCCGGCGAGCCGGCGTTCGAGGCGCTGCGCGAAGCGGTCGAGGCGCTGGACTGGTCGCTGTGGGTGCGCAGCGGCGACGACTACCGCGTGCGCGATCCGGCCAGCGAGGAAGAGGGCGCGCTGCCCGGCGTGTACTTCTTCCTCGCCACGCCGCCGCAGCTGGCGCCGCTGGAGGTCGACCGGCGTCTGCACGAACTGACCGCCGGCTGGGCGCATCCGCTGAGCTGGCCGCAGCTGGCCGAGCAGGCCGGGGCGGACGTGTCGCGGCATGAGGCGGTGATCGAGGCGTACGGGCTTTGAGGCTAGGAGATAGCGGATAGGAGTTAGGAGATAGCGAAAGCTGTCTCCGCTCCTGCCTTTGCTATCTCCTAACTCCTATCCTCTATCTCCTCGGCCTGTTGCGCCTACGTCCCCCGGCGGCTAGCGTGTCGGCGATTCGCTCCGTCCTCGCCACCGCACTCCGGGCCGCCGCCATGACCTCTCGCCGCCGTTTCCTGCACAGCTCGCTGCTCGCCGCGGGCGCCGCCGCGTTGCCCGCGTTCGCCGCCGACACCGCGGCCGCGCCGCCGCCGGCGCCGAAGGCCATCGACGGCGCGCGCGTGGTGTCGACCTGGGATTTCGGCGTCGGCGCCAATCAGGCGGCGTGGAAGGTGTTGGGCGAGGGCGGCGCGGCGCTGGACGCGGTCGAGGCCGGCGCGCGCTGGGCCGAGGCCGATCTGTGCAACAGCACGGTCGGGCGCTGCGGCAATCCCGACCGCGACGGCGTGCTGACGCTCGACGCCAGCATCATGGACGGCGACGGCCGCTGCGGCGCGGTCGCCGCGCTGGAAGACATCGCCCATCCGGTCAGCGTCGCGCGCCGGGTCATGGAGCGCACGCCGCACGTGTTGCTGGCCGGCGCGGGCGCGCAGCAGTTCGCGCTCGAACAAGGCTTTCCGAAAGAGCCGCTGCTGACCGACAAGGCGCGCGCGGCCTGGAACGAGTGGCGCAAGACCTCGAAGTACCAGCCGGTCATCAACGCCGAACGTCTGGACCAGGCCAAGCCCGGCGACAAACACAATCACGACACCCTCGGCATCCTCGCCATCGGCCGCGACGGCAAGCTGGCCGGCGCTTGCACCACCAGCGGCATGGCCTGGAAGCTGCACGGGCGGGTCGGCGACAGTCCGATCGTCGGCGCCGGTTTGTACGTCGACAACGAAGTCGGCGCGGCCACCGCGTCGGGCGTGGGCGAGGAGATGCTGCGCAACGCCGCGAGTTTCCTGGTGGTGGAGCTGATGCGCCAGGGCCGCAGCCCCGACGAGGCCTGCCGCGAAGCGATCGAGCGCGTGGTGCGCAAGCGCCCGCAGGCGAGCAAGACCTTGCAGGTGTGTTTCCTGGCGATCAACAAGCACGGCGAGGTCGGCGCGCATGCGTTGCATCGCGGCTTCGTCTATGCGGTGTGCGATGCGGGCAAGCGCGATGCCTTGTTGGATGCGCGTTCGGTGTATGCGACCGAGCAGACCTGAGCCGGAGGTCGTGCGTGCGCCGGATGAACCCGGGCCTGAGTTGCGCGAGAGGCGGGGCGCAAGCGCATGACCGCGACCGAAACGCAGTGGGCCGGAACGTGCATGCGCACTCGGACGATGGGCGATACGCGCGCTGGAAAAGCGACTGAAGCGAAGTCACCTACAGATCCGGACGAGAGACCATGAACGCGCTCGATACACCTTTGCTGGAAATTTCCGCGGGCTCGGTGGCCTCGGCGCTGGCCGCGCAGGACGGCGGCGCCGACCGCGTGGAGCTGTGCGACAACCTCGCCGAGGGCGGCACCACGCCGTCCTACGGCGCCTTGGCGGTCGCGCGCGACCGGCTGCGCATTCCGCTGTACGTGCTGATCCGCCCGCGCGGCGGCGATTTCCTTTACGGCCAGGCCGAACGCGCGGCGATGCTCGCCGATATCGAAGCCTGCGTGCGGCTGGGCTGCGACGGCGTGGTGATCGGTGCGCTCGACGCCGACGGCGAAGTCGATGCGACGGTATGCCGTGAGCAGATCGCTGCGGCCGGTTCGCTCGGCGTGACGTTCCATCGCGCGTTCGACGCCGCGCGCGACCGGGGCCGCGCGCTGGAGGCCGCGATCGCGCTGGGCTGCGAGCGCATCCTCACCTCCGGCGGCGCGGCCGACGCGTACAGCGGCGCGACCTCCATCGCCGGTTGGGTCGCGCAATCGGCCGGGCGCATCGCGCTGATGGCCGGCGCCGGCGTGACGCCGGAGAACATCGCCGAACTGGCCCGGCGCGCCGGCGTGCGCGAACTGCACGCCTCGGCCAAGGGGCCGCGGCGCTCGGCCATGCGCTATCGCAACGACGCGCTGGCCGGCCTGTCGCCGGACTGGAGCCAGACCGACGCGCAGCGCGTGCGCGCGCTGGCCGCGGCGCTGCGGGGCTGAGCGGATGGGCTACGAATACGACGCCGTGCCCGACGATCCGAACGACTATCGGCGCCGGCGCGCGCAACTGGTCGAGGCGGCGACGGCCTTGCCGAGCTTCCACCACCGCGTGGGCGCGTTCGAGATCTGGCTGTGCGCGCCCGATCGTCCGCCGGAGGGCTGGGACGAGGTGCAGCTGATGTTCGGGCCGGACCGCGTGCGGCTGGCCTGCATGACGCCGCTGACCGAGAGGGTGCGCGCCGACCTGCGCGCGCTGCCGGCGTTGCTCGGCGGGGCGCGCTACCTCGACGACGACGGCGAGCCCGCGGCGTTCTGAGTCGCGTCCGTCGGCCGGGGCAGGGCGCCGCCATCGCGGCGAGCGGCCGACGGCCCGAAACGAAAGCGGCGGACCCGGCCGCCTTTTCGCGTCCGCCGCGCGACGGACGTTGCAGCGCGAAACGCCGGCGTTCGGTCGAAGGCCGGTGCTCGGCCAGCGCCCGCCGCGCCAGCCTCGGCAAAACAAACACTTAGCTTCGGCACATCGCCGGAACCTCGCCGCGAGCGGGGCTAGCACAGCGATGTTGCTGCGCCGCGTCATGCAACCGGCGGCGAGGTCGTGCTTAATTTAGATCGATCCAATGTGGGGATTGGATAGACCGGGAGGTTCCGTCGGGGCCTCCCGGGCCGTGGTCTTAGATCGATAGAAAAGCGCCAGCGCGAGATTCCGGACCAGGGACGGGTCGTTCTTTGCAGTCCACTTACATGGGGAGCACCGCCACGATGAACCATTCCACCCTCAGGCGCAGCGCACTGACCTGCGCCCTGTTGTCGGTCCTGTGCGCGCCGGTCGCCGCGCAGGCGCAAGCCGCGCAATCGCCCGACGGCGCCGCCGCCGACCAGGCCGCGCCCGCCGCCGCCGAGACCGCCGCCGCCGAAACCGGCGGCCGCAAGCCCACCGAGATCGACAAGGTCACCGTCACCGGTTCGCGCATCAAGCGCGCCGAGATCGAAGGCCCGGCGCCGGTGTTCACCATCACCTCGGCGCAGATCGAGAAGGAAGGCTTCAACACCGTCTACGACGCGCTCACCACGCTCACCGAAGCGATGGGCACGGTGGAATCGGACATCGCCTGGGGCCAGCACACCGTCAACGCCAGCCCGCTCAACCTGCGCAACATGGGCCCGGGCCGCAGCCTGCTGCTGATCAACGGCCGCCGCGTGGTCGATTACCCGCTGCCGTACCAGGGCAAGAGCAACTTCGCCAACTACAACAACATTCCCACCGCCATCGTCGAGCGCATCGAAGTGCTCGCCAGCGGCGCCTCGGCGATCTACGGCTCCGACGCGGTCGCCGGCGTGATCAACGTGATCTTGAAGAAGGAATACCAGGGCGACCAGATCAAGGTCCGCGGCGGCACCTCCACCCGCGGCGGCCGCGACGCCCTCGACCTGTCCTGGGCCGGCGGGCGCAGCGGCGACAACTGGAGCGTCACCTACGCGCTGCAGTACTTCAAGCGCGAGGCGCTGCCGGCCGGCGAGCGCGAGTTCATGGACTCCGACTTCGACGCGCCGCCGCTGTCGCTCAACCCGCAAGACCGCGCCGTCGGCATCCTGCCCTCGGTCGGCATCCGCATGTTCAACGCCGGCACCGGCCAGCGCATGATGCCGCCGGCCGGCGCCTGCGATCAGTACAACGGCGAGTTCTTCCTGCAGAACCGCCGCACCTTCAACCGCAACACCGGCGCGATCACCAATACCGGCTGGCAGTGCGGGCAAAGCGCGGTGTTCCAGCACTGGACCCTGCGCAACGGCAGCGAAGATCGTTCCGGCTACGTGTACGGCAACTACGACTTCGACAACGGCATGAAGGGCTGGGCCAGCGTCGGCGTGTGGTCCTCGCGCGGCAGCAACATGACCTTCATGCCGGGCTGGAGCTCCAACGGCGCGTATCACGACGTCGGCCTCAACGCCGATCTGGATCTGGTCAAGAGCTTCACCCCGCAGGAAATCGGCGGCGCCGAAAGCGGCTACACCCATTCCGACGAATTGTCGTGGGACGTCGCCGTCGGCCTCAGCGGCAAGTTCGGCCAGCGCTTCGACTGGGACTTCAGCGTCGGCCGCGCCGAGTACCGCGTCGACGAGAAATTCCCGGCGATCCTGCGCGCGGAAGCCGACCGCTTCTTCCTCGGCGCGAACCGCGACCGCCTCGACCAGAGCCGGTTCTGGAACCCGATCTCGCCGCAGGACTACGCCTCGATCAGCACCCGCGGCAAGAACCGCGCCGAGTCGTGGCTGACCTCGGCCAACTTCATCGTCAGCGGCGATCTGTTCGAGGGCTGGGCCGGCCCGATCGGTTTCGCCGGCCAGCTGGAAGCGGCCAAGCAGGGCTATCGCCTGGCGCCCGACCCGAACACGATGGGCGACGCGCCGCTGTACGACCAGACCGCCAACCTCGACCGCGGCGAAGGCACCCGCAACCACTACGCCGCCGGCGTCGAGTTCAAGATCCCGCTGCACCGCACCCTGACCGCGTCGCTGGCCGCGCGCTACGACAAGTACGACGCGGTGTCCGGCGACGCCGCCACCACCTACAACGCCGGTTTGGAGTGGCGTCCGTTCTCCAACCTGCTGCTGCGCGGCACCTACGCCACCAGCTTCCGCGCGCCGGACATGCACTTCGTCTACGCGACCCCGAGCACCTCGGTGGCCGACCAGACCGATTACCTGGGCTGCCTGCGCGCAGGACAGCAGGGCAATTGCACCTGGGACGCCGGCTACAAGGTCGAAGACGCCAACATCGCCCGCGAAGGCACGCCGGACCTGAAGTACGAAACCGGCAAGTCGTGGACCGCCGGCTTCGTCTGGGACATCGCCGACGGTTTGTCGGTGTCGACCGACTACTGGCGGATCGAGCTGGAAGACGAGATCGACGACATCGGCGCCAACGACGTGCTGCTCGACGAAGCCTACTGCCTGACCGGCAAGACCCCGACCGGCGAGCCGCGCGTGGGCGCGCCCAGCGCCGACCGTTGCCGCCTGCAGATCGGCCGCGTCACCCGCGGTCCCGATCCGGACGGCGCCGGCCCGCTGCTCGGCCCGGTCACCGACATCCGCACCGGCCCGATCAACCGCGCCGCGCGCAACGTGCAGGGCGTGGACGCGTCGCTGAAGTACCGCTTCAGCACCGCGCGCTGGGGCGATTTCAGCCTCGGTCTGAACTACACCAACCTGCTCAAGCTCGAGACCCGCACCGACAGCAGCGAGCAGATGCAGGACAAGCGCACCGACGAGCCGCGCAGCAAGTTCCGCGGCAGCGTGAACTGGCAGAAGGACCGCTGGACCGCGACCGTCTACGCCGACCGCGTCGGCAGCGTGCCGAGCGTGCGTTTCCGCGGCTGCCGCGGTTTCGCCGACGGTTATGCGCCGAGCTCGGACAACTGCGTGGACACCGATCCGGCCAGCCCGACCTTCGGCCAGAAGACCGAGAAGTACTGGGGCCGCGTGGGTCCTGCGATCACCTGGAACGTCAGCGCCGGGTACCGCATCACCGACAACGCCCGGGTCAACGTCTACGTCAGCAACCTGTTCGACGAGGTCAACGAAGACAAGGATCCGTACAAGCGCGACTTCGCCTTCATCGCCGACCGCATCTTCAGCCCGGTCGGCCGCGAGATCGCGGTGGAGTACGTGCTGGATCTGAAGTAAGCCAAGCCCGGCCGCGGCGGCGCGTCCGCCGCCGCGGCTTCATCACCACCTTTGAGGGATAGACCAACGATGGCTCGCACAACGGTTCGGCGCACGCGCACTTCGGTACTCACGGCGGCAGCGGCGCTGCGGCCCTTGGCCGCGGCGGTGTGCCTGACCTTGATCGCGGGCGCCGCCGGCGCGGCCGCGCCGGCGAAGGATCCGGCGCGCGAGGTCAACACCTTCATCGGCAGCAAGGACGACGGCAACACCTTCCCGGGCGCGTCGGCGCCGTTCGGCCTGATCCAGGTCAGCCCGATCGGCGAGCACTACACCGGCTGGCGCTACGACGATCCCAAGATCCGCGGCTTCGGCCACTCGTTCCTGTCCGGCGCCGGTTGCTGGGAGCAGGGCGGGCAGTTGTCGGTGCTGCCGACCACGGGCGAGATCGGTCCGGGCAAGCGCTTCGACACCAAGGAACCCAAGTCTTTCGATCACAAGGTCTACGGCTCGGCCTACAGCCACGACGGCGAGGTCGGCGAGGCCGGCTATTACAAAGTGCGTTTGACCGGCGAAGCCGCCGGCCCGATCGAGGCCGAGGCGACCGCGCTGACGCGCGCGGCGGCCGAGCGCTACACCTTCCCGGCCGGCGCCAAGCAGGGCACGATCCTGGTCAACACCGGGCAGGCCAACGAGCGCCATCTGGTGGTCGGCAGCACCGTCGAGGTCGTCGGCGACCGCGCGGTCGAAGGCCGCATCACCACCAAGAGCTTCTGCGGCGGCCAGCAGTACACGACCTGGTTCCGCATGGAATTCGACCGTCCCTTCGCCAGCCACGGCACCTGGGACGAAACCGGCGGGCACCCCGGCGGCAACTCGAGCATGCAGGGCGACACCCGCCCGCACGGCGCATGGTTCACCTTCGACACCGATAAGCAGCGCGCGGTGACCGCGGTCAGCGCGATCTCGCACGTGGACATCGAAGGCGCGCGCCGCAACCTGCGCGACGAGGGCGCGCGCGGCGGCAAGCCGCTGGCGTTCGAGGCGATGCGCAAGCAGTCGCAGGACGCGTGGCGCAAGGAACTCGATTCGGTGCGGGTGAGCGGCGGCAGCGGCGACGACCGCACCGTGTTCTACACCGCGCTGTACCACTCGCTGCTGCAGCCCTTGACCGGCAGCGACAGCGACGGCCGTTACCGCGGCTACGACACCGAGATCCATAAGGCCGAAGGCTGGACCTATTACGAGTATTTCTCGCTGTGGGACACCTATCGCTCGCAGAACCAGCTGCTGGCGATGCTGCGGCCGCAGCGCGCGCGCGACATCGGCCAGTCGCTGCTGAAGATCCACGAGCAGAACGGCTGGCTGCCGCGCTGGGGCTACGCCAACTTCGACAGCAACGTGATGACCGGCGATCCGGTCACCCCCTTCATGGTCGACCTGTGGCGCTTCGGCGCGCTCGACGGCCGCGAGCAGCAGGCTTACGCGGCGCTGCGCGAGAACGCGTACGGCGTGCCGCCGGCGCTGGTGCGCAGCCAGGGCCGCGCCGGCAATCCGAGCTACCTCAAGAACGGCTTCGTCCAATACGACCGCGGCTTCCCGGCCAAGAGCATGGACGTGGATCCGCATCACGGCGGCTCGTCCACGCTGGAGTACGCGCTCGGCGATTGCGCGCTGTCGCAGATGGCGCAGGCGCTGGGCAAGAGCGACGACGCGGCGACGCTGCGCGAACGCGGCCGCAACTGGACCCGCGTGTGGGACAAGGACGCGGCCGATCCGGAACTGGGCTTCCGCGGCTTCCCGCGTCCGCGCCTGGACGGCGGCGCGTTCTACTCGGAAACCGACGGCAGCTACAGCCCGCGCTCGCACCACGGCTTCCACGAAGGCACCGCGTGGCAGTACCAGTGGCTGACCCAGCAGGACGTGCCCGGCGTGGTCGCGGCGATGGGCGGCGCGGAACAGGCCGGCAAGCGCCTGGACGCGTTCTTCGCTTACGACGCGCTGCTGGCCGATCCGAATGGCGCCGCGCGCAAGCAGTGGGTGGTCGGGCCGTACAGCTACTACAACCAATACCGCTACAACCCGAACAACGAACCCGATCTGCACAGCCCGTGGATGTATACGCTGATCGGCCAGCCGTGGAAGACCGCGACCGTGCTGCGCGCGGCGCAGACGCTGTTCACCAACGCGCCCAACGGCGTCACCGGCAACGACGATCTGGGCACGATGTCGGCCTGGTATCTGTTCAGCGCGGTCGGCCTGTATCCGGCGGTGCCGGGTACCGGCGAACTGCTGCTGCACGCGCCGCGTTTCGAGAAAGTCGAGATGGATTTGGGCAACGGCAAGACGCTGCGCATCGAAGCGCCGGGCGCGGACGGGCGCGGCGTCCAGTACGTGCAAAGCGCGACCTTCGACGGCAAGCCGCAGGACAAGGTGTGGCTGGATTGGAACGCGCTGCGCAACGGCGGAACCTTGCGCTTCGAGCTCGGCAAGCAGCCGGCGACGGGCGGGTGGGGCACGCAAGCCTCGGCGCTGCCGGCGTCCGCGTGCGCGGCGCCGAAGTGAGATGAGCCGATGACACCCTGGGCCGCCGACATCGCCACCGACCGTCGTCCCCGCGAAAGCGCGGATCCAGGGCTTGATCGCGACACCGCCGCACCGTTGCTGCCGGAGACCGCCCGATGAAACGCACCCTGGCGAAAATGACCCGCGCGCGCCTGCCGTTGGCGCTGTTCGGCTTGGTCGGCGCGGCCATCGGCCTCGCCCCGGCCGCGAACGCCGGCGAACGCGCCGCGGCGCCGGCCGCCGCGCTCGCGCCCGAACTCGTGCCGTTGCCCGCGCGCGTGCAGCCGGGCGAGGGCGCGTTCGCGCTCGACGGCGGCACCACGATCTACGCCAACAACGCCGAAGCGCGCGCCGTCGCCCAACTGCTGCGCGAGGAACTCGCGAGCCGCCAAGGTTTGACGCTCGCGCTGCGCAGCGGCGCGCCGAAGCCGGGCAAGGGCGAGGTCGAGCCCTCGCATTACGTGCAGTTCGTCGCCGAACCGGCGGCGAGCAAGAACGAAGCCGGCGCCAACGAGCGTTATCGCCTGGAAGTCACCGCGCGCGGCATCCGCCTCGCCGGTCCGCCGGCCGGTTTGTTCTACGGCTATCAGACCCTGCGCCAACTGCTGCCGGCCGCACGCGTCGCGCCGCCGCTGCGGGTGGGCGCGACCGCGATCGACGACGCGCCGCGCTTCGCCTATCGCGGCATGCACCTGGACGTCGGCCGGCATCTGTTCCCGCTCGATTTCATCAAGCGCTATCTCGACCAGATGGCGCGCTACAAGCTCAACACCTTCCACTGGCACCTGACCGAGGACCAGGGCTGGCGCATCGAGATCAAGCGCTATCCCAAGCTCACCCGTGTCGGTTCGCAGCGCAAGGAAACCGTGGTCGGGCGCAACATCGACCCGTACGTCGGCGACGGCACGCCCTACGGCGGTTTCTACACGCAGGATCAGGTGCGCGAGATCGTCGCGTACGCGCGCGCTCGCCACATCACCGTGATCCCGGAAATCGAGATGCCGGGGCATTCGCTGGCCGCGCTGGCCGCGTACCCCGAACTGGCCTGCACGCCGGGCCCGTTCGAGGTCGGCACCAATTGGGGCGTGTACGACGACATCTATTGCCCGAAGGAAGAAACCTTCAAGTTCCTGGAGAACGTGCTCGACGAAGTGGTCGCGCTGTTCCCCGCGCCGTACGTGCACATCGGCGGCGACGAAGCGCCGAAGCCGCGCTGGAAGGCCAGCGCCGAGGCGCAGGCGGTGATGCGCCGCGAAGGCTTGAAGGACGAACACGAGCTGCAGAGCTACTTCATCCGGCGGATGGAGAAGTTCCTGCACTCGCGCGGCAAGCGCATCATCGGCTGGGACGAGATCCTCGAAGGCGGGCTGGCGCCGGACGCGACGGTGATGTCGTGGCGCGGCGAAGCCGGCGGCATCGCCGCCGCGCAGCAGGGCCACGACGTGATCATGACCCCGACCCAGTGCTGCTATTTCGACTACGGCCAAGGCCCGGCCGAGCAAGAACAGTGGAACCTCGGCGGCGAACTGAGCCTGGACAAGGTCTACGCCTACGACCCGGTGCCGGCGGCGTTGAACGCGGCGCAGGCGCGGCATGTGCTCGGCGTGCAGGGCAATGTCTGGACCGAGCACCTCAAGACCCCGGCGATGGTCGAGTACATGGTGTTCCCGCGCTTGCTGGCGCTGGCCGAAGTGGCGTGGACGCCGCAGGCGCAGCGCGCCTGGCCGGACTTCCAGCGCCGCCTGGGCGGACAGTTCGCCCAGCTCGACCAAGACGCGATCGGCTACCGCATTCCCGCGCCGCAAGGGCTGGACGACGCGCTGATCGTGCAGCAGGGCGACGCGCGCCGGCACCGCCACACGGTGACGCTGACCCCGGCCGTGCCCGGCGCGACGATCCGCTACACACTCGATGGCAGCGACCCGGGCGAGGGCGCCGCGACCTATGCCGCGCCGATCGAGGTCGTCCTGGAACTCGACAAGCCGGTGCAGCTGCGCACGGTCACCGTGCTCGCCGACGGCCGCCGCAGTGGGGTGCAGGCCGCCGTTCTGCGTTATCGCAGTTATCTGCCGGCGATCAAGCCGCCGCAGCGCACTTCCGCCGGATGGGATTACCGCGTGTACGAAGGTCTGTTCGCCAATCTCGACGAATTCGCCGCCGCCAAGACGCCGGCGGCGCAGGGCGCGGCCGACTCGCTGGACTTGGCCCGCTTCGGCCGCCGCAGCCGCTACGGCGTGCGCTTCGAAGGCTACGTGCGCGCGCCGGCCGACGGCGTCTACCGCTTCGCGCTGCAGGGCGACGACCGCTCGGCGCTGTCCATCGACGGCGAGCGCGCGATCCGCAACGACACCTACGACCGCACCCTCGAGGCCGCGGTGCCGCTGCGCGCGGGCTGGCATCGCCTGCGCCTGGACTGGTACCAGCGCGAGGGCGGCATGAGTCTGAGCCTGCGCATGGCCGCGCCGGGGCAGGAATGGAAGGCGCTGGACGCGCGCGAGGTGGCGCATTGAACGCCGCTCGCGCGCGGACCGGCGCGAGCGTAGCCAGGGATTTTTTTTGCCGTTGATTTAGATCGATCCAAACCGACGATTCCGCTAGTCTTGCAACAAAACCACGCACGGCCGCACGCAACGGACCGGGCACATCACAAAAACGAAACCTTGGCCGTCGATCCGGCCGCGATTGGGAGGGGTAGCCAATGACTCAGCAACACGACCGCATGTCGCAACGCCGCCGGTACGACGCACGCCGCAACGCGCTCAGCGCCGCCATGCTCGCCGCCTTGTATCTGCCGCTGGCCGCGCAGGCGCAGGACGCCGCGCCGCAGGGCGAGGCCAAGACCGTCGACAAGATCACCGTGACCGGTTCGCGCATCAAGCGCGCCGAACTCGAAGGCCCGGCGCCGGTGACGGTCATCAGCACCGAGCAGATCAAGCGCGAAGGCTTCGCCAACGTGTACGAAGCGCTGAGCTCGCTGACCGAAGTCACGGGCTCCGTCCAGGCCGACGTCAACAAGGGCCCCACGCCCAACGCCAGCCCGCTGAACCTGCGCAACCTCGGCCCCGGCCGCACCTTGCTGCTGATCGACGGCCGCCGCGTCGCCGACTACCCGCTGCCGTACGAGGGGCGCGGCAACTTCGCCAACTTCAACAACATCCCGATGTCGGCGGTGGAGCGCATCGAAGTGCTCGCCAGCGGCGGCTCGGCGATCTACGGCTCCGACGCGATGGCCGGCGTCATCAACATCATCATGAAGAAGAACTTCAATGGCGATGAGGTGCGCATCAAGGGCGGCACCACCACCCGCGGCGGCGGCGATTCGTTCGACCTGTCGTGGACCGGCGGGCGCACCGGGCAGAACTGGAGCGCGACCTACGGCGTGCAGTGGAGCGGCCGCGAAACCATCTTCGCCGGCCAGCGTGGCTTTCTCGCCTCCGACCTGGAGCCGGCCGCGACGGTCAAGCCGCTGGTCAACGATCCGTGGCCGTGGGTGTGGGGCGTGGAGCTGATCGACGCCGGCGCCAAGCGCCGCGTCACCCCGCCGGCCGGCGCCTGCGACCGCTTCCAGGATCTGCCGCAGCACAACTTCCTCGGCAACGACGGCAACGCGCCGGAATTCCCCGGCTACAGCTGTTCGCAGTCGCGCGGCAACGCGCTGTGGAGCCTGCGCAACGGTTCCGACAACCGCTCGGGCTTCGGCAACTTCACCTACGACTTCGCCAACGGCATGCAGGCCTGGGTCAGCGCCTCGGTCTGGGACAGCGAAGGCGAGTCGCGCCAGGACGAAGCGCTGCGCTTCGAGCTCAACCGCGGCGGCGTGTTCTACGACCAGAACACCGGCCGCACCTATCAGGCGCGCCGCGCGTTCACCGTGCCGGAAGCCGGCAGCCGCGATCCGTTCCTGTTCAACACCAACGAGCGTTCCTGGGATCTGGCCGCCGGCCTGCGCGGCAGCTTCGGCGAGCGCTTCAACTGGGACGCCACGGTCGGCCGCACCGAGTACAAGGTCGACTTCAGCTTCCCGGGCATGCTGCAGAGCGCGGTCGACAGCTATTTCCTCGGCCCGCAGCTGGGCACCAACAACGGCCTGCCGGTGTACGCGCTGGATCAGGGCAAGTTCTGGAGCCCGATGACGCCGGAAACCTTCCGCCAGCTCACCACGCGCGGCAAGAGCAGCGCCGAGTCGTGGATGAATCAGGCGCAGTTCTCGGTCAACGGCGACCTGTTCGATCTGCCGGCCGGCCCGGTCGGCTTCGCCGGCGTGATCGAAGCCGGTTCGCAGGGCTATCGCCTCAGCCCCGATCCGCAGACCTTCGGCCCGAACAAGCTCTACGACCAGCCCGGCGGCACCAACCAGGGCGGCGGCGACCGCAAGCGCTACGCCGTGGGCGTCGAATTCAAGGTGCCGGTGTTCAAGACCTTGAACGTCACCACCGCCGGCCGCTTCGACCGCTACGACGACGACGCGCGCAAGGAAAGCAACTTCACCTGGAACGCCGGCATCGAGTGGCGCCCGATCCAGAGCCTGCTGGTGCGCGGCGCCTACAACACCACCTTCCGCGCGCCGGACATGCATTACCTGTTCGCCACCAGCGGCACCGGCACCCAGGAAGACGCCGACGTGGCGACCTGCATCAACCGCGGCTTCGGCCCGGATTGCAGCTCGCAGGCGCTGTACTACCGCCACAACATCGCCCGCACCGGCAACCTCAAGCTGGAAAGCGAGACCGGCAAGTCGTGGAGCGCCGGCGTGGTGTGGGACGCGGCCGAGAACCTGTCGTTCAGCCTCGATTACTGGCGCATGAACATCGACAACCAGGTCCGCGATTTCGACATCGCCGACATCCTCGACCTGGAAAGCCAGTGCCGCAACGGCCGCACCCGCCGCGCCAGCGACCGCATGCAGGTCACCCCGGGCTCGTCGACCTGCAGCGACATCATCTCGCGCGTGACCCGCAGCGCGCCGGGCACCAACGCCTTCGGCGCGGCCGATCCGAACTATCCGCTCGGCCAGGTGGTGTCGGTGTTCAGCGGCCCGATCAACATCGCCTACCGCGAAGTGGCCGGCGTCGACTTCACCGCGCGCTACAAGATCCCCAACACCCGCTTCGGCGATTTCAGCTTCCAGTTGAACTACACCAACCAGCTCAAGAACAACGAGCAGCGCGACCCGGGTTCGCCGATGCAGGAGAACCGCGACAAGGAAGTGCGCACCTTCGCCCGCGCCAGCGCCAGCTGGAGCCGCGGCCCGTGGAACGCGACCTTGTTCGCCAACCGCATCGGCCACGTCAACGGCGACAGCTACAACGAGTGCGCGCCGATCCTGCCGGGCCAGACCGACACCACCTGCCACATGGTTGGCAAGCTCAAGGCGCCGGTGTACTTCAACCTGACCGCGGGCTACCAGCTGACCGAGCAGGCGCGGGTCAATCTGTACGTCGACAACCTGTTCGACGAGGCCGACTACAAGGATCCGTACAAGAAGTTCTTCGCGTACGCCAACGAGCGCGTGTTCCAGCGCGTGGGCCGTGAAATCTCGGCGGAATTCGTTTACAAGTTCGACTGATCGCGACATCGGTATCGGACGCGCGGGCCGCCCGGGCCCGCGCGGACGGCGGCACCCCGCGGCCGGGCCGGCGCGCGCCCCCTCCAGTGGCGCGTTCCGGCGCGGCGGCGGACCTCCCGGGCAAGGCGGTGTACACCCTCGCGGTCACCCTCGGAATGCGTGCCGCGAGGTCTTCTCCGGGAATCGGAACGGGAGCGCGGGAATGCGCGCTCCCGTCTTTTTCCGGCGCCGTCGGCGAACCCATCGCCGGCGGCCGCGCGGCCCGGCCGCGTTCATCGCAAACAGATCCCTTCCGCGCCCGCGGCGGCCGCCGCGGACCGCTCCAGACAGGTGACCCCATGCCCCAGACCGCACGGCCCCCGTCCTTCAGGCGCATGCTCGCCGTCCTCGCATTGCTGCTGTGCGCCGCCGCCGTCCAGGCCGCGCCGCTGGCCAGCCGCGACCTGCACCAGGGCTGGCAGTTCCGCCTGCTGCCCGACGATCCCGAGGCCGCCGCGCATCGCGACGCCACCCAGTGGCACGGCGCGCGCGTGCCCGGCCACGTCCACACCGACTTGTTCGCCGCCGGGTTGATCGCCGATCCCTACGTCGGCGCGGCCGAAGCGCAGTTGCAATGGATCGGGCTGGCCGGCTGGGAATACCGCACCACCTTCGACGTCGATGCCGCCACGCTCAAGCGCGCGCGCAACGAACTGGTGTTCGACGGCCTGGACACCTTCGCCACCGTCTACCTCAACGGCCGCGAACTGCTGCGCGCCGACAATTTCTTCCGCACCTGGCGGGTGCCGGCCGACGGCCGCCTGCGCGAACGCGGCAACGAGCTGCGGGTGGTGTTCGAATCGCCGATCCGCAAGCTGCTGCCGCGGGTGCTGGCGATGCCGAACAAGATCGCCGGCAACTATCCTTCGCCCTACGGCGACGAGCCCAAGGACGCGATGACCGGCAACTTCGCGCGCAAGCCCGGCTACCACTACGGTTGGGACTGGGGCCCGCGCTACGTCACCGCCGGCCTGTGGCGCGGCGTGCGCCTGGAAAGCTGGGACCGCCTGCGCATCGCCGATCTGCACGTGCAGCCGCACACGGTCAACCGCGAGCTCGCCAAGGGCGAGGTGGCGGTGGAAGTGGACAGCGCGGACGCCGGCACCGCCACGCTGGAAATCGAATACGCCGGCCCCGGCGGCCAACCGGCGACGCTGCGCCAGCCGGTCAAGCTGCGCGCGGGCAGCAACCGCATCGCGCTGCCGCTGGCGATCGAGCGGCCGCGGCTGTGGTATCCGGTCGGTTACGGCGAGCAAGCGCTGTACACCTTCAAGGCCACGCTCAGCGACGCCGACGGCGTGCAGGCCCAGGCCCAGCGCCGCACCGGCCTGCGCCGGGTCGAGCTCAAGCGCGAGAAGGACGCGAGCGGGCAGGGCTTCGCCTTCGTCGTCAACGGCATCGAGATCTTCGCCAAGGGCGCCAACGCGATTCCCTTCGACGCCTTCCCCGCGCGGGTCACCCGCGAGCGCCTGCGCCGCGACCTGCAATCCGCGCGCGACGCCAACATGAACATGCTGCGCAACTGGGGCGGCGGCTATTACGAATCCGACGACTTCTTCGACCTCGCCGACGAACTCGGCCTGATGGTGTGGCAGGACTTCATGTTCGGCGGCGGCATGCCGCCGGGCTTCGATCCGCAGTTCCGCGCCAACGTCGTCGCCGAGGCGCGCGACAACGTGCGCCGGCTGCGCAACCACCCCAGCATCGTGCTGTGGTGCGGCAACAACGAAGAAGAGACCGCGTGGAAGGACTGGGGCCACGGCAAGAAGCTCAAGGAAGCCGACCCGAAGTTCGCCGAGGAGGTCTGGAACGGCTATGTCGCGCTGTTCGGCAAGGATTTGCGCGAAGTCGTCGCGCAGGAAGGCGCCGGCGTGCCGTACTGGTCGAGCTCGCCGAGCAACGACCTGAGCGAGAAGGCCAACGATTCCAACAACGGCGACAAGCACTACTGGGACGTGTGGGGCGGCCCGGCGCTGCCGGCCACGGCCTATCTCGACGAAACCCCGCGCTTCATGTCCGAGTACGGCCTGCAGGGCTGGCCGTCGCTGCGGACCATCGGCGCGTTCGCCAAGCCCGAGGAGCAGGGCATCGATGCGCCGGTGATCCGCGCGCACCAGAAGTTCCTCGCCGGCGACGGCAACACGCGCTTGCTCAAGTACGTGCGCGGCGAGTACGGCGAGCCGCGCGATTTCGCCGACTTCGTGTATCTGAGCCAACAGGTCCAGGCCGAGGGCATCGAGTTGGCGGCGCTGCATCACCGCGCTTCGCGGCCGCGCACGATGGGCTCGCTGTATTGGCAATTGAACGATGTCTGGCCGGGCGCGTCCTGGTCGAGCCTGGATTACTTCGGCCGCTGGAAACCGCTGCATTTCCACGCCAAGCGCTTCTTCGCCGAACTGGCGGTCGCGGCACTGCGCCGCCCGGGCCAGCAGCGCACCGAGCTGAGCCTGATCTCCGACCGGCAGACGCCGGTGCAGGGCGAGTGGCGGCTGCGGGTGATCGACTTCGACGGCACGCTGCGCTATGAGCAGCGCAAGAAGACGACGCTGGCGCCGTTGAGCGCGGCCCGGGCCGGCGCGTGGAGCGACGCCGAGTTGTTGCGCGGCGCCGATCCGGCCCGCACCGCGGCGGTGTTCGAGCTGATCGTCGGCGGGCGCGCGGTGTCGCGCAACGTGGTGTATTTCGGCGAAGCGAAAACCCTGGCGTGGCAGGACCCGAAACTGCGGGCGACGCTGCGCCGCGAGGGCGGTGCGTATAAGTTGACCCTGCATGCCGACGCGCTGGCGCGGGCGGTGTGGGTGGACTTCGGCGACAACGATGCGGAGCTCGGCGACAACGCGCTGACCTTGTTGCCGGGCGAGACGGTCGAGATCGCGCTGAAGTCGCAGGCCGGGCTGGAGCGCTTGCAAAGCGCGCTGAACCTGCGTTCCTTGTACCGCCGCTGAGGCGGCCGCGGCGGCGCGCGATGCGCCGCCGCAGGGAGCGGCCGAGCCCGCTGCGCCGGCGGCCGTCGCCGCGTCCGCGGCAGCTGCCGCCGGCCGGAGCGCCGAGCCGCATGCGTGCCGGCGAGTGCGGTTCGCGCGCGAACCCGCAGGCCGCACCGCCGCGCGGCCGCGTACCCGCGGCCGAGCTTGCCTCGCGGCGCGGATTCTTCGAGGCTGTGCGAAAGGACTGGCTGACCCCGACGCGGACCTCCGCGCGTTGACAGCCTCATCGCCCACTGACAAGGACGCATCCGGTGACCTATCGCCTTCCCCTTGCCTGCGCCGGCCTGCTGCTGGCCGTGTCCATCGGCTTGAGCGCCATCGCCCAGGCGCCCGACGCCGCGCCGGCGTCCGCGCAGACTCCGGCGCCGGTCGAGGTCGTGCCGCCGCCGTCCTTGCCGCCGTTGCCGCCGATCCCCGACGGGCAAGGCGAGCAAGACGACCCGCCGGTGATGCTGCTCGCCGGCAAGGCCGACAGCCCGGTCCGGCTCGAATCGGCGCGCATCGACGCCGAGCTCAGCGGCGGTCTGGCCCACACCGCGATCGAACTGGTGTTCCGCAATCCCGGCGACCGCGTGCTCGAAGGCGCGCTGCAGTTCCCGCTGCGCGACGGCCAGCAGATCGACGGCTTCGCCCTGGACATCGACGGCGCGATGCGTCCGGCGGTGCCGGTGCCCAAGGCCAAGGGCCGCGCGGTGTTCGAGGACATCAAGCGCCGCGGCGTCGATCCGGGCCTGTTGGAGCAGACCGCCGGCAACCAGTTCAAATTGCGGGTCTATCCGATCCCCGCCCATGGCACCCGCCGGGTGCGGCTGGAGTTGCGCGAAACGCTGCGCCGCATCGACGGCCGCTGGCGCTTCGAGCTGCCGCTGGCGTTCGCCGCGCCGGCGCGGGACTTCGCCCTGCGACTGCGCAGCGCCGACAAGCCGCGGGTGGAAGGGCTTGCCGGCGGGGCGCGCATCGACGCGCGCGGCGGCGGCCATGTGCTGAGCCTGAGCCGCGCGCCGGCCGGCGGCGCGCTGGCGCTGAGCGTGCCCGCGGCCGCCGCCGCCCGCAGCTACGTGCAGGACTACGCCGGCGAGCGCTATTTCCTCGCCGAAGTGCCGGTCAGCGGCGCCACCGCGCCGCGCGCGCTGCCCAAGTCGATCGGCCTGTTGTGGGACAGCTCGGGTTCGGCGCGCAAGCGCGACATCGGCAGCGAATTGGCCTTGCTCGACCGCTATTTCCGCCGCGCCGGCGAGGTCGATGTGAGCCTGATCCGGCTGCGCGACCGGGCCGAGCCGGCGCGCGCGTTCCGGGTCGCCGGCGGCGACTGGTCGGCGCTGCGGCGCGAGCTGGAAAGCACCGTCTACGACGGCGCCAGTGCGCCCGGCGGCTGGATCCCGCAGGCCGGCGTCGGCGAGTACCTGCTGTTCGGCGACGGCTTGTTCAATTACGGCACCGAGGAATTTCCCAAGCTCGCGGCGGGCCAGCGCCTGTACGCGCTCGACTCGGCCGGCGCCGCCTCCGACGGCGCGCGCCTGCGCGCGCTGGCGCAGGCCAACGGCGGTCGGCTGGTGAGCTGGCGGCGCGCCGGCGAACTCGACCGCGCCGCCGCCGAACTGCTCGACGAGGGCCCGCGCTTGCTCGGCGTCGACGCGCTCGGCGCCGACCAGGCCGTGGCGCAGTCGCCGTTCCCCGACGACGGCCTGCTGCGCATCGCCGGACGCCTGCGCGACGGCAAGGCCGAACTGACCCTGCGCCTGCGCGACGGCGGCGGCGAGCGCAGCGAGCGGGTGGCGATCGACGCGGTTCCCGCCGGCGCGGCGGCCAGCCCGTTCGCGGCGCGGATGTGGGCGCGCTACTCGATCGCCGCGCTGGAAGCCGAACCGGAGCTCAACCGCGCCGCGATCGCGCGCCTGGGCCAGCGCTTCGGCGTGGTCACCGCCGAAACCTCGCTGATCGTGCTGGAGGAGATGCAGGACTACGTGCGCTACGGCATCGAACCGCCGGGCCAGTCCGACGAGTACCGCCGGCTCAAGGCCGAAGAGCAGGCCGAGCGCGAGCAAGCGCGCAAGGACAGCCTGGACGAGGTCGTGGCGTCGTACCGGCAGCGCATCGACTGGTGGCAGCGCGACTGGCCCAAGGGCGCGATGCCGCTCCCCAAGGCCGAGCGGGCGCAACGCGAACGACGCGAGGCGACCACGCTGGATTCGGTGGCCCTGCCGGTCGCCGCGCCCGCGGCGGCATCGGCGCCGGCGCCGGCGCCGGCGGAGCCCATGGCCGAAGCGCAGCCGCAACTGGACGCGATCAGCGTCACCGGCAGCCGCATTCCCCCCGAGTACCGGCAGGCCAGCATCGCCCTGCAGCCCTGGCAGCCCGATTCGCCGTATGCCCGTCGCCTGCGCGCCGCGCCGGCCGCGCAGGTCTACCGGCTGTACCTGGACGAGCGCGACTCGCACGCCGCCAGCACCGCGTTCTACCTCGACGTGGCCGACGTGCTCGAGGAGAAAGGCCAGCGCGAGCTGGCGCTGCGGGTGCTGTCGAATCTCGCCGAGCTGGACCTGGAAAACCGCCACGTCCTGCGCGTGCTCGGCTACCGCCTACTGCAGGCCGGGCAGGCGGAACTGGCGGTGTCGGTGTTCGAGCGGGTGCTGCGCATGGCCGAGGAAGAGCCGCAGAGCTTCCGCGATCTGGGCTTGGCGCAGGCCGCGGCGGGCCGCTACCAGTTGGCGGTCGACCATTTGTATGAGGTGGCCGTGCGCAACTGGGACGGACGCTTCCCCGGCATCGAGGAAATCGCCGTGGCCGAGCTCAACGCGATCGCCGCCGCGCATCCGCAGCAGACCGATCTGAGCGCGGTCGACCCGCGCCTGCGCCGCAACCTGCCGGTGGGTCTGCGCGCGGTGTTGAGCTGGGATAGCGACGACTCCGACATGGACCTGTGGGTCACCGACCCCAACGGCGAGAAGTGCTACTACGGCAACCGGCTGACCTACCAGGGCGGCCGCATCACCGACGACTTCACCGGCGGCTACGGCCCGGAGGAATTCGCCCTGCGCAAGCCCAAGCCCGGCAAGTACAAGATCGAAGCCAACTTCTACGGCGAGCACCAGCAACTGGTGACCGGCGCGACCACCGTGCACCTGTGGCTGAGCACCGGTTTCGGCGCGGCGGGGCAGCAGGACCGCCAGGTCACCCTGCGGCTGCGCGACGCCAAGGACACGGTGCTGGTGGGCGAGTTCGAAGTGAAATAACCCGCCGCGACGCAGCGGCGGTGCCGCCCTGTAGGAGCGGCGCAAGCCGCGACCGCGCCACCGCCGCCGCGTCGAACGCCCGAGGTCCGATCCTGTGTCCCCCGGGCGCCCTCGCGTCACCGCGCCGGTCGCCCGCAGCTCGCGACCGGCGCGCCGCAGCGGGCGAGGGCGCCGCGGGCGAGGGCGCGTTCGCGGCCCGCGTCGCTTCTGCGGGCGGGACGGCGGCCGCCACGCCGGGCCTCTCGGCCTGCTAGAATCGCCGGTTCATCCGCACAGCCACACACCCGGACATGATCGAACTCAATCCCGTCCGCCAGCGAATCGCCGACCTCAAGGGCCGGCTGGATTCGCTGAGGGGGTATCTTTGACTACGACGCCAAAGTCGAACGTCTCGAAGAAGTAAACCGCGAGCTGGAAAGCCCCGACGTCTGGAACGACGCCGAACGGGCGCAGAACCTCGGCCGCGAGCGCGCCGCGCTGGAAAAGGTCGTCAACGGCATCCGCACCCTCACCGAGGGTTTGCTCGGCGGCCTGGAGCTGCTGGAACTGGCCGAAATGGAAGACGACGAGTCCACCGCCGAAGCGGTGGTCGAGGACGTCGACCGCTACGGCAAGGAAGTCGAGAAGCTCGAGTTCCGCCGCATGTTCTCCGGGCAGATGGACGGCGCCTCGGCGTTCGTCGACATCCAGGCCGGCGCCGGCGGCACCGAAGCCCAGGACTGGGCGGAAATCCTGCTGCGCATGTACCTGCGCTGGGCCGAATCGCGCGGCTGGAAGGCCGAGCTGATGGAAGTCAGCGGCGGCGACGTGGCCGGCATCAAGTCGGCGACCTTCCGCGTGGAAGGCGATTTCGCCTACGGCTGGCTCAAGACCGAAACCGGCGTGCACCGTCTGGTGCGCAAGTCGCCGTTCGACTCCGACAACCGCCGCCACACCAGCTTCACCTCGGTGTTCGTGTCGCCGGAAGTCGACGACAAGATCGATATCGAGATCAACCCGGCGGATCTGAAGACCGACGTCTACCGCTCCTCGGGCGCCGGCGGCCAGCACGTCAACAAGACCGAATCGGCGGTGCGCATCACCCACGTCCCCAGCGGCATCGTGGTGGCCTGCCAGACCGAGCGCAGCCAGCACGCCAACCGCGACCGCGCGATGAAGATGCTGGCGGCGAAGTTGTACGAACTGGAAATCCAGAAGCGCAACGCCGAGCGCGACGCGGTCGAGGCGACCAAGTCCGACATCGGCTGGGGCAGCCAGATCCGCAACTACGTGCTCGACCAGAGCCGGATCAAGGACCTGCGCACCGGCATCGAGCGCAGCGATACCCAGAAAGTGCTCGACGGCGATCTCGACGAGTTCGTCGAGGCCAGCCTCAAGGCCGGCCTGCAAGTGGGCTCGAAACGCTCCGACGCGGTGTAAGCCGCGCGGCCGGAGGCGACGCCACGCCGCTTCCGGCCCGGCCCCGGGCGCCGCCGCGCGCCCGCGGCGCCCGCCGGTTTCCCGCGTCGCCCCGGTCGTTTTCTTCTCTCGCGCTCGGCTGGCGTCCGTCCCGACGTCGTTCCCGCGAACGCGGGAACCCAGGGCTCCATCGCGCCGCCGCCGCCATCGCCGATCTGCGCGTCCGCTGCGGCCGCCCGGCGCCGGCTCTTCGCGCAAGCGTCGCCGGACTTAAGTAATCTGCCCCCTCACGCATCTCCACCCCATCGCCAAGACCATGACCGACGAAACCCAGTTGCCGCCCATCGACGAGAACCACCTGATCGCCGAGCGCCGGGCGAAACTCACGGCGCTGCGCGGCGAGGGCATCGCGTTCCCGAACGATTTCCGCCGCGGCGACTACGCCGGCGATTTGCAGGCGCAGTACGCCGATGCGGAGCAGTGGACCCAGGAAGCGCTCGACGCCAAGGGCCATCGCGTCGCCATCGCCGGCCGCATCCTGCTCAAGCGCGGCATGGGCAAGGCCAGCTTCGTCCAGATCCAGGATGAATCCGGGCGCATCCAGCTGTTCCTGCAGGCCAACGTGCTCGGCGCGACCTACGACAAGTTCAAGGGCTGGGACGCGGGCGACATCGTCGCCGCGGAAGGCCCGCTGACCCGGACCAAGACCGGCGAGCTGTCGGTCAAGGCCGAATCGCTGCGCCTGCTGACCAAGGCGCTGCGTCCGCTGCCGGACAAGTTCCACGGCCTGGCCGACGTCGAACAACGCTACCGCCAGCGCTACGTCGACCTGATCGTCTCGCCCGAATCGCGCGAGGTGTTCGTCAAGCGCTCCAAGATCATCCGCGCGATCCGCGCCTGGCTCGACGCGCGCCGCTTCCTGGAAGTGGAAACGCCGATGATGCATTACATCCCCGGCGGCGCCGCGGCCAAGCCGTTCGTCACCCACCACAACGCGCTCGACCTGCAGCTGTACCTGCGCGTCGCGCCGGAGCTGTACCTCAAGCGCCTCACCGTCGGCGGCCTGGAGCGCGTCTACGAGATCAACCGCAACTTCCGCAACGAGGGCGTGTCGACCCGGCACAACCCCGAGTTCACCATGCTCGAGTTGTACGAGGCCTACGCCACCTACAACGAGATCATGGACCTGACCGAATCGGTGATCCGCGACGCCGCGCAAGCGGTGCTGGGCACGACCCAGGTCGAGTGGGACGGCAACCCCATCGATCTGGGCCCGGCGTTCCGCCGCTGGTCGATGACCGACGCGGTGCTCGAACACAATCCGGAGATCAAGCGCGAGGAACTGCGTGATCTGGCCGCGATGCGCGCCCACTGCGCGCGCCTGAAGGTCGGGGTCAAGCCGTCCTACGGTTGGGGCAAGCTGCTGCTGGAGATCTTCGAGAAGACCGTCGAGCACACCCTGATCCAGCCGACCTTCATCACCGACCACCCGGTCGAGGTGAGCCCGCTGGCGCGCGCCAACGACCTCGATCCGGAACTGACCGACCGTTTCGAGCTGTTCGTCGGCGGCAAGGAATTGGCGAACGGCTTTTCCGAGCTCAACGATCCCGAGGATCAGGCCGCGCGTTTCCAGGCCCAGGTGGCGCAGAAGGACGGCGGCGACGACGAGGCCATGCACTTCGACGCCGACTACATCCGCGCGCTGGAAGTCGGCCTGCCGCCGACCGGCGGCCTGGGCATCGGCATCGACCGCCTGGTGATGCTGCTGACCGGTTCGTCCTCGATCCGCGACGTGCTGCTGTTCCCGTACATGCGCCCGGAAGCGGGCAACTGAGCGGACGACCGCGCTAGGTAGCCGCGCCGCAGCCGTCGCGCTGCGTCGCGCGCGCGATCGGCGATGCGCGGGCAGGGCGGCCGCGCCGGTCGCAACCGGCGCGACCGCGATGCGGCACACTGCAGCCGTTCGCGCACTGCGCCCCGACGGGCCCAGGGCTCGCGGCCGCAACGTCGCGCATCGTCGGCGACGGCCCGTTCGCGTTGGCCGTTGCTCAGTCGGGTTTGCGTACAAAACGTGATGAACTCCGCGCATTGCGCCCGGTTTTCACGTGAATGACGGCCTACGCCGGGGGCCTTGGGACTTTCGGCAGCTGCCCCGGGGCGACGCGGCGGAGTATGCTCGCAAGTCGGCAGCCGCAGGGGGCGGCCTCACTACGGATCGGATACCGCTGAGTGAACGTCGTTATCGTCGATGACCAAGCGTCCGCAAGGACGATGCTGCGCCACATCATCGAGGACATTGCGTCCGAGCTGCAGGTGCACGATTTCGGCGAGCCCGAAGCCGCGCTGGCCTGGTGCGAAAGCCATCAGCCCGATCTGCTCCTGCTCGATTACCGCATGCCCGGCATCGACGGCCTGGAATTCGCCCGCCGCTTCCGCCGCCTGCCGATGCACCGCGACATTCCGATCATCCTGGTCACCGTGGTCGGCGACGAGCCGGTGCGGCAGGCCGCGCTGGAAGCCGGCGTGATCGACTTCCTGGTCAAGCCGGTGCGCCCGCGCGAACTGCGCGCGCGTTGCCGCAACCTGCTGGCGCTGCGCCAGCAGTCCGAGAACGTCAAACAGCGCGCGCTGTCGCTGGAGCAGCGGCTGCTGTCGAGCATGCACGAGGTCGAGGAGCGCGAACGCGAGACCCTGTCGCGGCTGGCGCGGGCGATCGAGTTCCGCGACGCCGGCACCAGCGCCTACCTCGAACGCATGGCCCACATCGCCGGGCTGATCGCCGAACAGCTGGGCATGTTCGAGGACGAGATCCGGGTCATCGAGATGGCCGCGCCGCTGCACGACATCGGCAAGATCGCCATCCCCGACGCGGTGCTGATGAAGCCCGGCCCGCTGACCGAGGACGAGACGGCGATCATGCGCCGCCATCCCAAGATCGGCTACGAACTGCTCAGCGGCAGCCAGAACCGTTTCATCCAGGCCGGCGCGCTGATCGCCCTGCGCCACCATGAACGCTACGACGGTTCGGGCTATCCCGACGGACTGGTCGGCGAGGAAATTCCGCTGGAAGCGCGTATCGTGGCGGTAGCCGACGTGTTCGACGCGCTGATTTCGCCGCGTCCGTACAAGAAAGCCTGGGACGTGGACGCGGCGCTGGGTTACCTGTACGCCCAGCGCGGCCGCTTGTTCGACCCGCGTTGCGTCGACGCCCTGATCCGCAGCCGCACCCGCCTGGACGAGTTGTGCACCCGGTACTCGACGGTACCGAACAGGCCCGGCCTGGAGTAAATCCCCCATGATCCGCCTGCTGAACTGGTTCCGGTCGACGCTGTCGCAACGCGGCGACAGCGAGCACGGCCAGGCCTTCGTCCGCATCGCCGTGCTGTTCGTGGTGCTGGCTTACATGTTGGCCCGCGGCAGCGGCGGCAGCATGCCGGTGTATCAGTACAACAACGTGCTGCTGATGGTGGTCACCGGCTTCAGCGTCGGCGTGGCCCTGATCGGCTGGATCCTGGCCGCGCCGGGGCGCTCGCACCTGCGCCGGATCATCGGCATGTGCTCGGACTACGGGCTGATGGCCGCGGCGATGATCCACATCGGCGAGCCGCTGGCCTGGGTCTACGTGATCCTGATGTGGGTGACCATCGGCAACGGCCTGCGCTTCGGCACCGGCTATCTGTTCGGCGCGGTCGCCATGGCCCTGGCCAGTTTCGGCTCGGTGATCGGCCTCAACGATTACTGGCGCGCCAACCCGGTGCTGGGCATCGGCCTGGAATTGGGGTTGGCGGCGATCCCGCTGTACCTGACCGGCCTGCTGCGCGCGCTGACCCGCGCCACCGACGAAGCCAAGCGCGCCAACGAGGCCAAGAGCCGGTTCCTGGCCAACATGAGCCACGAGTTCCGCACCCCGCTCAACGGCCTGGCCGGCATGTCCGAACTGCTGGCGACCACGCGCCTGGACGCCGAGCAGCGCGAATGCCTCAACACCATCCAGGCCTCGACCCGCAGCCTGCTGGCGCTGGTCGAGGACGTGCTCGACATCTCGGCGATCGAGGCCGGCAAGCTCAAGCTGAACCTCGCCGAGTTCTCGCCGCGCGAGCTGATCGACGGCATCGGCCTGATCCTGCAGCCGCAGGCGCGGGCCAAGCAGTTGAAGTACGAATCCAGCGTCTCGCCCGAGGTGCCGCCGCTGCTGCGCGGCGACGTCGGCCATTTGCGCCAGGTGCTGCTCAACCTCACCGGCAACGCGGTCAAGTTCACCGATCACGGCAGCGTGCGGCTGGAACTGGGCGTGGTCGGCTCGGTCGACAGCGGCGTGCGCCTGCGCTTCACCGTGACCGATACCGGCATCGGCATTCCGCTGGCGATGCGCCAGCGCCTGTTCGAAGCGTTCGAGCAGGCCGACGTCAGCCTGGCGCGCCGTTACGGCGGCACCGGTTTGGGCACCACCATCGCCAAGGGCCTGACCGAGGCGATGGGCGGCAGCATCGGCTTCGAAAGCACCGAGCAGCGCGGCAGCCGGTTCTGGGTGGAACTGCCGTTCCAGCGCGTGGCGGTGCCGCCGGAGCCGGCGCTGGCCGGGGCCGACGCGGTCGAGGCCACGCCGCGCAACGATCCGGAAAACGTCATCGCCTTCTCCGACCCGTTCCTGCGCCATCGCGCGCGGGTGCGCAGCCTGCAGGTGCTGGTCGCCGACGATCACGCCGCCAACCGCATGGTGCTGCAGCGGCTGTTGCAGAAGGCCGGCCACCGCGCGGTCTGCGTGGACGGCGGCGAGGAAGTGCTCAATGCGCTGGCGGTGAGCGATTACGACGCGGTCATCGCCGACCTGCACATGCCCGGCATCAGCGGGCTGGATTTGCTGCGCGAGCTGCGGGTGATGGAGGCCGGCGGCGGCCGCCGCACTCCGGTCGTGGTGCTCAGCGCCGACGTCACGCCCGATTCGATCCAAGCCTGCCAACAGGCCGGGGCGCGCGCGTTCCTGGCCAAGCCGGTCTCGACCGTGCGCCTGCTCGACACCCTGGCCGACATCGCGGCCAACGTGCGCATCGCCGCTACGGCAGCGGCGTCCGCGGCGCCGGCGCGGCCGGAGGGCGCGGGTCTGGCGGGCGCCCAAGACAGCGCTTTCGATCCTTCGGTGCTGGACGAACTCGGCAGCCTCGGCATGGGCGAAGGCTTCGAGCGCGAGTTCATCGCCCAATGCCTGCGCGACGCCGACGGCTGCATCGTGGCCCTGGCCGACGCGGGCGAACGCGGCCAGTGGGAACGCGTGCGCGAGCACGCCCACGCACTCAAAGGCGTGGCGAGCAACCTGGGGCTGGTCAAGCTGGCGAGCGCGGCCGGCGAACTGATGCGCCTGCCGGACTGGCAGGTCGCCGCCGAGTGGCGGACCCGGCAGGGTTCGTTGAACGAGCGGTTGGCCCAGGGCAGGGAAGCGCTCGATGCACGCGAGCGGCAACGCCACGCGCGCGAAGGTGACGAGCGCTCCCCCTGAAACGCCGTCGAGGGGGGCATGACGGTTATGCGGCCACGGCGCGACGCTCTTGCGCCCGCACGATCCGGTCCATGGTCCGCAGCGCCTTGTCGGGCAGGGCCAGCGCGGTGTCCACCCACAGCTCGGTGATCGCCATCAGTTCCTGGTAACTGGCCGGCTGGGCGATCTGGCGCATCTTGTTCATCGCCAGCTGCGAATGCGGCGAGCGCTGCTGGCGGCGGATCAGGTCGGCCACCGCCGCCTCGCCCTGGCCGCGCGGCACCAGCACGTCGACCACGCCCAGGCGGTGCATTTCCTCGCTGCTGAGCATCGCCCCGTCCATGATCAGCTTCTCGGCCACGCGCGGGCTGACCCGCTTGCACAAAAAGGTGTAAGCGCCCATGCCCGGGAACAGGTCGAACACCACTTCCGGCAGGCCCATATCGACGCCTTCCTCGGCGACGATGGTGTGGCACGACAGCGCCAGCTCCAGGCCGCCGCCCAGCGCATCGCCCTGGATCAGCGCGATGGTGTGCACGTCGCCGCCCAAACCGCCATGGATATGGTGCACGCCGTCGACGCAGCGGCGCGCGTAGGCGAGCAGGCGTTCGCGATCCTGACTGCGGATCAGGCGCGAGAACAGCTCCAGATCGCCGCCGAGATTGAACGCCGGCGCCGACGACGCCAACACCACATGACGCAGGCGCCCGGGCTCGCCGTGCGCATCGCGCAGGGTGATCGAGGACAGGAAGCCCCACATGTCTTCCATCAATTCGGTGCGGAAGCACGGACGCACGCCGAGGCCGATGTCCTCGTGCATGTACATCCAGTGTGCGAGATCGTCCGGCGAGGACTCGATGCGCAGGGTGGGATAGGCGCGTACGCGGTGCAGTTTTTCGATAGAGCTCATGGATGCGGTCCTCGGCGATTGCCGCCCGCAGGGCAGGGTGCGGTGGGCCGCGAGCGGCGATTTTGGGAGCCCACGCATCGATGCTACACCCCGTTCCCGCCGCAAAAATAAAAGCCCCTCCGGAGAGGGGCTTGCACGGGATCGGGTGCGTCGCGGCGGCCATTTTACCCGCCGCCGGGCCTACGCATCCTCACGCGTCTTCACGCCGCCGCCGGCGGGTCGCGCAGCTCGCGGCGCAGGATCTTGCCCACGTTGGTCTTGGGCAATTCCTTGCGGAACTCGACGAACTTGGGATGCTTGTAGCCGGTGAGGTTGGCGCGCGCGTGCGCCTTGACGTCCTCGGCGGTGAGCGCCGGATCCTTCTTGACGATCACCACCTTGACCGCCTCGCCGGACTTCTCGTCCGGAACGCCGACCGCGGCCACTTCCAGCACGCCGGGCATCAACGCGATCACATCTTCGATTTCGTTCGGGTACACATTGAAACCCGAGACCAGGATCATGTCCTTCTTGCGATCGACGATATAGAAGAAGCCTTGTTCGTCCATCTTGGCCATGTCGCCGGTGTGCAGCCAGCCGTCGGCGTCGATGACCTTGGCGGTTTCCTCGGGCTTCTGCCAATAGCCCTTCATCACCTGCGGGCCCATGATGCACAGCTCGCCGACTTCGCCCTGCGGCAGGATGTTGCCGTCCTCGTCCTTGACGCAGGCGTCGGTCGAGGAGATCGGCAAGCCGATCGCGCCGTTGTACTCGGCCAGATCCATCGGGTTGATGCACGCCGCCGGCGAGGTTTCGGTGAGGCCGTAGGCTTCGACCAAGGTCACGCCGGTGACTTGCTTCCAGCGCTCGGCCACCGAACGTTGCACGGCCATGCCGCCGCCCAGGGTGAGGTGCAGGTTGGAGAAGTCCACCTGGTCGAAACCGGGCGTGTTGAGCAAGCCGTTGAACAGCGTGTTGACGCCGGTGATCGCGGTGAAGCGGTTGTTCTGCAATTCCTTCACGAACGCCGGCATGTCGCGCGGGTTGGTGATCATGTGGTTCAAGCCGCCGAACTTCATGAACACCAGGCCGTTCGCGGTGAGCGCGAAGATGTGGTACAGCGGCAGCGCGGTGATGATGATTTCCTCGCCCATGCGCGCGTTGGTGCCGATCCACGCCGCGGCCTGCTGCATGTTGGCGACGAGGTTGCGGTGGGTGAGCATCGCGCCCTTGGCCACGCCGGTGGTGCCGCCGGTGTATTGCAGGAAGGCGATGTCGCTCGGCGCGATGTCGATCTGCGGCAGCTTGTGCATCTGCCCGAGCGTGAGCGCGTCGCGGAAGCGCACCGAACCGGGGATGTCGTAGTCGGGCACCATCTTCTTCACGTACTTCAGCGCGAAGTTCATGATCGGGCCCTTGAGCCCGCCGACCATGTCGCCCAGGCCGGTGCCGATCACCTGCTGCACCTGGGTGCCGGCGACCACCTCCTGCACGGTCTTGCCGAAGTTGTCGAGCACGAACACCACCTTCGCGCCGGAATCCTCGAGCTGATGCCGAAGTTCGCGCGGGGTGTACATCGGATTGGTGTTGACCACGGTCAGCCCGGCGCGCAGCACGCCGAAGGTCGCGATCGGGTACTGCAGGCAGTTGGGCATCATGATCGCGACGCGATCGCCCTTCTTGAGCTTGAGTTCGCCGAGCAGATACGCGGCGAATTGCGCGCTGAGGCGATCGATGTCGCCGTAGGTCAGTGTCTTGCCGAAGTTGCGGAAGGCGGGACGGTCGCGGAATTTGTCGATCGCGTTTTCCAGCACCGAGACCACGGAGGGAAACTCCTCCACATCGATCTGGGCGGGCACGCCTTGCGGATAGTGGGCAAGCCACGGACGGTTCAAACTCATCGCGATCCCCTCGTTAATCGCTCGTCGATTCTGTCCCGCTGGCCGCGCAAGTGCGCCGGCGTACGGTGTGTTTTCTCGATTGGAGCATAGGCTCTATCGGGTGGCAAGGCGGTGCCCCGCGGCGTTGCCGGGGGCGCGGCGGACCTGTCAGGATCGAGCCTGGAACGCACGGGCGAACGGTCGTGCGAATCTTGCCCGGCGCGGTTTCGAGGGGGAGCGAGGATGTTCGCAGTCATGTTCGGCGGGTGGATGGGGCGGGCCGGCGACGGCCCATCGCGCGGACGGGCGCGGCGCGAGACCGGCGCGGCGGGGCGGCGTTTCGCTGCGCGGGCCGCGATCGTGCTGGCGTCGCTGCTGGTTTTGGCCGCGTGCGGCGGCGGCACGCCGGAACAGCGCCTGCGCGAATCGATGGAACAGTTGCAGACCGCGATCCAGGCGCGCGACGCCAAGTCGGTGCAGGCGCGGCTGGCCGAGGATTTCGTCGGTCCCGACGGCCTGGACCGCGACGGCGCGCGGCGATTGGCGGCGGCGAGCTTCCTGCGCTACCGCGACGTGTGGCTGCGCATCGGCGCGGTGCGCTACGAGGTGCAAGGCGACCGCGCCACGGTCGCGTTCGAGGCCGCGCTCGGCGGCGGCTCCGGCAACGCGCTGCCCGATGCCGCGCAGTTGTACGAGGTGCGCACGGGCTGGCGCTTGCGCGAGGGCGAGTGGCGGATGATTTCGGCGGAGTGGAAGGCGCGGCTTTAGGAGCAGGAGATAGCGGATGGGAGTTAGGAGATAGCGAAAGCAGGGCTCGGCGACAGCGCGTCGAGCGCGCGGCTTTCGCTATCTCCTAACTCCTATCCGCTATCTCCCAATCCGTTATGCTTACCCGCAACACAAGGACGCCACCGATGGGGATCGGTTCGCGATGGACTCTGCACTGACCGCCGAACAGGCGCTCGCGCTCGCGCCGGACGGCGCTTCGGCCAAGGCCGCCACCGGGTTGGCGTCCGATCGGCATTGGGTGACTCTCGGCGGCGACGCCGATGCGCTGTGGGGCGAATGCAAGGGCAGCGGCGCCAAGCCGTATCAAGCCCAGGTCGATCTGGCCGCGCTGGTGACGCGCTGTTCCTGCCCCAGCCGTAAATTTCCGTGCAAGCACGCGCTGGCCTTGCTGCTGATGCATGCGCGCGGCGGCATCGCCGCGGCGCCGCGGCCGGCGTGGGTGGAGGAATGGCTGAACTCGCGCCGCGACCGCGCCGAGAAGAAAGAACAAGCCGCGGCCAAGGCCGTCGCCGCGCAGGCGGCCGATCCCGACGCCGCCGCGGCCGCTTCGGCCAAGCGCGAAGCCGCGCGCTGGAAGCGCATCGATCAAGGCACCGCCGAATTGCAGCGCTGGATCGGCGACCAACTGCGTCGCGGCCTGGCCTCGTACGGCCCGCAGCAACGCGCCGAATGGACGGCGATGGCCGCGCGCATGGTCGATGCGCAGGCGCCGGCGCTGTCGGCGCAGGTGCTGGCGGCGACCGAGGCGATGGCCGCGGGCGTGGCCGGCGCGCAGGCGGTGGTCGAGCGCTTCGGCCTGATCTGGCTGCTGTGCGAGGCGGTGACCCGGCGCGACGCACTGTCGCCGCAGCGGCTGGCCGACGTGCGCACCGCGTTGGGTTGGGGGTACGACAAGGACGATCTGGCCACGCTCGGCGAAAGCCTGAGCGATCGCTGGATCGTCCAAGGCCAGCGCATCGACGAACGCGACGACCGTTTGTTCGAACGCCGCGTGTGGTTGCGCGGGCAAAGCAGCGGCCGCGACGCGCTGCTGCACGACTACGCGTACGGCGGCCGCGGCTGGGAACAGCAGTGGCTGGACGGGCGCAGCGTCGAGGCGACTCTGCGCTTCTTCCCCGGCAGCGCGCCGCTGCGCGCGCTGGCGTTGGAGCAGGGCGCCGCGCAGCCGGCGCCGCGCTGGTCGCAGCCGGCGCTGGAGGCGATCGAGCGCGCGTCGCAAGCCTTCGCCGCCAACCCGTGGCTGCAGTGGTGGCCGCTGAGCCTCGCCGACGCGGTGCCGCTGCGCGAGAACGAGCGCTGGTGGCTGCATACGCCGGCCGGGCGCTTGCCGTTGGCGCTGGGCGAGGCGGCCGGCTGGAATCTGCTCGCCCACAGCGGCGGCGCGGCCTTGCAGGTGATGGGCGAATGGGACGGCCGCGAGCTGCGGCCGTTGAGCGCGTGGCGCGGCGAAGACGCGGCGCAGAACTGGAGTCTGGCGGCATGAGCGGCGCCGATTGGATCAAGCCGGCGTTGATCGGCATCGACGGCGCGCGCGCGACGGCGTTTCCCGCGCCGGTCGGCGCCTTGCTCGACGAAGCCGGCGACGACGACGCGCTGGCGCGCTACGCCCGCGGCGCCGCGGCGATGGCCGCGTGCCGGCTGGCCGCGGTGGACGTGGCCCCGTCCGCGGCGGAACCGCCGCCGGCCGCGCCCGCCGACCCGCGCATGCTCGGCGAAGGCGAACCGCTGGCGCCGGCCTTGCGCGCGATCTTCCGCGGCGACAGCGAGCGCCTGCATCACGAAGCCTGCCGGCGTCTGGCCGAACTCGGCCGCGCGCTGCCGGCCGGCGCGCTGGCGTCCGCGCTCGACGCCGGCCAGCGCCGCGCGCGCCTGCGCCCGGCGTTGCTACCGGTGCTGGGCGAACGCGGTTTGTGGCTGGCGCGGCTCAATCCCGATTGGCGTTACGCCGACCGCGGCGCGTCCGCCGCGAGCGAGCCGGCCGATCCGTTCGCCGAGGCCGAGCGCATCTGGCAGGAAGGCAGTTTCGAGCAACGCCAGGCGCTGTTCGCGCAGTGGCGCGCGGCCGATCCGGCGCGCGCGAGAGAATTGTTGCAAGCGCAGTTGGGCGAGCTGCCGGCGAAGGAACGCGCGGCGTTCGTCGCCGAATTCGACACCGGCCTGAGCGCCGGCGACGAACCCTTGCTGGCCGGCCTGCTCAAGGACCGCGGCCGCGAGGTGCGCCGCTTCGCCGCCGCCTTGCTGGCGCGGCTGCCGCAATCGGCGCACGCGCTGCGGCTGCGCGCGTGGCTGGCGCCGCGGGTGACCCAGGAACGCGCCTTGCTGGTCAAACGTTGGGTCATCGACGCGCCGCAAGCCGCCGATCCCGAATGGGCGTCGGCCGCCATCGATACCGTTCGCCCGCAGAACGACGCGCTCGGCGAACGCGCGTGGTGGCTGTATCAGCTGGTGCGGCAAGTGCCGCTGAGCTGGTGGCGCGAGCACACCGGCATGGACGCGCCCGCGCTGCTGGCCTGGGCGGCCAAGAGCGATTGGAAGGAAGCGCTGTACCGCGGCTGGCTCGAACGCATCCATCGCGACGACGGCGACTGGGCCGCGGCGATGCTCGACGCGCCCGGGCGCGCCTTCCACGGCCATCACGCCGGCTTGCTCGGCTTGTTGCCGCCGGCGCAGCGCGTACGCCATTGGCCGAGCAGTTTCGAGTTGCTGTGCCGCAGCGGCCGCTTCGACGAAGTGGTCGGCGCCTGCGCGCCCGGCGAGTGGCTGCCGCTGGAGTATTCGCGCCTGATCGGCGCCGGCCTGGAGCAGTCCGGCGAGACCCTGCGCCAGGACTGGAGCCTGCGCCAGAACGCCCAATCCCTGCTCGAAGTGCTGCACCCGCAGGCGCTGCGCGGCTGGCGCGCGCCGGCGCGCGGGCCCGACGACACCTCGGCGCTGGCCGATTGCCTCGCCGGGCTCGAACGCACCGCCGACGCGCGCCGCCTGCTGCACGCCTGAGCCGCCTTTCTTTCGCACATCACCTTTACACGGAGTTCCGATGACCGCCGCCGTCCTGCGCCAACACGCCGAAATCCAGTTCGCCGAAGAACTCGAACAACTGGCCAAGGCCGACGACCGCCAGCGTCCCGCCAACTGGAAGCTGTCGCCGTGGGCGGTGGTGACGTATCTGATCGGCGGCAAGCTCGACAACGGCTTCGAGATCAGCCCCAAGTACATCGGCAACCGCCGCTTGATGGAGATCGCGGTCGCCACCGTCGCCACCGACCGCGCGCTGCTGCTGTTCGGCGTGCCGGGCACGGCCAAGTCGTGGGTGTCCGAGCATCTGAGCGCGGCGATCAGCGGCGACTCGACCATGCTGATCCAGGGCACCGCCGGCACCAGCGAGGAACAGATCCGCTACGGCTGGAACTACGCGCAACTGCTCGCCCACGGCCCGAGCGAGAACGCGCTGGTGCCGAGCCCGATGATGAACGCGATGAAGCTCGGCAAGATCGCCCGCGTCGAAGAGCTGACCCGCATTCCCGCCGACGTGCAGGACACGCTGATCACCGTGCTCTCGGAAAAGACCTTGCCGGTGCCGGAACTGGGCAGCGAAGTGCAGGCCGCGCGCGGTTTCAGCGTGATCGCCACCGCCAACAACCGCGACAAGGGCGTCAACGAATTGTCGAGCGCGCTCAAGCGCCGCTTCAACACCGTGATCCTGCCGGTGCCGTCGAGCGAGGAAGAGGAAGTCTCGATCGTGGTCAAGCGCGTGCACGAACTCGGCCGTGCGCTGGAACTGCCGGCCGAGCCGCCGGCGCTGAAGGAAGTCGCGCGGATCGTGCGCATCTTCCGCGAACTGCGCAACGGCCAGACCGAGGACGGCAAGTCCAAGCTCAAGACGCCGAGTTCGACCCTGTCCACCGCCGAGGCGATCTCGGTCATCAACAACGGCATGGCCTTGGCCGGCCACTTCGGCGACGGCGTGCTGCGTCCGGCCGACATGGCCGCGGGCATGATCGGCGCGGTGGTCAAGGATCCGGTGCAGGATCAAGTGGTGTGGACGGAGTATCTGGAAACCGTGGTCAAGGAGCGCGCCGAGTGGAAGGATCTGTATCGCGCCTTCCGCGAACAGCTCTGAGCGCGGCATGAGCGCGACGCTCGGTTATTTCGGCATCCGCCACCACGGCCCGGGCTGCGCGCGCAGCCTGCGCAAGGCGCTGGACGCGTTGCAGCCCGATTGCGTGCTGATCGAAGGACCGGCCGGCGCGGAAGCGCTGGCGGTCGAACACTTGCGCGATGCGCAGCTGCAGCCGCCGGTGGCGCTGCTGTCCTACGGCGTCGACGATCCGCAGTTGGCGGTGTTCCATCCGTACGCCGAGTTCTCGCCGGAATGGCAGGCGATGCGCTGGGCGGTGGAGCGCGGCGCCGAACTGCGTTTCATCGACGTGCCGGCCGGGGCCAGTCTGGCTTGGCAGCGCGCGCGGCGCGAGGCGTTCGGTGCGGTTGCGGCCGCGCCGGACGCGGACGTGGGCGAGGGCGAGGGCGAGGCGGCATCGCCGCCCGAGGAACTCGCCGACGACGCGGCGCGGGTCGATGCGGTTCCCGCCGAAGCGGACGTTTCCTCCGAGACCGCAGCGGCCGAAGACGCCGTCCACGCGCACCACCGCGACCCGCTCGACTGGCTCGCTCACGCCGCCGGTTACGCCGACGGCGAGAGCTGGTGGAACCACATGGTCGAGGAGCGCGGCGACGGCGAAGGCCTGTTCGAAGCCATCGCCGCGGCGATGGGCGAACTGCGCGAGAACGCCGAATTGCGCAACGGCCTGGACCCGCGCGAGGAACTGCTGCGCGAAGCGCATATGCGCAGCGGCATCCGCGACGCGGTCAAGCAAGGTTTCGCCCGCATCGCCGTGGTCTGCGGCGCCTGGCACGTGCCGGCGCTGACCGGCAAGGCCACCGCCGCGGCCGATAAAGCCCTGCTCAAGGAACTGCCCAAACTCAAGGCCGCGGCGACCTGGGTGCCGTGGACGTATCGACATCTCAGCAGCGCCAGCGGCTACGGCGCCGGCATCGATTCGCCGGGTTGGTACGAACATCTGTGGCGGCACGGCGGCAGCCAGGGCCGCACCGTAGGCTGGTTCGCACGGGTCGCGCGGGTGCTGCGCGAACACGCGCTGGACTGCTCGTCCGCGCACCTGATCGAAGCCGCGCGTCTGGCCGACACCCTGGCCGCGCTGCGCGAGCGCCCGGCGCCGAGCCTGGACGAACTCAACGAAGCCACCCTGAGCATCCTGTGCAACGGCGACGACGCGCCGATGCGGCTGATCGAGCAATCGCTGATGATCGGCGAGCGGATCGGCTCGGTGCCCGAATCGGTGCCGACCGTGCCGCTGCAGCGCGACCTGGAAGCCCAGCGCAAGCGCCTGCGGCTCAAGCCCGAGGCGCTGAGCAAGCCGCTCGAACTCGACCTGCGCAACGACACCGACCTGCAGCGCAGCGAACTGCTGCACCGTCTGCTGCTGCTCGACATCGGCTGGGGCCGGCTCGGCGGTGCGGGACGTTCGCGCGGCAGTTTCCGCGAAGTGTGGGAGCTGGCGTGGCAGCCGGCGTTCGAGATCGAACTGATCGTCGCCAGCCGCTACGGCCAGACCGTCGAGCAGGCCGCGACCGCGCGCGCGATCGAGCGCGCGCGCCAGACCGAGCGTCTGCCGGATCTGTCGCGCCTGATCGACCGCGTGCTGCTGGCGAATCTGCCCGGCGCGGTCGAAGCGGTCGCCGCCGAGCTGCAGGCGCGCGCCGCGGTCGACGCCGATCCGCTGTCGCTGCTGGCCGCGCTGCCGGCGCTGGCCAACGTGCAGCGCTACGGCAACGTGCGCAACACCGACGCGGCGCAGGTGCGGCATCTGTTCGACGGCATGCTCGCGCGCGCTTGCATCGGCCTGACCCTCGCGCTGGGCGGCCTGGACGAAGCCGCCGCGAGCGATGCGCGCGAAACCCTGCTCGCCGCCGACCGCGCGGTCGAACTGCGCGATGAGGACACTCAGACCGCGACCTGGCGCGGCGCGCTGCGTCAGATCGCGCTGGCTTTGAGCGCCACGCCGCTGCTGCGCGGTCTCGCCACGCGCTTGCTGTTCGACGCCGGCGCGTTCGACGGCGAAGCGGTGGCGCGCGAGTTGAGCCTGAACCTGTCGTTGGGCGCCGAACCTTTGGAGGCGGCGCAGTGGCTGGACGGCTTCCTCAACCGCAACGCCGCGGTGCTGTTGCACGACGACGCGGTGTGGGCGCTGATCGACGGCTGGATCTCGAACCTCGGCCACGAGCACTTCCTGCGCGTGGTGCCGCTGCTGCGGCGCAGCTTCGCCGAATTCGAGGCCGCCGACCGGCGCGACCTCGGCGTGCGGGTCAAGCGTCCGGTCGGCGCGGCGCCCGCGTCGGCGGCGCAATCGTCCTGGGACGCCGCCCGCGCGGCGCGCGCGCTGCCGCTGCTGCGCGAACTGTTCGGCCTGAGCGCCGTGGGAGACGCGCATGAGCGCTGAAACGAATCCGCCCGCCGACGCGGCCGTGCCGAGCTCGCGCGAGGAGCGCTGGCGCATGGTGCTCGGCAGCGAGGCGCAGGACAGCTGCGGCGGCCTCGGCGCCGGCCTGTCGCCGATGGACGCGGCCCTGGCCGCGCTGTACGAACCCTCCGGCCCCGGCGGCCTGTCGCGGCGCGGCGGCCGCGGCGGTTCGGCGCCGAACGTGGCGCGCTGGCTCGGCGACATCCGCAAATACTTCCCGACCAGCGTGGTGCAGGTGATGCAGCGCGACGCGCTGCAGCGCCTGGACCTGCGCCAGATGCTGCTGGAAAAGGAAATGCTCGAAGGCCTGCAGCCCGACGTGCACATGGTCGCCAATCTGGTGTCCTTGTCGGGCGTGATTCCGGCCGAGACCAAGGACACCGCGCGCATGGTGGTGCGGCGCGTGGTCGAGGAACTGATGCGCAAGCTCGAAGAGCCGATGCGCTCGGCGGTGACCGGCGCGCTCGACCGCGCCCGCCGCACGCGCCGGCCGCGGCATGCCGAGATCGACTGGAACCGTACCATCCGCGCCAACCTCAAGCATTGGCAGGCGCAGTACAAGACCGTGATTCCGCAGCAGTTGATCGGCTTCGGCCGCAAGTCGCGGCGGCCGCAGCGCGAGATCACCCTGTGCATCGACCAAAGCGGCTCGATGGCGGCCTCGGTGGTGTACTCGAGCATCTTCGGCGCGGTGATGGCTTCGCTGCCGGCGGTGGCGACGCGGCTGGTGGTGTTCGACACCGCGGTCGTGGACATGACCGAACAACTCGACGACCCGGTCGACCTGTTGTTCGGCGTGCAACTCGGCGGCGGCACCGACATCCACGGCGCGGTCGCTTATTGCCAGAGCCTGATCCGCGAACCGCGCAACAGCATCCTGGTGTTGATCTCGGATCTGTACGAAGGCGGCGTCGAAGCCAAGCTGCTGGCGCGGGCGCAGGAACTGGTCGAAGCGGGCGTGCAGTTCATCGTGCTGCTGGCGCTCAGCGACGAAGGCCGCCCGGCTTATGATCAAGCGCTGGCGGCGAAACTGGCGGCGCTGGGCGTGCCGTCGTTCGCGTGCACGCCGGATGCGTTTCCGGGGTTAATGGCGGCGGCGATCCGGCGCGACGACGTGAATCAGTGGGCGGCGGGGAACGGGTTGGTGCCGACGCGGGCGGAGGGATAAAGCGGGGCGGGGAGAATGCGAATGGATGCAATCTCAGGTCTCGCCACTCCACTGCGTCGTCCTCCCCGACCCGTCATTCCGGCGAAAGCCGGAATCCATTTTGACTTTGCCTTGGCTGTTTCTCTTTGCTTTGACGCATCCCCAAGCAAAGCCCACGCCCCGCAGCCCCGAAGGGCGTGCGCATGGATGCGCACGCGCGCCATGGGTCAGGATGACCCTTATGGCGCGGCCCCGCGCCGCTATGAGCCCTAGTGGCTTTTGATTCGAAAACAAGGAAAGCGCCTTTCTTTGGTTGCTTTCTTTGGCAAGACAAAGAAAGTGACCCGGCCGCTTGCGGACGGAACGCTCTGGATTGAGGCTTGTCGTCACTCGTTGCTTCGGAAAGAGCAAAGCCAACAGCAAAGTCAAAATGGGTTCCGGCTTTCGCCGGAATGACGGAGTGTGAGCTGCGCTTCTCGCAGGTGGCGATGGCGGACACCCTGCCCACCGTCATTCCGGCGAAAGCCGGAACCCATTTTGATGTTGCTTCCGCTTCCGCTCGCAAGAGCGCACGACGACAAGCGAAGATCAAACGCTTAAAGCTTTCGTCCGCAAGCGGCCGAGTTACTTTCTTTGTCTTGCCAAAGAAAGTAACCAAAGAAAGGCGCTTTCCTTGTTTTCGAATCAAGAGCCACTAGGTCCAGCACCGGGCGCGGGGCTGCGCCGTAAGGGGCATCCAAGCCCCTACGGCGCACGCGCGCATCCATGCGCGCGCCCTCCGGGGCTTTGGGGCGTGGGCCTCGGGTGGGGAGGCGTCAAGGCAAAAAGAAACGGCTAAGGCGACGGCAAAGTCAAAATGGATTCCGGCTTTCGCCGGAATGACGGTGTTGGAGTTGCACGACATCGAGAATGTGGCCGTGCTACGCCGCTTCGGCTAGCTTTCGCCCACAACGGCAGCGCAGACGGCTCAGGCCACGAAACGCGGGGCGTAGGGGATTTTCGGTTGCCCAAAAAGCAAAAGGCCCGAGCGAACGCCCGGGCCCTTCGCAAACCACGGTCTGGCTTACGCCGCCTTCTTCGCCGCCAACTGCCGCAGCACGTAATGCAGAATGCCGCCATGCCGGAAGTACTCCACTTCCTTCGGCGTCAACAGCAACACCTTCGCCTCGAACGTCGTCTCGCCGCCGTCGGCCTTCTTCGCCGTCACCGTCGCGGTCTTGGCCTTGCCGTCGTCCAGCCCGGTCACGCTGACCACTTCGGAACCGTCCAGCCCCAGGGTCTGCGCGTTCTCGCCGTCCTTGAACTGCAACGGCAGCACGCCCATGCCGACCAGATTGGAGCGGTGGATGCGCTCGAAGCTCTCGGCGATCACCGCCTTGACCCCGAGCAGGTTGGTGCCCTTGGCCGCCCAGTCGCGCGAGGAACCGGTGCCGTATTCCTTGCCGGCGAACACCACCAGCGGCACGCCGTCGGCCTTGTACTTCATCGCGGCATCGAAGATGGCCAGCTTCTCGGGCTGCGCGCCGTCCTTGCCGTAGTACAGCGTGTTGCCGCCTTCTTCGCCGCCGAACATCAGGTTCTTGATGCGGATGTTGGCGAAGGTGCCGCGCACCATCACGTCGTCGTTGCCGCGGCGCGAGCCGTAGCTGTTGAAGTCCACCGGCTGCACGCCGCGCGAGATCAGGAAGCGGCCCGCGGGCGAGTCCTTCTTGATGTTGCCGGCCGGCGAGATGTGGTCGGTGGTGATCGAATCGCCGAACAGGCCCATGACGCGCGCGCCGTGGACGTCGTCGATGCTGCCGACCTGCATGGTCATGCCGTCGAAGTAGGGCGGGTTCTTGATGTAGGTCGAGGACTCGTCCCAACGGAACGATTCGCCGTCCGGCGAGGCGATCTGGTTCCAGCGCGTATCGCCCTTGAACACGTCGGCGTAGTTCTGCGCGAACAGTTCCGGCCCGACCGTCGCGGCGATGGTGTCGCCGATTTCCTTGTTCGACGGCCAGATGTCGCGCAGGAACACGTCCTGGCCGTCGCTGCTCTTGCCGATCGGTTCCTGGGTCAAGTCGATGTTGACCGTGCCGGCGATCGCGTACGCCACCACCAGCGGCGGCGAGGCGAGGTAGTTGGCCTTCACTTCCGGATGCACGCGGCCTTCGAAGTTGCGGTTGCCCGACAGCACCGAGGCGACCACCAGTTCGTTCTCGGCGATGCCCTTCGACACTTCGTCCGGCAGCGGGCCGGAGTTGCCGATGCAGGTGGTGCAGCCGTAGCCGACCACGTAGAAGCCGAGCTTCTCCAGATCGTCGAGCACGCCGGCCTTCTTGAGGTAATCGGTGACCACCAGCGAGCCCGGGCCGAGCGAGGTCTTCACCCACGGCTTGGACTTCAGGCCCAGGCGTGCGGCGTTGCGCGCGAGCAGGCCGGCGCCGAGCATCACCGCCGGGTTGGAGGTGTTGGTGCAGGAGGTGATCGCGGCGATCACCACCGAGCCGTCGGAGAGTTCGGCGTCCTGGTCCTGGATGCGGATCTTCGACACCGGCTTGGCCGCGAGCTGGCTCGCTTGCGGCTGATTGCCGCCTTCGCCGTTGAGTTCCTCGATCGCGCAACCCACGCCGCGCGGCTTGCGGTTGGCGACCAGCGGGCCGAGGTTGTCCTGGAAGTTGGCGTGCACGTTCTCCAGCAGCACGCGGTCCTGCGGGCGCTTGGGGCCGGCCAGCGACGGCTTGACGTCGCCGAGGTCGAGTTCGAGCGTGGCCGAGTACTGCGCGTGCGGCTGGCCCGGCTCGTGCCACAGGCCCTGGGCCTTGGCGTAGGCCTCGACCAGCGCGATCTGATCCTCGCCGCGGCCGGACAGGCGCAGGTAGTTCAGCGATTCGGCGTCGATCGGGAAGATGCCGCAGGTCGCGCCGTACTCGGGCGCCATGTTGGCGATGGTGGCGCGGTCGGCCAGCGGCAGGTGCTGCAGGCCGTCGCCGTAGAACTCGACGAACTTGCCGACCACGCCGTGCTTGCGCAGCATCTGGGTGACGGTCAGCACCAGGTCGGTGGCGGTGCTGCCTTCGGGCAGCTTGCCGGTCAGTTTGAAGCCGACCACCTGCGGAATCAGCATCGAGGACGGTTGGCCGAGCATCGCCGCCTCGGCTTCGATGCCGCCAACGCCCCAGCCGAGCACGCCGATGCCGTTGATCATCGTGGTGTGGCTGTCGGTGCCGAACACGGTGTCCGGGAACGCCTGCAGCTCGCCGTCGACCTCGCGGCCCATGACCACGCGGGCGAGGTTCTCCAGGTTCACCTGATGGACGATGCCGGTGTTCGGCGGCACCACCTTGAAGTTCTCGAACGACTTCTGGCCCCAGCGCAGGAAGCTGTAGCGTTCCTTATTGCGGTCGAATTCGATCTTGCCGTTGAGGTCGAGCGCGTCGGGACGGCCGAACACGTCGACCTGCACGGAGTGGTCGATGACCAGTTCGGAGGGGATCAGCGGATTGATCTGCTTGGCGTTGCCGCCGAGCTTGCCGACCGCGTCGCGCATCGCCGCCAGATCGACCACGCAGGGCACGCCGGTGAAGTCCTGCAGGACCACGCGCGCCGGCATGAAGGCGATCTCGGTGTCGGGCTCCTTCTTGGCGTCCCACTGCGCGACCGCCTCGATGTGCTCCTTGCCGACCGTGGCGCCGCCGTCTTCGTGGCGCAGCAGGTTCTCCAGCAGGATCTTCATCGAGTAGGGCAGGCGGGCGATGTCGAAGCGCTCGCCCAGCGCCGGCAGGCTGAAGTAGGTGTAGTCGCGGCCGTCGACGGACAGCTGGCGTCGGGTGGAAAACGAGTCGCTCATGCGGTGAACTCCTGTATGAAGTGCTGGCTCGCGCCTCGCGCCGGGCGAGGATCGGCTTGCGATGGACCGTGCGGCGCAGTGCGTGGCGGGGTCTGTGGCCGGATTATCCACCAGTTGCCGATGGCCCGATGTGCATAGGGTGTCGAGGCGCTGCGACCGCGACGGCGGTGGCGGTTCCGCGTTTCCGGCCGGTCGCGCGGCTTTTGTCGCGTATTTCGCTCGCCGCTTGGCGGCCGGTCCCGTGCGGGCGACAACACAGCGTTGCGCGGAATGCGCGGGCGCGGCGAGCGATGGGTCGCGCGCCGCGCCGTCGCGCATCGGGCGAGGATGCCCGCGCTTTGTTTCGCTTCGGCGAGTCGGCGGGCGCGCGGCGCGAAGTCGCCGTCGGGGTTCGGGGCGATCGCGTCGCGCATCGGCTTTGCGCAGAAGGCGCGGCGGCCGGGGTGCGTGGCGGAGGCCCGTGGCGATGCGTTGCGAGCCCGACCGGCCGCGGCGATGCCGTCCGCCGCGGCCAGGACGGCTAGGGCGGCGGCGGTGCGGAAGGGGCGGGGCGCCGGCGAGGGCCTGACTTGCCGGTACGTATGGCTGAACGGCTACGGTCGGAGGATCCGGGCGTAGCGATGACGGCGCCCCCGCAACCGTCCGGCTGACGTGATTTCAACTAATTGAAAAATATGAATTTAATCCCTGAAACGCGATTCCCGTGCCGGACCTTTCGCTTCCCGGCACGAGGCTCCCCGCCGCTGTCCCGGCGCCCAGGGAGGGCCTCAGGTATGTATAATGCCCGCATACTTTCTGGAGCGTACTCATGGAAGCGACCGTCGCCGAACGAGGCCAGATCACCCTGCCCAAGGCAGTGCGCGATGCGCTCGGCCTGACCAAGGGCACGCTGCTGAAAGTCGAGCTGGACGGCAGCCGCATCATCCTGCGCAAGAGCGTGGACGATGCGATCTCCAAGGCCCGGGGCAAGTTCGCCCTGGACGGCTTCGAGTCCGGCGAAGACGCCGCGCGCGCGATGCGCGACGAGGAATGAGCCGGTGATCGCGGTCGATTCGCCGGTCCTGATCGAATTGCTGAGCGACGGCCCGCAAGCCGACGCGGTCGAATCCTGCCTGCGCCAGAGTCTGGTCGGCGGCCGCGTGGTCGTCTGCGACGTCAGCCTGGCCGAGATCTGCGCGGCGCTGCGCGGCGGCGCGCAGGCGCAGGAAGCGCTGGAGGAAATGGGCATCCATTTCAGCGCGCTGGAAGCCAAGTCGGCGTTGCGCGCGGGCGAGATGCACCGGCGCCACCGCCAGCGCGGCGGCGCGTCGCGCGGCTTCGGCGCGTTCCTGACCGGCGCCCACGCCTTGCTTCAGTGCGACGGCCTGATCACCTGGAACGACACGTTTTATCGCGACTACTTCAAGGGCTTGAAGCTGATCGTGCCGCAAGCCTGAGCCCGCCGGCGCGGCCTTCGGGCCGAGCCGCACGCACGACCTACATCCGTTTTTTTGCGCCCCACACCACCAGATCCACGCGGAGAATTTTTATGTTGGAAGCCTATCGCCACCACGTTGCCGAGCGCGCCGCGCTGGGCATTCCGCCGCTGCCCCTGACCGCCCAGCAGACCGCCGAGGTCATCGAACTGCTGAAAGCCCCGCCGGCGGGCGAGGGCGAGTTCCTGCTGGATCTCATCACCCACCGCGTGCCGGCCGGCGTCGACGACGCCGCCAAGGTCAAGGCCTCGTATCTGGCCGCGGTCGCCTTCGGCACGGAGAAGAACGCTCTGATCTCGCGCGCCCGCGCCACCGAACTGCTGGGCACCATGCTCGGCGGCTACAACATCCATCCGCTGATCGAGCTGCTCGACGACGCCGAAGTCGGCGCGGTCGCCGGCAACGCGCTCAAGCACACCCTGCTGATGTTCGACGCCTTCCACGACGTGCAGGAAAAGGCCGAGAAGGGCAACGCCCACGCCAAGGCCGTGCTGCAGAGCTGGGCCGACGCCGAGTGGTTCACCAGCAAGCCGGAAGTGCCGCAGAGCATGACCGTCACCGTGTTCAAGGTGACCGGCGAAACCAACACCGACGACCTGTCGCCGGCGCCGGACGCGACCACCCGCCCGGACATCCCGCTGCACGCGCTGGCGATGCTGAAGAACAAGCGCGACGGCATCGAGCCGGAAGAAGACGGCAAGCGCGGCCCGATCGCCTTCATCGAATCGCTGAAGGACAAGGGCCACCTGGTCGCCTACGTCGGCGACGTGGTCGGCACCGGCTCCAGCCGCAAGTCGGCGACCAACTCGGTGCTGTGGTTCACCGGCGAAGACATCCCCTTCATTCCGAACAAGCGCTTCGGCGGCGTGTGCCTGGGCTCGAAGATCGCGCCGATCTTCTACAACACCATGGAAGACGCCGGCGCGCTGCCGATCGAACTCGACGTGTCGCAGATGGACATGGGCGACGTGGTCGAGCTGCGTCCGTACGAAGGCAAGGCGTTCAAGAACGGCGAACTGATCGCCGAGTTCGCGCTCAAGTCCGACGTGCTGCTGGACGAAGTCCGCGCCGGCGGCCGCATTCCGTTGATCGTCGGCCGCGGCCTCACCGCCAAGGCGCGCGAAGCGCTGGGTCTGGCCCCGTCCACGCTGTTCCGCCTGCCGCAGAACCCGGCCGACAGCGGCAAGGGCTACTCGCTGGCGCAGAAGATGGTCGGCCGCGCCTGCGGTCTGGCCGAGGGCCAGGGCATCCGTCCGGGCACCTACTGCGAACCGAAGATGACCTCGGTGGGCTCGCAGGACACCACCGGCCCGATGACCCGCGACGAGCTCAAGGATCTGGCCTGCCTGGGCTTCTCGGCCGATCTGGTGATGCAGTCGTTCTGCCACACCGCGGCCTATCCGAAGCCGGTCGACGTCAAGACCCACCACGAGCTGCCGGCCTTCATCAGCAACCGCGGCGGCATCGCGCTGCGTCCGGGCGACGGCGTGATCCACTCGTGGCTCAACCGCATGCTGCTGCCCGACACCGTCGGCACCGGCGGCGACTCGCACACCCGCTTCCCGGTCGGCATCTCGTTCCCGGCCGGCTCCGGTCTGGTCGCGTTCGCCGCGGCCACCGGCGTGATGCCGCTGGACATGCCCGAGTCGGTGCTGGTCCGCTTCAAGGGCGAGATGCAGCCCGGCGTGACCCTGCGCGATCTGGTCAACGCGATCCCGCTGGCCGCGATCAAGTCGGGCCTGCTGACCGTCGCCAAGCAGGGCAAGAAGAACATCTTCTCCGGCCGCATCCTGGAAATCGAAGGTCTGCCGCAGTTGAAGGTCGAGCAGGCGTTCGAGCTGTCCGACGCCTCGGCCGAACGTTCGGCCGCGGGCTGCACGGTCAAGCTGGATAAGGAACCGATCGTCGAGTACCTCAACAGCAACATCACCTTGCTGAAGTGGATGATCGCCGAAGGCTATGCCGACCCGCGCTCGCTGTCGCGCCGGATCAAGGCGATGGAAGCGTGGCTGGCCAACCCGCAGCTGCTGGAAGGCGACGCCGACGCCGAGTACGCCGCGGTGATCGAGATCGACCTCAACGAGATCGTCGAGCCGATCGTCGCCTGCCCGAACGACCCGGACGACGTGAAGACCCTGTCCGACGTCGCCGGCGCGGTCATCGACGAAGTGTTCATCGGTTCGTGCATGACCAACATCGGCCACTTCCGCGCCGCCGCCAAGCTGCTGGAAGGCAAGCGCGACATCCCGACCCGCCTGTGGGTCGCGCCGCCGACCAAGATGGACGCGTCCGAACTCACCAAGGAAGGCCACTACGGCACCTTCGGCACCGCCGGCGCGCGCATGGAAATGCCGGGCTGCTCGCTGTGCATGGGCAACCAGGCGCAGGCGCGCGAGGGCGCGACCGTGTTCTCGACCTCGACCCGCAACTTCCCCAACCGTCTGGGCCGCAACACCAACGTGTACCTGGGTTCGGCCGAACTGGCCGCGATCTGCTCGCGTCTGGGCCGCATCCCGACCCGCGAGGAGTACATGGCGGACATCGGCGTGATCAACGCCAACGGCGACAAGATCTACCGTTACATGAACTTCGATCAGATCGCCGACTACAAGCAGGTCGCCGACACCGTCGCCGCCTGATTCCGGCCGTAACACGCGCAACCCGAAAACCCCGGCGCGAGCCGGGGTTTTCTTTTCCGCACGGCCGCGCGCGCAACGCATCGAAAGCCCGCGTCGCGCGTGCGACACCATGAAGGGTGGGGGTAGCCCCGCCTTCGCTCGTCTTCAACGAAACACAGACAAGGACTTCCAGTCATGAATATTTCGCCGCTTCGTTTCGCCGCGACCGCCGCATTGGCGCTGGCCCTGGGCGCGCCGCTGGCCGCGGCCGCCGCCGAAGACGAACCCTACCGCGACGGCGCGCAGGTGCGCGCCGAACTGGTCAAGGTCCTGACCTGCCAGGCCAAGCGCGACGAATTCATGCGCGTGGGCAACGCGCTGACGCCGCTGTACTACGACAAGCCGGCCCAGCCCGCGCTGGCCGGATGGCGCAAGGCCAAGGACGCGAACACCTTTGTGACCATTTTCGACATGCCCGAAGCGATCACGGTCTACGGCCACTCCACCAAGCAGGTGATGATGGTCGGCGAAGGCCTGCTCGCCGTGGTCGACGGCGACGTCGCCGACGCGCTGTCCAAGCAACTCAAGCTCAAGGCCAGCGACGAACCGCTGGCCCGGCACATCCGCGTGCGCGAGATCAGCCGGGAAACCCTGGGCGACGGCATCGACACGACGGTCACGCAGACGGTCAGCACCATCACCAGCCATCCGGGCAAGACGATGGTGGGGTGCGAGTACAAGATGGTGTGGTGAGGCGGGTTGCCCGCAGGCGCGCGCGTCTGCGGGCCGACGCCGGCCGCCCCGTTGGCGCGGCCGCGGCTCGCCCGCCGCCACGTTCCCGCATGGAGCTGCTGTAGGAGCTGCGCAAGCTGCGACCGCGAAACCGCAGACGCCGGCGAAAGCACGAAGCCGCGAAGCTCCGAACTGGCGCGAACGTTTAACTGGCGCGGTCGCGGCTCGCGCCGCTCCTACAGGGGACGCCCGCCGCCGCGTTCCCGCATGGAGCTCCTGTAGGAGCTGCGCAAGCTGCGACCGCGAAACCCGCAGTCGCCGGCGAAAGCATGAAGCCGCGGGGCTGTCCAGAGTCGCTCAGCTTCGGATCGGCGCAGCCGTTTCATTGGCGCGGTCGCGGCTTGCGCCGCTCCTACAGGGGGCGCCCGTCGCTACGTTCCGGCATGGAGCTCCTGTAGGAGCTGCGCAAGCTGCGACCGCGAAACCTCAACCGCCGGCGAAAGCACGAAGCCACAGGCGAAGCGAACCCCCGCGCGACCACCGCGCTCCCATCGCCCGCGCTCAATCCAAGCGCGAATCGATCGAATCCACCATCGCCCGCTTGCGCAAAATGAAGTCCCAATAGCTGCCCCCGAGCTGCCGCCACAGCACCGCCGAACGCACCGCCGAGAGCAGCACCGCGCGCACCTCGGCGACCACGCCGGGCTGGCCGAGGTAATGCGGATTGCCCTGCACCAGCACGCGCGGGCGCAGGTGGCTCAAGGTGTCGGCGTACAGCGTGCCGAGCGCGGCGATCACGTCGGGGTGGCTGCTGCCCAGGCGCTGGGCGTTGTCGGCCTGATCGCGGATGCCGCGCAGCACCTTCTCGGTCATCTCGGCGTCCTGGACGAAGCGCCGCTCCAGTTGCAGCACCGCCAGCCCCAGGCGCGGCAGGTGTTCGTCCTTGATCCGGCTGCTGAAGTAGTCCTGCGCCAGCATCAGGCCCGGGCGCAGCTGCGCCGCGCCGCCGTACACCGCCGAGGGCGAGGAGGCGTCGATGCGGAACACCGAGTCCAGCGCGGTCTGCAGCACGCTGGCGTTGGCCTGGCCGGTATCGGCGATGCGCCGCACCTGGGCCAAGGCCTGGGCGAGGCCGGCGAGGGCGAGGACACGTTCGGAAAGTTCGGCCATTACGGATTCGTCGTCGAAAAAGGAGAAGTCGCGCCGGCGCCGGGCGTTGCTGCGTCGGTGGCGGCGATCACCGCGCCGCCGAGGCATTCCTCGCCGGCGTACAGCACCAGCGACTGGCCCGGCGTCACCGCGCGCTGCGGTTCGGCGAAGCGCACCGACAGGGTACCGTCATCGCCCACCTCGACCTCGCACGACTGGTCGGGTTGGCGGTAACGGGTTTGCGCGGAGCAGGCGAAGCGGCGCGCCGGCGCGCTGCCGGCGATCCAGTGCGCGGTCTCGGTGGTCAGCGCCTGCGAGCGCAGCCACGGCGTGTCGCTGCCCTGGTCCACGTACAGCACGTTGCCGGCGACGTCCTTGCCGACCACGTACCACGGCGCCTGCTCGAAGCCGCGCACGCCGCCGATGTTGAGGCCTTCGCGCTGGCCCAGGGTGAAATAGAACACGCCCGGATGGCGGCCGACGGCGCGGCCGTCGGGCGTGCGGATCTCGCCTTCGCGCGCGGGCAGGTAACGCGACAGGAATTCGCGGAAATCGCGCTCGCCGATGAAGCAGATGCCGGTGGAATCCTTCTTGGCCGCGGTCGGCAGGTTCGCCGAGCGCGCCATCTCGCGCACGTCGCGCTTGAGCAGTTCGCCCAGCGGGAAGCGGGTCGCGCGCAGTTGCGCCTGACCGAGCTGGTGCAGGAAATAGCTCTGATCCTTGCTCCGGTCCAGCGCCTTGAGCAGGCGGAAGCGGCCGTCCACGGCATCGACCCGGGCGTAATGGCCGGTGGCGATGTAATCGGCGCCGAGCTCGCGCGCGGCGTCGAGGAAATGCTTGAACTTGATCTCGCGGTTGCAGAGCACGTCCGGGTTGGGCGTGCGGCCCGCCGCGTACTCGGCGACGAAGTGCTCGAACACGCCGGCCCAGTACTCGCCGGAGAAATCGCGGAAGTGGATCGGCAGGCCGAGCCGGCCGGACACCGCGACCGCGTCGCGGCGGTCGTCCTCGGCGCGGCAGTCGCCGCTGCCGTCGTCGGCCCAGTTCTGCATGAACAAACCCGAAAGGGCTTGCCCGGAATCGCGCAGCAGCAACGCGGCGACCGACGAATCGACCCCGCCCGACATGCCCACGATGGTGTCCGCCGACCTCGTCATGACCGTCACACCGGCGCGGCGGCGTCCGCGAAATGCTGGACCAGATCGAGCGAATGGCGGCGCCCGCCGAGGTAGTCGGCGGCGACCCGCCACACCAGCGGGCTGCGGTGCTGATCGCCGCGCGCCTGCAACTCGGCCGGGGTCATCCACAGCGCCTGCACGATGCCTTCGTCGAGCGGGCGCGCCGGGTCGTGGCTGACCGGCTCGGCGGCGAAGGCGAAACGCAGGTAATGGCGGCCGCCGCTGCCGTCGGCGGCGACCGGCGCCTTCCACTGGTAGGCGCCGACGAACGCGGTCAGGCGCACGTGCCAGCCGGTTTCCTCCAGCGTCTCGCGCAGCGCGGCCTCGATCAGGCTCTCGTCGGGCTCCAGATGCCCGGCCGGCTGATTGAGCACGAGGCGCCCGCCGACGGTCTCCTCGACCATCAACAGGCGGCCGCCGTCGACCACCACGGTGGCCACGGTCACGTCGGGTTGCCAGAAACGGCCTTCGCGGTAGCTCACGTTAGAAATCGTCCTGGCCGGGGGTGAGTTCGGCTTCCATCTGGTCGGCCGCGCGCACCGCGTAGTCGATCGCATCGTCGAGGGTGTGGTTCGGCGCGTCCGCGTCGATCTTGACCACGAACACCGCGACCCCGTCCTGGCTGACCCAGCCGCCGAGCTTGCTCAGCTGGCCGTCCTCGAGCAGGCGGTTGGCGATCGGCGCCGGCAGCGCGCCGCCGTCGGCGGTGCGGTAGGCCGGCGACCAGATCTCGCGCACCTTGAGCGAACCGAAGCGCTGCGTGCGCGACAGCACGTAGGCCATCTGGCTGCGCTTTTCGTCCAGGCCGAAGGTGAGGACGAAGTCGCCGTCCTCGTCGACCTGATACTTGTAACCCAGCGCGTCGAGCTGGGCGCGGACCTGCGGATCGCCGTTCTTGGAGACGGCGGCCTGGGCGGCGCCGGCGGAGTCGCCGTCGCGACCGGGTTTGGCCGCCGGCTTGGCTTCGACGGGCGGCTTGGCGTCGAGCGCCGGACCGGCGTCGGCCGATACCTTGGCCGCCGTCTTGGCCGCCGCGGCGTCGGCCGCCCACGCGGGCGCGGCGGCGAGCGCGCTCAGCAGCAGCGCGGTGCGGGCCAGACGGAACGTGGAGCCGGTCGGAAAGCCGGGAGCGAGGCGCATGCGGGTCCTTGAATTCTTCGGCATCGGCGCAATCTGCACCGACGGCACCGCTACAGATGGCGGCGCTGCGGCATTTTGCAATGCGGCCGTGCACGCGTCCACGCCGCGCCGCCGCTTCACGTCTCCCGCGACCGGCGGGGGCAGGGGTCTATAATCCGAGCATGGCCAAACAGACCGATCACGAACATAGCCACGGGGTGCTGGTGGAAACCGGCAAACCCGAGTTGGCCCGTCCTCCGCTTTACTCCGTCATGCTGCTCAACGACGACTACACCCCGATGGACTTCGTCGTCGAGGTGTTGATGCGTTTTTTCCCGATGAACGTCGAAAAAGCCACCCAGATCATGCTGCACGTGCATACCCGCGGCCGCGGCGTATGCGGCGTCTTCACGCGCGAAGTCGCCGAATCGAAGGTAGCGCAAGTGAACGAATTTTCAAGGATGCATCAGCACCCCTTGCTGTGCACGATGGAAAAGGCCTAAAAGGGAGCTGAAGCACCCCCTGTGGGGCGGGGCATGGAAAAGCCGGCGAGCGCCCCCACGTAGCGTGCATACGTCCTGGAGGCTCCGCCCCATGTTCAGCAAGGATCTCGAATACAGCATCGGCCAGTGCTACAAGCGCGCCCGCGAGGCGCGCCACGAGTACATGACGGTCGAACACCTGCTGCTCGCACTACTCGACAACCCGTCCGCCGAGGCCGTCCTCAAGGCCACCGGCGTCGACTTCGCGCGCTTGCGCAGCGACCTGGAACAGGCCATCGCGACCTCGGTCCAGGTGTTGCCCGACGACGTCGACCGCGACACCCAGCCCACCCTGGGCTTCCAGCGCGTGCTGCAACGCGCGGTCTACCACGTCCAGTCCTCGGGCAAGAAGGAAGTCACCGGCGCCAACGTGCTGGTGGCGATCTTCGGCGAAAAGGACTCGCACGCGGTCTACTTCCTCAACCAGCAGGACGTGGCCCGCCTGGACGTGGTGAACTACCTCTCCCACGGCATCGTCAAGCACAACGGCGAGGACGGCCACGCCCACCACGAGGAAGAGTCCAGCAAGCCGCCGGAAGGCATGGACGGCGAGGGCAAGTCCGACGCGCTGGCCGAGTTCGCCAGCAACCTCAACCAGCTCGCGCGCGAAGGCAAGATCGACCCGCTGGTCGGCCGCGCCGACGAAGTCGAGCGCACCATCCAGGTGCTGTGCCGCCGGCGCAAGAACAACCCGCTCTACGTCGGCGAAGCCGGCGTGGGCAAGACCGCCATCGCCGAAGGCCTGGCCAAGCGCATCGTCGACGGCGAGGTGCCCGAGGTGCTGCGCAACGCGACCATCTTCGCCCTCGACCTGGGCGCGCTGGTCGCCGGCACCAAGTACCGCGGCGATTTCGAGAAGCGCCTCAAGGCGGTGCTGGCCCAGCTCAAGAAGCAGCCCGAGTCGATCCTGTTCGTCGATGAGATCCACACCATCATCGGCGCCGGTTCGGCCAGCGGCGGCACCATGGACGCCAGCAACCTGATCAAGCCGGCGCTGTCCTCCGGCGAGCTGCGCTGCATCGGCTCGACCACGTTCCAGGAATACCGCGGCATCTTCGAGAAGGACCGCGCGTTGGCGCGGCGCTTCCAGAAGATCGACATCGTCGAGCCCACGGTCGGCGAGACCTATCAGATCCTGCAGGGGCTCAAGCCCAAGTACGAGTCGCACCACGGCGTCACCTACGCCGACGACGCGCTGCAGGCCGCGGTCGACCTGTCGGTCAAGCACATCGGCGACCGCCTGCTGCCGGACAAGGCCATCGACGTCATCGACGAGGCCGGCGCGCGCCAGCGCCTGCTGCCGGAGAGCGTGCGCAAGAGCCTGATCGACATCGAAGAGATCGAGATGATCGTCGCCAAGATGGCGCGCATCCCGACCAAGCAGGTGTCGGCCAGCGACAAGGACGTGCTGCGCAATCTCGAACGCAACCTCAAGATGGTGATCTTCGGCCAGGATCCGGCCATCGAGACCCTGGCCTCGGCGATCAAGCTGGCGCGCTCGGGCCTGGGCAATCCGGACAAGCCGATCGGCAACTTCCTGTTCGCCGGCCCGACCGGCGTGGGCAAGACCGAGGTGACCAAGCAGCTCGCGCTGCAGTTGGGCATCGAGCTGGTGCGTTTCGACATGTCCGAGTACATGGAGCCGCATTCGGTCAGTCGTTTGATCGGCGCGCCTCCGGGCTACGTCGGCTTCGACCAGGGCGGCTTGCTGACCGAGAAGATCGTCAAGACCCCGCACTGCGTGCTGCTGCTGGACGAAGTCGAGAAGGCGCACCCGGACATCTTCAACATCCTGTTGCAGGTGATGGACCGCGGCACGCTCACCGACACCAACGGACGCGAGGCCAACTTCAAGAACGTGATCGTGGTGATGACCACCAACGCCGGCGCGGCGCAGGCGGCGCGGCGCTCGATCGGCTTCACCAAGCAAGATCACGCCACCGACGCGATGGAAGTGATCCGCAAGAGCTTCTCGCCGGAATTCCGCAACCGCCTCGACGCGGTGGTGCAGTTCCAGGCGCTGGGCTTCGACCACATCCTGCGCGTGGTGGACAAGTTCCTGATCGAGCTGGAAACCCAGTTGCACGAGAAGAACGTGTCGCTGTCGGCCACGCCGGCCGCGCGCGACTGGCTGGCCCAGCACGGCTTCGACCCGCTGATGGGCGCGCGGCCGATGGCGCGGGTGATCCAGGATCGGATCAAGCGTCCGCTCGCCGACGAACTGCTGTTCGGCAAGCTGGTCGGCGGCGGCCGGGTCAGCATCGATGTGCGCGACGATCAGCTGGTGGTCGATGCGCAGGCCGAACCCGAGCGTTTGTTGCCGGCGACGGTGTGATCCTCGGCGCCGCTCGCGCGGCACGGCGAAAAGGCGGCCTTCGGGCCGCCTTTTTCGTTCGCGTGGTTGGGTTGCTTGCGTTTATCGGTTCGCGAACGATGCCGCGAAGAAGCCGCATGCGGACCGGCCGCATGCGGAACAGCGGAAAACCGTTGCGTCGCGCGCGCGGGGGACGCGCGCGGCGCGGTTCGGGCCGCCCAGTGCGGACGCCGTGAGCGAACGGCGCCGCGATCGACGGCTCAGCGCTTGATGTAACGCTTGAAGGCTTGTTCGTCGATCTTTTCGACCCGCGAAATCGCGCAGTAATCGCGCTGCGTGATCAACTTGGAGCCCTGCGGGCAAAGCCGGTTTTCCTGCTTGTCGGTCGAGATCTTGAGCTTGGCCGAATAGCCCAGGTCGTTGCAGCCGTAGCGCATTTCGGCGCGGTAGTACTGATCGCCGTCGCGCACCGCCACGGCGCCGTCGCCGGCGCGGCGCACCACGTGCTGAGCGCTCAGTTCGACGCAGTCTTGCAACGGATCGGCGGCGAACGCGGGCGCGGCGGTAACGGTAAGCGCGGCGGCGATGGCGATGGCGATGGCGGACAACAGCTTCATGCTTGCATCCTCGGACGTGGGGTAGGGCGGAGCGTGTGGGCAATCTAACGACGGCAGCGCGCGGACAAATCTGAAGAAAGTAGCGGTGACATTCGTCACGCGTGACCTCCGGCCTAGTCGCGGGCGGCTTGGATGGGAGCGACGCGGCAACACGAGGCCGTCGCCGCGCGGAGGCGCGACGCGATGGCGATGCGGGCTGCGTTCGATTCGATGCGTAGATGCGCTCGCGTGCGAAAAGGTTGCAGCGGCGCGCCGGCGATTTTTTCGCGATGTGCCGCATCGAGGTCGGTCGCGCCGCGTCTAAGCGATGCGATGCGGGGCGATGCGGGGCGATGCGGCGAGACATCGTGCACATGCGCACGCTCGCGGCCGCGCGTCCTGCCGGCGCGTGCGTACGCAGGCGGGTGCGCCGGCGCGCAGGCGCGCGACGCGCACGAGGATTCGGATCCGCCTTCGATGTTTTCGTGTTGGATCACGTTCGCCGCGCCGCCGCCGGTCGCTGCCCGCGAGCGCGTGCTGCATCGCGGAACGCCTTGCGCCCGCACCCGCGCGAAACGCGCGCTGCGTCGCAAGCGCGGCGTGCGCGGCGGCGCGCGTCCTGTCGTTTCTGCCAGCCCGCGCCAATACGGCCGACTGTCGCTGCTACGTTCCAGTGGCCCGTGGATCGCGGGCGGCGGCCGTCGCGGCCGTCTTCACCAGGAAGAGGAGTCCGATTCGATGAGCAAGCGTTCTCTGGCGGCCTTGGCCGCGTTCGTGTTTTCCGCCGCCACCGTCGCCGCCTCGGCCGCGCCGCCGCTGGGTCCGTGCCAGCAGTGCCGGGCCGAGTACCAGTGGTGCATGAACAACGGCGGCTGGGACGGCACCCGCGACTGCGAATCGCCGTTCAGCGATTGCCTGATCTGGGCGGGCTGTCCGCTGGAGTAAGGATCGACGCCCGCGGCGGTCTGGCCGCGCATCTGCGGAACTGCGAGCGCCGGCACGCCGCCGGCGTCGTCCCGGCCGCCGGCCGTTGCCGCCGCCGCGATCATCGGCGGTAAGTTCGGCTTCGAGCGCTTCCCTTCACCGCCGCAAGAAAGAAAAGGAGTTCGTATGAAACACCGCCGCATCGCGCTTTCGGCGCTGGCCGCCTTCGTGTTCTCGCTCTCGGCCGCCGTGGTCGCGGGTACGCCGCCGGTCGATCCCTGTCAGGAGTGCACCGATAAGTACCAGCGCTGTCAGGAAGTTCCGCATCCCGGAGACTGCGACGGTCCTTATTTCTACTGCCAGCTCAAGGCGGGTTGTTTGCTGAAGTCCGACGCAGCGACCTGATTTCTGGCCGAGCGGCGTGTTCGGTCCGGCGCGGCCGCGTTCGATTCGCGAGCGCGGCACGTCGGCCGGGGCGCTCCCGGCAGGGAAGCGCAGAGGCACGGCGGCGAGGGGCCGGGACGAATCCGGCCTCCGCGAGCGTGCGTTGGGTCGGGCGGGGGTTGGCCAGCAGGCGAGGCCGCAATCGCGCAACCACAAAAAAGGCGGCCAATGGCCGCCTTTTTTCAAACAGTTACCGCGCTCACTTCATGCGGTAGGTGATGCGGCCCTTGGTCAGATCGTAGGGCGTCATCTCGACCTTGACCTTGTCGCCGGTCAGGATGCGGATGTAGTTCTTGCGCATGCGACCCGAGATATGGGCGATGATTTCGTGCCCGTTTTCGAGACGCACGCGGAACATGGTGTTCGGAAGGGTTTCCGCCACCGTGCCCTCGAATTCGATCACGTCGTCTTTTGCCATGTGCTTCCCAGGAAGGTGGACTCGCAGAGTCCTGGAGTCGGGTGTTGGGCGTCGCGCGCCCGCGAAGCCGCGCATTTTGCCACGGGAGCGGCTCAGGAGCAAAAAATCCGTTAATGCGGCCGCTCGCGGGCGCCAGGACGCGGCTCAGCCGGGCTCGGAACCCGCGCCGGGCAAGGGTTCGGCCAGTTCCGCGGCGGGCCGTTCGCCGAAGCGTTCGGTCCACGGGCCGGGCTCGAAACCCGGCGCGGCGGCCAGTTCGGCGGCCTCGGCCAGGAATTGCGCCCGCGGCATCGAGACCGCGCCCAGGCTCAGCAGGTGCGGGTTCTCGACCTGGGCGTCGAGCAGCGGCCGGCCCCAGCCGTGCAGACGCCGGGCCAGCGCCGCCAGCGCCGCCTTGGAGCCGCCGGAGACCGCGCTGAACATGCTTTCGCCGTAAAACATGCGGCCGATGGCGATGCCGTAGATGCCGCCGACCAAGGCCTCGCCGTCGAACACTTCCACCGAATGCGCGTGCCCGAGTCGGTGCATGCGGGTGTAGGCCTCGATCATCTCCGGCACGATCCAGGTGCCGTCCTGGCCCGGGCGCGGCGCCGCGGCGCAGGCGGCGATCACGGTTTCGAACGCGGTGTCGGCGCGCACGGTCCAGCCGCTGCGGCGCAGGTCGCGGCGGAACCTGGACGCCAGATGCACGGCGTCGGTGCGGAACACCGTGCGCGGGTCCGGGCACCACCACAGCAGCGGGTAGCCCTCGCTCGGCCATGGGAACACGCCGGCGCGGTAGGCGTTGAGCAGGCGCGCCGGGCTGAGGTCGCCGCCGACCGCGAGCAGGCCGTCGGGATCGTCCAGGGCGCGGTCGCCCGGCGGGAACGGCGCCTCGGGGTCTTTGGCCAGCAGGAACGGCAGGCGGTTCATGCGTCCGACGATGGCGAATCCGCCGCCGCGGCGCCGTGACCGCCGTCGTCGCAGGCGGCCGCCTTGAACGGCGAATGCGCGCGCAAGGTCTGCGCGTAGCGCCGCACCGAGGCCGCTTCTTCGCGGCACCACGGCCGCAGCGCGTCGCGGAACGAGGGATGGGCGATCCAGTGGCGGCTGCGCACTTCGGTCGGCAGGAAGCCGCGCGCGATCTTGTGCTCGCCCTGGGCGCCGGGCTCGAACGCGTGCAGGCCTTCGCGCAGGCAGTACTCGATGCCTTGGTAGTAGCAGGTCTCGAAATGCAGCCCCGGCAACTCGGCGCGCGCGCCCCAGTAGCGGCCGTAGAGCGTGTCGGCGCCGCGCAGGCACAGCGCGCCGGCGACCGGTTCGCCCTCGTAGTCGGCGAAGAACATCACCAGCGCGCGCGGCATCGCGCGCGCGAGGTGCTGCAGGAATTCCAGCGTGAGCGCGGCGTGGTTGCCGTACTGGTCGAAGGTGTTGCGATAAAACCCGTACATCGTCGCCAGATCCGCCTCGCTCGCATCCGCGCCTTCGACCGTGCGGAAACGCACGCCGGCGCGCGCGACCTTGGCGCGCTCCTGACGGATGTTCTTGCGGTGCTTATGGTCGAACGCGGCGAGGAACTGATCGAAATCCCGCCAACGATGGCCGTGCGCGTCGGGCGGATTGCGCCAGTGGTATTGCACGTCCACGCGCGCCAGCCAGTCGGCGTCGCCTTCGGCGGCGAAGGCGGCGTCCTCGTCTTCGAGGTGGAAATTGACGTGCGCCGACGACAGCGCCTGGCGCGCGCACAGCTGTGCCATCGCGCGCAGCAGCAGGCGCCGATGCTCGGGCTCGCGCGCGAGCAGGCGCGGGCCGGTCACGGGCGAGTAGGGCACCGCGGCCAGCCACTTGGGGAAGTAATCCAGGCCGTGCTGGTCGTAGGCGCGCGCCCAGGCGTGGTCGAACACGAACTCGCCGTGCGAGTTCTGCTTCAGGTACGCGGGCATCGCCGCGATCAGTTCGTCGTCGCGCCAAACCGTGAGGTGATGCGGCGTCCAGCCCCAATCGGCGCGCACGCAGCCGCTGGCTTCCAGCCCGTGCAGGAAGGCGTGGGCGACGAAAGGGTTGGCGCCGTCGTGCAGCGCGTCCCAGTGCGCGGCCGGGACTTCGGCCAGCGCGCCCAGCAGGCGGATCGAGAACGCGTCGCCGGTCGCGCTCACGGCGCGGACGAAATCCCGGCGGCGCGCAGGTACACGTCGGGATCGTGCTTCTGCATGTGCTGCTCGGGCTTGGGCAAGGCGGTGAAGCCGAGCTTGGCGTACAGCGGCTGCATGTCGCTGGTGACCAGCAGCCAGCGGCGCAGGCCTTGCACGCGCGGGTCGGCCATCAGCGCTTCCACGACCGCGCGGCCGTAGCCGTGGCCGCGCCGTTCCGGCGCGACGAACACGTCGGCCAGATAAGCGAAGGTCGCCTGGTCGGTGATCGCGCGGGCGAAGGCGACGAGCTCGCCGTCGAGGTAGCCGCGATAGCAGAGCGAGCCGTCGAGCGCGCGGCGCAAGGTCTGCGCGGGAATGCCCGCGGCCCAGTAGGTCTGCGAGAGAAAACCGTGGACGACGGCGAAATCGGCATCGGACAGGGCGTCGTCGCGGAAGCTCAGCATCGTTGCGGCCATGAGAGTGGAGGATCCGACAGTCGCCCTAACGTCCCGCCGCGATCGCCGCGGCGGGGACGGCGGCCGAGCGGTGGGTCCGCCCGGCCTTGCGCGCCCAGCGCGCGATCAAGCGTCCTTGTCGAGGAACTTCTCGGCGTCCAGCGCGGCCATGCAGCCGAAGCCGGCCGAGGTGATCGCCTGGCGGTAGACCTGGTCGGCGACGTCGCCGGCGGCGAACACGCCTTCCACCGAGGTCTGGGTGGCGTTGCCGTCCAGGCCGGTGCGGATGGTCAGGTAGCCGTTCTTCATCTCCAGCTGGCCCTCGAACAAGCTGGTGTTCGGAGTGTGGCCGATGGCGACGAACAGGCCGTGGATGGCCAGTTCGCGGCTGGAGCCGTCCTGCACCGACTTGAGCTTGAGGCCGGTGACGCCGGCGTCGTTGCCGAGCACTTCGTCGACGGTGTGGTGCCACACCGGCTCGATCTTGCCGGCCTGGATCTTGGCCTGCAGCTTGTCCTGCATGATCTTCTCCGCGCGCAGGGTGTCGCGGCGATGCACGAGGTAGACCTTGCGCGCGATGTTGGACAGGTACAGCGCTTCCTCGACCGCGGTGTTGCCGCCGCCGACCACGGCCACGTCCTGGTCCTTATAGAAGAAGCCGTCGCAGGTCGCGCAGGCGGACACGCCGCGGCCCTTGTATTCGTCTTCCGAGGGCAGGCCCAGGTACTTGGCGGTGGCGCCGGTGGCGATGATCAGCGCGTCGGCGGTGTATTCGCCGCTGTCGCCGATCAGCCGGAACGGGCGCTTGGACAGGTCGGCGGTGTGGATGTGGTCGAACTGCACTTCGGTGTCGAAGCGTTCGGCGTGCGCTTGCATGCGCGTCATCAGGTCCGGGCCCATCAGGCCGTGCGCGTCGCCGGGCCAGTTGTCGACTTCGGTGGTGGTCATCAGCTGGCCGCCCTGCTGCAGGCCCGTGATCACCAGCGGCTTGAGGTTGGCGCGGGCGGCGTAGACGGCGGCGGTCCAGCCGGCGGGGCCGGAACCGAGGATGACGACGCGGGAGTGCTTGGTTGGGCTCATGTATATAATCGCGGGCTGTAGGGAATGCGCTGCGCGCAGTTAAGGAATCCGTTCGACGTTCGCGCGGTTTTGGCCGGTCCGATGTCGATCCGGCCATACGCCGGCGTGTAGAAGATTCCGGAGCAGGGCATAGCTTGGAGGCGCCGTCCCGGCAAAACAAGGCATGGCGCGCGGACGCAACGTTGCGCGGCGCGGCGCGCGGCGCGAACCGCCAAACCGAAGCTGGCGCTGCGGCGGCGGTGGGAGTACAAAGCCGCGTGTGCGGGCCGGACCCGCCGGACGGAGGCGCTGCACGGGTGCGCTCCGAACGGTCGCGGATGGTGCGCCGCCGCACATCGCCACGCAAGATCAGTCACCCATTCGCCACGTTCCGAACGTTCCACCAACACCGCTCACAAAAAACACAACCTGGCTCGGCGCGCCGCGAATGCGGCGTTTTTTCTGGGCCGCACTGGAGACAGCAATGCGTATCGGCGTACCGAAGGAAACCAAGACTCTCGAAGGGCGCGTCGCGCTCGTCCCCGCCGCCGCGGGCGATCTGGTCAAGCGCGGCCACGAGGTTTGGCTGGAGCAGGACGCGGGCGTCAAGAGCGGCTTCAAGGATGCCGACTACACCCGTCTGGGCGTGAAGATCGCGCCGGACGCGGCGGCCCTGTACGAAAAGGGCGAACTGATCGTCAAGGTGAAGGAGCCGATCGCCGGCGACCTGCAGCACCTGCGCAAGGACCACCTGCTGTTCTGCTACCTGCATCTGGCCGCCGAGCCGGCGCTGACCAAGCACCTGCTCGACATCGGCCTGACCGGCGTCGCCTTCGAGACCGTCGAGCTGCCCAACGGCGACCTGCCGCTGCTGGCGCCGATGTCGGTCATCGCCGGCAAGATCGGCGTGCAGGTCGGCACCCATCTGCTGCACCAGCCGATGTCGGGCAAGGGCAAGCTGCTCGGCGGCCTGCCGTCGACCGAGCGCGGCAAGGTCGTGGTGTTCGGCGCGGGCAAGGCCGGCGGCGCGTCCGCCGCGCTGGCCGCCGCGGCCGGCGCCAACGTGACCGTGTTCGAAATGCGCCAGGACCGCATGGACGAGATGATGCGCCTGGGCAACAACGTCACCGCGCTGTACCCGTACCACGACGTGGTCGCGCGCGAAGTCGCCTCGGCCGATCTGGTCATCGGCGCGGTGCTGATCACCGGCGCCAAGGCCCCGCACGTGATGACCCGCGAGATGCTGCGCGAGATGGAAGACGGCAGCGTCGTGGTCGACATCGCCATCGACCAGGGCGGCTGCTTCGAGACCTCGCGTCCGACCACCTGGAAGGAGCCGACCTACGTGGAAGAGGGCGTGACCCACTTCTGCGTGACCAACATGCCCGGCGCGGTGCCGCAGACCTCGTCGCAGGCGATCTGCGCGGCGATCCTGCCGTGGGTCAACAAGCTCGCCGCCGGCGCCGAGTGGCGCAACAACCCGGCGCTGGTGCGCGGCATCAACGTCGAGGGCGGGAAGATCGTGCATCCGGCGTTGCAGGATATGAAGCTGTAAGGCGGGAACAGGCAAGGCGGGAAAGCGGGGAATAGGGAATGGCGGGGGCGCCGGTTTGGGCGCCCGCGCCGTGGCTTTATTCCCCGGGAGGCGGTGGGAAGAGCGGGCCCGTAGGGTGTTACCGTTCGCCCACCGCCTTTTTATTTGCGCCCGTCCGCCGCCGAAAGCCCCCGATCCCCCCGCAACCCGCCATTCCCCTCATTCCCGCCCCCTCATTCCCCGTTCCCCGCTTTTACCGTATATTCAAGCACTAACGAAACCATCCTAAGGCAGCACATCACGGTGGCGTCCGCTCCCACAGCCAGTCGCAAGAAGGCCAAGGCTCCGGCCGAGGCCGAGTCGCGCGCGGGCGCCGCGTCGTCGCCGCCGTCGCCGAAGCGGCAGCGGTTGATGCGCGACATCTCGCTGATCGTGATCGCGCCGCTGCTGCTGTATCTGCTGGCGAGTTTGTTCACGTTCTCGCCGAGCGATCCGGGCTGGTCGCATTCGGGCTCGGTCACCGCGCCGCTGCACAACCTCGGCGGCCGGGTCGGCGCCTGGATCGCCGACGTGCTGCTGTACCTGTGCGGCTATGTCGCCTTCCTGCTGCCTTTCATGCTCGGCGCGATCGCTTGGATCGCGCTGTTCGGCATGGACACCGACGGCGACGGCGAAGCCGATCTCGGCCCGGCGCTGCGCCTGGTCGGCATCGTCGGCTTCCTGGTCTCGTCCGCGGGCCTGCTGCAGTTGCGCGCCGGCACGGTCGAGAACTTCTCCGCCGGCGCCGGCGGCATCCTCGGCCAGCTGGTCGGGCGTTCGCTGTATTCGGGCTTCGGCCCGGTCGGCGGCAATCTGTTCCTGGCCGCGCTGCTGCTGATCTCGTTCACTCTGGCCACCGGTGTGTCGTGGTTCGCGGTGATGGACTGGATCGGCCAGCGCGTGCTGACCCTCGGCCCGGTCGTGAGCAAGCTGTTCCGCCGCGGCAGCCAGCAGGCGACCGAATGGCGCCAGACCCAGGTCATGCGCGAGGAGCGCGAGGAAGCGCGCAAGGCCGACACCGAACTGCGCGCCAAGCGCGAGAAGGTCAAGATCGAACCGCCGCCGGCGCCGGTGGTGGAGAAGAGCGAACGCGCCAAGCGCGAGACTCAGATTCCGCTGTTCCACACCGCCGACGGCAGCGGCGTGCCGCCGCTGGCGCTGCTCGACGATCCCAAGCCGCAGCCCAAGGGCTACAGCGAAGAGACGCTGGAAACCCTGTCGCGGCAGATCGAATTCAAGCTCAAGGATTTCCGCATCGACGCGCAGGTGGTCGGCGCCTACCCGGGCCCGGTCATCACCCGCTTCGAGATCGAACCGGCGCCGGGCGTCAAGGTCAGCCAGATCTCCTCGCTCGACAAGGACATCGCCCGCGGCCTGTCGGTGAAGTCGGTGCGCGTGGTCGACGTGATCCCGGGCAAGTCGGTGATCGGCCTGGAAACGCCGAACACCTCGCGCGAGATGATCTTCCTGTCCGAGCTGCTGCGCTCGAAGGAATACGACAAGTCCGGCAGCGTGCTGACCCTGGCGCTGGGCAAGGACATCGCGGGCCGGCCGACGGTGGCCGATCTGGCGCGCATGCCGCACCTGCTGGTCGCCGGCACCACCGGTTCGGGCAAGTCGGTCGCGGTCAACGCGATGGTGCTGAGCCTGCTCTACAAGGCCTCCGCGAAGGACCTGCGGATGCTGATGATCGACCCGAAGATGCTCGAACTCTCGGTCTACGAGGGCATCCCGCATCTGCTCGCGCCGGTGGTCACCGACATGAAGGAAGCCGCCAACGGCCTGCGCTGGTGCGTGGCCGAGATGGAGCGGCGCTACAAGCTGATGTCGATGGTCGGCGTACGCAACCTCGCCGGCTTCAACAAGAAGGTCAAGGACGCGCAGGACGCCGGGCAGCCGATGATGGACCCGCTGTTCAAGCCCAACGCCGAACTCGGCGAAGTGCCGCGTCCGTTGGAGACGCTGCCGTTCATCGTCATCTTCATCGACGAATTCGCCGACATGATGATGATCGTCGGCAAGAAGGTCGAAGAGCTGATCGCGCGGCTGGCGCAGAAGGCGCGCGCGGCCGGCATCCATCTGATCCTGGCGACCCAGCGTCCGTCGGTGGACGTGATCACCGGCCTGATCAAGGCCAACATCCCGACCCGCATCGCGTTCCAGGTGTCGAGCAAGATCGACTCGCGCACCATCCTCGACCAGTCCGGCGCGGAGACGCTGCTCGGCCACGGCGACATGCTGTACCTGCCGCCCGGCACGGCCATGCCCGAGCGCGTGCACGGCGCGTTCGTGTCCGACGAGGAAGTGCACCGCGTGGTCGAACACCTCAAGCAGATCGGCGGCGGCCCGGATTACATCGAAGGCGTGCTCGACGAAATGCAGACCATGGGCGACGGCACCGTGGTCGGCGCGACCGGCCTGCCGGAAGCGCCCAGCTCGGGCGGCGACGAGTCCGATCCGCTCTACGACGAAGCCGTGCGCATCGTCACCGAGACCCGCCGCGCGTCGATTTCCGGCGTGCAGCGCCGGCTCAAGATCGGCTACAACCGCGCCGCGCGGTTGATCGAGGCGATGGAAGCGGCCGGCGTGGTCACGCCGCCGGAACACAACGGCGACCGCAGCGTGCTGGCGCCGCCGCCGCCGAAGTAGCGGGGCGCGAAGCGGCGGCCGTCGCGTTGGCCGCCATCGAACGAAAAACGGGCCGGCCGCGATGCGCGACCGGCCCGTGCCGTCTGCGGCGCGCGACGCTCAGGGTTCCGGGCAGGCGCGCTGGCTGACTTCGAGGCGGCCGCTGCGGCTGCCCCAGGTTTCGCGGCGGCCGTCGCAGGTCCAATGCACATAGCCGACCAACTGGCCGTTGGCGTCGAACCATTCCTCGAATTGCTCGGTGCCGTAGGGCGGCGCGTCGGCGAAGCTGGCCCCGGCGATCAGCAGGCCGGCGGCGACCGCGGCGACGGTCAGTACGTTCTTGAGGCGCATGCGGGCTCCGTTGGGTTCTGGAAGGAAGGCGTCGTTGCGGGTGCGGCTCAGGGAAAGTAGCGCCGGCCGGCATGGCAAAATGTGGCGCGAACCTATATTCCGCTGTCGCGAGCCTGTTCAGTTTCGCCCCGGCACACTGCCAGCCTCTCACCCAGGAGTCGCCCCCGTGAACCGTTTCGTCCGCCAAGCCGCTCTCGCGTTGTCGCTGTCGGCGACCCTGTTCGCCGGTGCCGCCAGCGCCGGCGCGCGCGACGACCTCAACGCCTTCACCCGCGGCCTCAAGGGCCTGGACGGCCAGTTCGCCCAGCAGGTCTACGATTCCAACGGCAAGCTCAAGGAATCCTCGACCGGGCAGGTCGCGTTGTCGGCGCCGCGGCTGTTCCGCTGGGAATACGCCAAGCCCTATCCGCAGCTGATCGTCGCCGACGGCAAGAAGGTGTGGGTGTACGAGCCGGAGCTGCAGCAGGTCAGCGTGCGCGCGCAGGGCGCCGAGGAGCAGAACAGCCCGCTGGCCGCGCTGATCGACCCGAGCAAGCTCGATGCGATGTTCGCGGTCAAGGAAGTCGGCGGCGACGGCGGCCTGAACTGGCTGCTGCTGACTCCCAAGAACCCGGGCGACGCCAGCTTCCGCAGCGCGCGCCTGGGCTTCAGCGGCGGCGCCCTGAGCAAGATGGAGATCGTCGACGCGCTGGGCCAGAAGACCGAGATCAGCTTCTCGGGCTTGAAGCGCAATCCGAGCTTCCCGGCGAACACGTTCAAGTACGCGCCGGGCAAGGGCGTGGATGTGATCGGCGAAGGCTGAGCGCGGGGCGTCGACTTCTGCGCGGAAAAGCGGGCCCGTCGGGCCCGCTTTTTTTTCGGCGGTGTTCGCGCTCAGTTGCAGAACAGGATCTTGTAGCTGTGGTCGTTGAGCATCGACCAGCCCTTGACCAAGCTGTTGTCGCCGCGCTTGTGGAAATCGCTGTGGCCGGGAATGAACGAATCGCTCCAGCCGCCGCCGAACCATTGGATGCGGTAGGCGATGATGTCGCAACCGTAAGTGCCCGAGCATTCGGCCGGGCGGATGTTGCGCATCAGGGCGTTGTCGATCTGCAGCGAGCCGTCGTCGGCGGTGCCGCCGACGCCGTCGAGCCCGACGACCCAGCGGGCATCGCCGGTGGCGGTGCCTTGGTGTTCGTAACAGGTGGCCGACGCGGAACCGGCGGCGAGTTGGGCGACGCACAGCAGGGCGGCGGACAGCAGGGCGTGGGTGTGCTTCATGGGATCGTCTCCTTGTGATGACCTTGCGCGGACGGACAGCGCGGCTGTCGCGTCCGCATCGCAGCGCGGACCGGACGCGGCGGGTCGGTTGGGGTCTCGCCGCGTCCGTTGCACAGGGGGCGCGGCGATCCGGTCGGCGACGAAGCTGCGTCGTGGCGCGGCGCGAGTACAGGGCGAAACGGGGCACGAACACGGACGCCGGCGGAAGATTCGGGAGCGTGTCGGGAACCGATTGGAAATTCGGCATAACGCGTGTGCTGCCACTACGTTCGTGGGCACACGTCCAAAGCAGCAGGCGTATCGGATGCACCGGCCTCTCTTGCGCGCACGGCGGACGCTAGTGGTTTGACAGCGTGCTGCGAATGATGTTTCGGCACATCGCGCGCGCCGATTTTAGTGGCGGTGCGAGCCGCGAGCGCGTTATGGCGATTGTGGCGAAGTATCGCCTTGTGCATTTCGAGCGATTCGGCGCGAACGAAGGCGGCGCGATCGGCTTGCGCCGCTTTTGCGCGGGGAGTCGGAGGTCGGTGGCGATCGGAAGGATCGCGGTCGCGGCTTACGCCGCTGCTGCCGTCGCGTGTCGCGACGGCGCGGCAGGTCGCGCTTAGAGGGTTTTTTCGTAGCGAATCGTGGTCAACCCGCTGTTCCATTCCTCATCCGGATACCGCGCCACCTCGCGATACCCGAGCGCCAGATACAAGGCTTGGCTGCCGGTGTTGAAGGTGTCGGTCTCCAAGCTCGCTTGCGTCAGCCCTTCGGCGCGCATCGCATCCTCCAGCGCCCGCATCAGCGCGCGTGCGATGCCGCGGCGGCGGCCGCGGGCGCCGACGTGCAGCGAATCGACGAAGCCGCCGTCGCGGCCGGCGAAGCCGAGCACGGCGCCGTCGAGTTCGGCCATCAGCAACTGCGGCAGTTGCGCGTCGATGTAGCGTTCGGCGACGCGGTTGTCGTGGTAGGCGGCGATGGCTTGCGCCGTGAGCTGCGGGCGCCAGGTGTCGGCGAAGGTTTCCGCCAGCAGCGCGAGCGCGGCGGCGCGGTCGTCGGGGCGGGACGGGCGGATGCGGGGCGCGTCGGACATCGGTGCGGCGTGAGCGGGGGACTGCGCGCATTGTCGGCGCCGCGCCGCGATGCGGCAATCGCGCGCGATGCCCGAACCCGCGGCGGGAACCGCGCGGCGCGGCGTCGCCGGCCGGAGCGGCGACGCGCCGCGCAGCGGCCGCACACGCGATGTTCAAGCCTGCGCCGGAAACCACTCCGCGCGCCGCAACCAACCGGCGAGGAAGCGTTGCAGGATCGGATGCGCCGTCGCCAGTTCGGTGTAGTAATCGATCCGGCCTTGGCGGTAACGCAGGTACAGCGCGGCCTGATCCGCCTCCTCGAGCGCCTTGAGCGTGTCGGGCCCGAACAGCCCGTCGCTCGCCAGCGGCGGACCGAGCAATCGCTGCAGCAGCACGATCGCGTGGAAGCCGGCGTTGACGTAGAAATCGAACACGATCTCGGCCAAGGGCTGCAGCGCGATCGCGTCGGCGTCGATGCGGTCCCAGTACAGCGCCTTGTACAGCGCGGCGGCCTGCGGTTCGGTCAGCGCGCGCAGGTTGTCCAAGGTCGGCGCCACGCCGAGCAGGGCGCGGGCGTTGGCCTGGAACACGGCCAGGGTGATGCCGCGGTTGGTCGCGCCGCCGGGATCGGCCGGGTCGTCGACGTAGCCGCCTTCGAAGATCAGCAGCTGCGGGAAGTACAGCGAGAAGTCGGCCATGGCGGAAGCGTTGGCGCGGGCGGAACGCCGCGCCGGTACCAACGCCGGGCGAGGGCGGTTGTGAGGGCGGGGGCGGTTGGCGCGGAGCGCGGTGGCGGCAGGGAGGCCGGAAGTGCGAACGAGCGAACCCGTCGGCCGCGTCAGCCCGGCAGCGCATGCCGCGCCCGCGCCGGACTTTGCCCGCTGCCGCCGCAGCCGCCGCGCCGCCGCCGTCGCGGACTCGCGCCGGGGCGGTTCTTGTTATCGTGTCCCTCCGTCACCCGAGCGTTTTCCGTTTTGGCCCGCCGCACCGCCCCCCAGGCCGAACCCGGCCGCGATTTGCTCAGCCCCGCGCGGGGCGCCGACGACACCGACTCCGCCGCGGGCGAGGCCGGCTCCGCGCTGCGCCCGCTGGCCGAGCGCATGCGCCCGCGCACCCTCGACGAGATGGTCGGCCAGCGCCGCTTGCTGGCGCCGGGCTCGGCGCTGCGCCGCGCGGTCGAATCCGGGCGGGTCCATTCGATGATCCTGTGGGGGCCGCCGGGCTGCGGCAAAACCACCTTGTCGCTGCTGCTGGCGCATTACGCCGACGCCGAGTTCAAGGCCATTTCCGCGGTGCTGTCGGGCTTGCCGGAAGTGCGTCAGGTGCTGGCCGCGGCCGCGCAGCGCTTCGAGCAGGGCCGGCGCACGGTGCTGTTCGTCGACGAGGTGCACCGCTTCAACAAGACCCAGCAGGACGCGTTCCTGCCGCACATCGAGCGCGGCACGATCATCTTCGTCGGCGCGACCACCGAGAACCCGTCGTTCGAGCTCAACTCGGCGCTGCTCTCGCGCTGCCGCGTGCACGTGATGGAAGCGGTCTCGCCCGAGGACGTGCGGGTGACCCTGCGCCGCGCGCTCGACGACGACGAACGCGGCCTCGGCGCGCAGCGCGTGCGCGCCGACGACGAACTGCTGCTGCAAATCGCCACCGCCGCCGACGGCGACGTGCGCCGCGCGCTGACCTTGCTGGAAATCGCCGCCGAACTGGCTCAGGACGAGGACGGCGAGATCACGCCCGCGACGCTGGCGCAGGTGCTGGCCGACCGCACCCGCCGCTTCGACAAGGGCGGCGAGCAGTTCTACGACCAGATCTCGGCGCTGCACAAATCCGTGCGCAGCTCCAATCCCGATTCGGCGCTGTACTGGTTCGCGCGCATGCTCGACGGCGGCTGCGATCCGCATTACCTCGCGCGCCGGCTGACCCGGATGGCGGTGGAGGACATCGGTCTGGCCGACCCGCGCGCGCTGCAGATGGCGGTGGACGCGTGGGAGACCTACGACCGCCTCGGCAGCCCCGAGGGCGATCTGGCTCTGGCCCAGGTGGTGATCTATCTGGCCAGCACCGCCAAGTCCAACGCCGCCTACGCCGCGTTCAATCAGGCCAAGCGCGACGTGGTCGAGTACGGGACCCAGGACGTGCCGCTGCATCTGCGCAACGCGCCGACCCAGCTCATGAAGCAGCTCGGCTACGCCAAGAATTACCAATACGACCACGACGCCGAGGGCGGCGTGGCCTTGGATCAGACCGGCTTCCCCGACGCGATGGGCGAGCGGGTGTATTACGAACCGGTGGCGCGCGGGCTGGAGATCAAGCTCGGCGAGAAGCTACAGCGGTTGCGGGCGCAGCGCGCGCAGGCGCGCGGCGAGGGCGGCGGTGCGGAGGACGCGGAATGAGCGTTGGAGCGGCGATGGACTCGGTTTCCGCGCAAGGCGGCCCCGCGCTTGGGGCCGGCGCTTCGGCTTTTACGACTGGGACTTCGGCCGCGACGCTTTGCTTTTCGGTCGTCGTGATCCGGCGCGGGCGCGCCGGTACCGAAATCCCGCACGCGAACGCCGGCTGTGTCCGCGACCGCAAAGGCCGCCGCCGCGAGCGACGCCGCGGCTGCCTGGGTTCCGCCGCATGACCCGCGCCGCCTTGCTGCAACTGCTCGCCGTCGCCCTCGGCGGCGCCCTCGGCACCTTGCTGCGCCACGGCGCCAACCTGCTGCTGCCGCGCCTGCCGGCGCCGTGGCCGACGCTGTCGACCCTCACCGTCAATCTGGCCGGCTGCTTCTGCGCCGGCCTGCTGCTGGTCTGGCTCGGCCAGCGCCAGGACGCCGACTTCTGGCGCGCGGTGCTGCTGACCGGCGTGCTCGGCGGGCTGACCACGTTCTCGGCCTTTGGCGTCGACCTGCTGGCGATGCTGCGCGCGGCCCGCTACGAATGGCTGGCGCTGACCGTGCTGCTGCACGTCGGGCTGGGACTGGCGGCGATCGCGCTGGGGTGGAAGCTGGGGCAGGGGATCTGGCCCACTCGCGGGTGAGCCGGGCGGGCTTCCTGTAGGAGCGGCGCGAGCCGCGACTGCGACCACGCAACTACGCCGAAACCTACGCAATGGTTGCGTTGCCGCAGTCGCGGCTCGCGCCGCTCCTACCAGGGGGCTCCGGGCTATTCGGGCCCGGGCGCCACCGGCAGCCGCGACATCCGCAGCACCTCGTCGCTGGGCTGGGCCGACTTGTTCGCCAGCACTTGCTGGAGCGACTCCACCTCGGCCCACACCATGTGCTGCAAGGCCTGCAGCAAGGTCTGCCCCGCGTCGGACAGGCTCAGCCGGCCGTCCGCGCTCAGCGCCAGCCCGTCTTCGATCAGCGCATGCTTCATATGGCTGGTTTCCGGCTGCACCCCGCGCTGCAGACCGACCAGGACGCTCAACAGAGCGTGTTCTCGCAACGACACTTTGAACAAAACTGCCACTCCCCGTCGCACCCGGCACGTAGTGCTTTGTGTGTGCCTGCAATCACGATATGGGAAGGCATGTGATGACATTTTTGACTGGCGCCGGCGCGCGTGAAAGTGGCGTTCACACCCGCGCCGGAGTACGGTAGCCCGGCGCGCCGGGCCGCCCGGCGGCCGGACGCGTTGTAACTGTCACGCCGATGGCGCATCTTCGCCGCTCACGCCGGCGGCTTTCCGCCGGCCGCCGCCACCAGGAATCGGAACTCCATGCTGATCTACGACCGCGTCGTCCCGCTCAACCGCGACACCCATCGCCGCCTGCGCATCCGTACTTCGGAGCACAACGCCCGTTTCGCCGCCAGCCTCAACTCGGTGCCGGTGGCCACCGCCGAGTTCCCTAGCGCGGCGACCGAGTACGCGATCGTGTTCGCCAAGCTGGCCAACGGCGACTTCCTGCCGGCGGTGCTGGTGGGCCTGCGCAATCAGCAGAACCTGTACGTGGACGACAACGCCCGCTGGCGCCGCGGCTACGTGCCGGCGTTCCTGCGCCAGTACCCGTTCGTGCTGGCCGAGGACCGCGACAGCGGCACGGTCACGGTGTGCGTGGACATGGCCTACGACGGCCTGTCCGAGGAAGAGGGCGAGCCGCTGTTCGGCGACGACGGCGCCGACACCGAGAGCCTGACCCGGGCGATGGGCTTCCTGCAGGACCTGCACAACGAGTTCAAGCGCACCGCGATGTTCGCGGCCAAGCTCAAGGAACTGGACCTGCTGGAAGAGCGCGTGATCCGCTTCGGCGCGGGCGAGCAGCCGCAGGCCGAATTGAACGGCGTGTACGCGGTGTCGGAAGAGAAGCTGATGAAGCTCGACGACGCGCAGATCCCCGAACTGTTCCGCACCGGCGCGCTGGGCCTGATCTACACCCACCTGCTGTCGATGCGCAATCTGGAGCGGCTGTCGGAACTGGCCCAGCAGGAAGACAAGGGCGAGGCGGCGGGCGCGGTGAACTGAGCCGGCGCCGGTCGCAAGCATCGAACGAAAGAGCGGCCTTCGGGCCGCTCTTTCTTTTTGCGCGGCGGCGAAAGAGCTGCGCGATGTCTCAAGTCGCGGCGTTCGCGGAGAACCGCGTCGCGCCCGAAGACGTCGCCGCGCGCGGCGACGTGTTTTCGATAAGCAACATCCCGGCGGCGGCGCGAGTGCGATGGGTATCGCCGCGTTTCTCAGCGTTCGACGCGAACGCTTGAACCGCGGCGGGCATTGTCATCGTCGCCTCGCGGCGTATGCGCGCGTTCGGCTTGCATGCGCGCTGCGCGAGAACGCGCGGCGCGAGTGCGTGGCGCGCGACGCAAAATCACATCGAGCGGCGCGAAGCCGCCAGGCGTTCTCGCAATGCGCTGCGAGCGTCTCGCGATTGCGCGGCTTTGCATCGCGCCGACAACGAATCCACATCGCCTGAGACGGTTCGAGGCGCTGCACAACGCAACTACAAATCGCCGCATTTCTTACCTGTGTGATACCGCTCAAATACACTTGAGATGTCGCGTGATCGAGCGCGTAGTTCGCGCGTCATTCGTCAGACTTGTGAGGATCGCGTTGCACGCGCGATACATTCGAAGCGTCTTCCATGTGCCTTGTCATGTAGTAGTTCAAACATCGTCACATAGCGAACCTACCTTGGCGCGGTCTGCCGTCCGCCTTCGCCGGACCGGCGCAACAGGGATGGTTTCGGGTCGATGCATCTACGCCTCATCGCAGCCGCCGGTCTGACCATGCTCGGGCCGGCGGTTCTCCATGCGCAGGAAACGCCGGCCCACGCGAGCGCCGCGGCGGCGGCCGCGCCGCGTTTCGACATCCTGGCCTATCAGGTGCTGGGCAACAGCCAGCTCAGCAATCTCGATATCGAGAAAGTGGTGTATCCGCATCTGGGCCCCAAGCGCGGCGAAGAGGACGTGGAGAACGCGCGCGCCGCGCTGCAGTCGCTGTACGACAGCCGCGGCTTTCCCACCGTCAGCGTGGTGATTCCCGAACAGGACGTGTCCACCGGCTTGGTGACGCTGCAAGTCAACGAACAGAAGATCGGCCGCCTGCGCGTCAACGGCGCGGACTATTTCTCGCCCGACGACATCGAGCGCGCCGCGCCTTCGTTGGCGCGCGGCGCGGTGCCGAACTTCAAGGATGTGCAGCGCGACATCGTCGCGCTCAATCAATTGCCCGACCGCCGCGTCACCCCGGAAATCAAGGCCGGCGCGACGCCGAACACGGTCGACGTCGATCTCAACGTCGAAGACAAGCTGCCGCTGCACGGCTCGCTCGAACTCAACAACCGCAACAGCGCCAACACCACCGATCAGCGACTGGCCGCGAGCCTGCGCTACGACAATCTGTGGCAGCGCGGCCACAGCGCCAGCGTGTCGGTGCAGATCGCGCCGGAGCGCAGCAGCGACGCCAAGGTGTATTCGGCCTCGTATCTGGCCCGCTTCGGCGCCTCGCCGTGGTCGCTGCTGGGCTATGCGGTGCGCAGCAAGAGCGACATCGCCGTGGTCGGCGATCTCAACGTGATCGGCAACGGCACCTTGGCGGGCGTGCGGCTGATGCGCTCCTTCGCCGCGGGCGAGGGCTTCTACCACTCGCTCAGCCTTGGCGTGGACTACAAGGATTTCACCGAATCGCTGATCCAGGGCGCCGACCGCGGCGCCGTGCCGATCGAGTATTTCCCGCTTAGCGTCAACTACAACGCCGATTGGGTGAAGGAACGCTCGGTCGCCGATCTGGCGCTGTCGGCGGTGTTCAACCTGCGCGGCGTCGGCGACGGGCGCGCGGCGTTCGACGCCAAGCGCTATCAGGCCCAGCCGAACTTCTTCTATCTGCGCGCCGGCGGCTCCTACACCTGGAAGTCCGAACGCGACGCGCAGCTGATGCTGCGCCTGCAGACCCAGTTCGCCGGCGAGCCGCTGATCAGCAACGAGCAATTCAGCATCGGCGGCCTCGACAGCGTGCGCGGCTATTACGAATCCGAGGCGCTCGGCGACCTCGGCGGCGCGGCGACGCTGGAAGCGCGCACGCCCTCGTTCGCCGATTCGCTCGGCGACGCGTTCCAGGAACTGCGCCTGCGCGCGTTCGTCGACGCCGGCTACATCCGCCTCAACGATCCGCTGCCCGAGCAGTCGCGCAGCGAAACCTTGGTCAGCGCCGGCATCGGCGCGACGGTCAAGGCCTTCGGCCATTTCAACGGTTCCATCGACGTGGCCCATCCGTTGTCCAGCCCCGGCGGACGCGAACGCAAACCCGACTCGGTCGAGGTGGGCGTGCGGCTGTGGGGCGAGTTCTGACGAAGTCCGAAGACGTGTGGGAGGGGCGCGAGCCCCGACGTAGTCGTTGCGCATCGCAGGACGCATCGCGGCTGCGGCGACGGATGCCGGGCCCGAACGCCCTCCCATGGCAAGCACTCAGTAAGCCGTACCGAACATTTCCGGGGAAAGTGTCGTGACTCAATTGCGCGTGCTGTTGGCCTGTTCGCTGTTGCTGCTGCTCTCGCTGCTGTCGGCTCCGGCCGCGGCGGCCTCGTGGTGGGACGGCAAGTGGAACTACCGGGCCAAGATCGATCTCAACACCACCTCCACCGGCGCGGCGGTGACCGAGCCGGGCGGACGCGCGCAAGTGCTGGTGCGCCTGCACTCGGGCAACTTCAACTTCGCCGACGCCAAGGAAGACGGCAGCGATGTGCGTTTCATCGCCGCCGACGACCGCACGCCGCTGAAGTACCACTTCGAGAAATACGACGGCCTGGTCGATCAGGTCGCGCTGGCGTGGGTGGACGTGCCCAAGCTCGACGCCAACGCCGCGGCCTCGGTCTACGTCTATTTCGGCAATCCCGAGGCCACGCCCGGCGGCGATCCGAAGGGCAGCTACGACGCCGACAGCATCGCGGTGTTCCACTTCGCCAACCAGGGCGCGGCCGGCACCGACACCACCGCCTACGCCAACAACGCGCAGGCGCCGTTGACCCTGGCCGACACCGCGCTGATCGGCGCGGGCCTGCAGCTCGACGGCAAGGCGCCGGTCAAGGTGCCGGCCTCGGCCTCGCTCAATCTCGCCGCCGCGCAGCCGCTGACCCTGAGCGCGTGGATCAAGCCGGCCGGCGCCAACGCCAGCGGCGTGATCGCGTCCTTGCCGGGCGCGCTGACGCTGTCGATCGAACAAGGCGTGATCTACGCCGAAGCCGCCGGCGTGCGCACCTCCGCCGGCGCGCCGCTGGTCGGCGAAGGCTGGGCGCACGTCGCGGTGCGCGCCGACGCCGGCAAGCTCAGCGTCTACGTCAACGGCGCGCCGGCCGGCGAAGCCGCGGCGGCGCTGCCGGCGGCGAACGCCGGCTTGTGGATCGGCGGCGAAGACGGCGCGGCGCGGCCGAACTTCATCGGCCAGATCGACGAATTGCAGCTGTCCAAGGTCGCGCGCCCGGTCGGCCTGATCCAGGCCGCCGCGCACAGCCAGGGCCTGGACGCCAAGCTGCTGACCTTCCAGCCGGTCGAGCAGCGCTCCGGCGACGGCGGCCACAACTACTTCGGCATTCTGTTCAGCGCGCTGACCGTCGACGCCTGGATCGTGATCGTGATCCTCGGCTTCATGGCCGCGATCTCGTGGTGGGTGATGATCGGCAAGGGCTTGTTCGTCAACACCACGTCCAAGGCCAACGAACGCTTCCTGCAGGCCTTCCGCAAGCACGCCGGCGAGTATCCGCTGCACGATCCGGCCTGGGTGCGCGCGGCCGAGGGCGATGGGCCGTTGAACGGCGAGAAGTCCAATCTCGCGCGTCTGCTCGCCATCGGCCTGGATGAACTGCGCAACCGCGTCGCCGCGGGCGGCGGGCGTTCGGTGGTGCGGCCGCAGTCGATCGCCGCGATCCGCTCCGCGCTCGACGCCGCCGCGGTGCGCGAGGGCCAACGCCTCAACAAGATGATGGTGCTGCTGACCATCGCGATCTCCGGCGGCCCGTTCCTCGGCCTGCTCGGCACCGTGGTCGGCGTGATGATCACCTTCGCCGCGGTGGCCGCGGCCGGCGACGTCAACATCAACGCCATCGCGCCCGGCATCGCCGCGGCGCTGCTGGCCACCGTCGCCGGCCTCGCCGTCGCGATCCCGGCGCTGTTCGGCTACAACTACTTGCTCAGCCGCACCGAAGCCATCGGCGCGGACATGCAGGTGTTCGTCGACGAACTGGAAAAGCGCATCGCCGAGGATTACGCCGGCGACGCGCCGCTGCCGGCGCATCTGGCCCGCAGCGTGTCGACGGAGACGCTGCCGTGAAGGTCCAGGGCAAGAAGCCTTACGACGACATCAACATCACCCCGATGTTGGACCTGGCCTACGTGCTGCTGGTGATCTTCATCATCATGACCACCGCGGCGGTGCAGGGCATCAAGGTCGACCTGCCCAAGGCCAGCGCGGCGCAGCCGCTGTCGCAGCCCAAGACCAAGGTCATCGCCATCGACAACGCCGGTCAGGTCAGCATCGACGCGGTGCCGGTCAGCATGAGCGAGCTGGAGCAGCAATTGCGCAACGCGCTGGCCAACGACGCCGAATTGCCGGTGATCCTGCGCGGCGACCGCGCGGTGCAGTACGACAAGGTCATGGCCGTGCTGGATCTGTGCAGCAAGCTCGGCATCTCGTCCATCGGCCTGGCCTCGCAGCGCCAGGGCCAAGGTTGAGCGGGCGGGGGGCTTAGACGTGTCCGCTACTTACGGCCGCGGCTCGAAGTTCTCGCGCTTGTGGGGCGCGCTCGGCGTCGTCGGCGTCGTCGCGGTGATGGCGTGGCTGGTGTGGTCGCTGATGCAAGGCGCCGGGCCGACCACGAAACGCCAAGCGCCGCGCATCACCCAGGTGATCCTGCCGCCGCCTCCACCGCCGCCGCCTCCGCCGGAACCGGAGAAGACGATGGAAGAACCCAAGCCGGTGGAGAACACGCCGTTCGAGTCGATCGAGCCGCCGAAGGAAGAATCGGCCGAGCCGCCCGGCGACCCACTGACCGCCGACGCCGGGCCGGGCAACAACGAATTCGGCCTGCAGGCCGGCACCGGCGGTGGCGGCACGCGCATCGGCGGCAAGGGCGGCGGCGGCAATCCGTATGCCGGTTATGCCGCGATGGTGCAGCGGACCGTGCAGCAGTACCTGCAGCAAGGCGAGAAAACCCGCAAGGGCCGCTACAGCGCCACGGTGGCGATGTGGCTCAACCCGGACGGAACCATCCAGCGCTCGCAGATCGTCGGCACCACCGGCAAGCCCGAGCTCGACGCGGCGATCGTCGCCGCGCTGCAAGGCCGCTCGCTGCCGCAGGCGCCGCCGGCGGAAATGCCGCAACCGATCAACCTGCGCATCGGCGCGGTGTCGCCGGGCTGAGGCGGCGCGCACCGCTACGACTTCTTTTTGGCTACGCATCTTTTAGGGACGCAACGCATGACCGCTTCGACTCAACCGCTCCGCCGTCTTCGCTTCCGCGCGCTGGCCCTGGCGCTGCTGTCGGCCTGCGCCGCGCCGGCGCTGGCGGCGCCGGTGGACGCCGCGAAGATCAGCCCCGAAGTGACGCTGAAGCTGATCGACCTGCTGGTGGCCAAGGGCGTGCTGACCCGCGGGCAGGCCGACGATCTGATCGCCGAGGCCAGCGCGAGCGCGGCGGCGCATCCGGTCGCCGCCGCGCAACCGGCCTACCAGACCGCGCCGGGCGCGGTGGTGGTGCCCTACGTGCCGGAGGTGGTGCGTCAGCAGATCAAGGACGAACTGCGCGCCGAAGTGGTGCAGCAGGCCAAGAGCGAAGGCTGGGCGGCGCCGAACGCGCTGCCGGAATGGACCCAGCGCATCAGCTTCTACGGCGACCTGCGCGCGCGCGCCGAGGACGTGCTCAACGACGGCGAGAACTACCGCGAGTTCCCCAGCTTCGCCGCGCTCAACAGCGGCAGCGGCTACGACGTGGCCGACCCGGTCGCCAACCCGGTGCCGTACGTCAACACCACCAAAAACCGCGCGCGCATGCGTTTGCGCGCGCGCTTAGGCATGCACGCGCAGATTTCCGATTGGGTCGAAGCCGATCTGCGCTTGGCGACCGGCAGCGACCGCAGCCCGGTCTCGACCAACCAAAGCCTCGGCGCCGGCGGCAACCTGTCCAAGTATTCGCTGTGGCTGGATCGCGCCTACATCCGGCTCAAGCCGACCAGCTGGCTCAGCGCCGACTTCGGCCGCACGCCGAATCCGTTCTGGACCAGCGAGCTGCTGTTCGACAACGATCTGAACTTCGACGGCGTGGCCGCGCAGGCCTCGTTCCAGCACAGCCCGCAGTTCAAGAGCTTCGTCAACGTCGGCGCGTTCCCGGTGTTCAACACCGACTTCGACTTCGGTTCGACCCAGGAACGCGACAAGGAAAGCAGCCGCGACAAGTGGCTGTACGGCGCGCAGGCCGGCGTGGACTGGGGCTTCGCCGACGACATGTCGCTGAAGGTCGGCTTGGGTTATTTCCTGTTCGACAAGCTCAACGGCCAGTTCTCCTCGCCGTGCCTGGCGCCGACCTCCAAGGACGTGTGCGACACCGACCTGTCGCGTCCGCAGTTCCAGCAGTTCGGCAACACCATGTTCGCGATCCGCAACATCGTGCCGGCGCAAGGCGCGCCGAACGGTCCGCAGCTGCAGTACTTCGGCTACGCCAGCGAATTCGGCGTGGCCAACCTGCACGCGCAGTTGGAGATCGCGCGCTTCGATCCGGTCAAGATCGTGCTCGAAGCCGATGTGGTCAAGAACCTCAAGTACGACGCCAAGCGCATCCGCGCGCTGGGCCCGCTCAACAACTTCAAGCCCACGCTCGACCCGGCCGACACCACCGCGATCTTCGACGGCGGCGACATGGGTTACTACATCAACCTGCTGGTCGGCCAGCCGAAGATCGCCAAGGCCTGGGACTGGAACGCGAGCATCGGCTACAAGCGCGTGGACACCGACGCGGTGCCCGACGCGTTCACCGATTCGGACTTCCACCTCGGCGGCACCAACGCGCGCGGCTTCATCGTCGGCGGTTCGCTCGGCCTGGCCCGCAACACCTGGTTGGGGCTGCGCTGGCTGAGCGCGAACGAGGTCACCGGCCAGCCGTACTCGGTCGATGTCGTTCAACTCGACCTCAACACCCAGTTCTGATCGCGGAGCGCCGACATGAGCCTGCCCCTGCCTTCGATCCGCCACGCCGCGCTGCGCAGCGCGCCGCTGCTCGCGGCGCTGTGGTTCGCCGCCTCCGCCGCGCACGCGCAGAGCGCCAACGAAACCCGCCTGCGCGACGCGCTGCGCGACACCGCCTCGCGCCTGCGCACGGCCGAGGCCGCGCTGGCCCAGCAACAAGCCGCCACCGCTGCGGCCGAGCGCGAGCGCGACGAACTCAAGAACCGCGCGGCCAAGCCGGCGCCGGCCGCCGACGGCGCGCAACTGGCGGCGCTGCAACAGCGCCTGGGCCAAGCCTCGGCTTCGGCCGAGCAAGCGCGCGGCGAAGCGCAGAAGTGGCGCAGCGCGCAGGAACAAGCCGCGAACAGCGCCCAGCAGAAGGAACGCGAGCGCGCCGAACTGGCTAAGCGGTTGGACGCGGCGCAAGCGCGCGCGGCCGATTGCGCCGCCGGCAGCGAAGCGCTGTATCAGGCCGGGCGCGAACTGGCGCAGCTGTACCGCGATCCGGCCTACGCCAAGGGCCGGCGGGTGACGCTGCTGGGCTTCGGCCAAGTCGAACGCGAGAACCGCGCGCGCGAGCTGGAGAACACGCTCGAGGACGAGCGCGCCAAGACCGCCCAATGCGGCGCCGGCGATGCCGCCGCGCGCACCGCCGGCACCGCGTCGAACGGCGGATGAGCGACCCGCGCGCCCGCGCCGTCGTCGCCCGCCGCGCGGCTTCGCGCGGGGCGGGCGCGCGTGGCGCGTTCGCGCGCGCGGCGCTGGCGGTGGCGTTGCTCGGTTTCGCCGCGGCGCTGCCGGCGCAGCGGCGGATCCTGCCGGCGTCGAAACCCGCGCCGCCGCCGTGCGTGCAGGTGCGCATCGGCCACGACGAAGCCGGACGCTGGGACTGCATCAACGAGGCGATCAAGTCCGAAGTCGACAAGGTCGCGCCGAACAACGCCGCCGATTCGCCCGGCGAGCGCTTGGCGCCGATCGGGCAGGGGCTGGCCGTGCCCGCGGCGACGCGGCAGCGGCTCGGCAATCAGTACGGAAAGTCGATCACGCCGCAGCGCCCCGAACGCGTGTTCCCCGCCACGCCGCTGTCGCGGCCGCCGGGGCATTGAACGATGCGCGCACGAGCGGCCGACGACGCCTCAGAAAGCGCCACAGCGCAAGGCGCGTTCGCGCCGGCGCGAACGCTGTTCCTGGCGCCGCTCCCGCGCGGCGATGAAGCAGCAACACGCGACGGCCGCCGCGCCGTCGCCGCCCGTACCACGCACCTTTCATTCCACCGCGTCGCCCACAGCGACGCCTCCGCCGCGTCGCCGCTACCCGCGCAAAGGAAGCCGTCATGACCCGCAAGCCCCTCGCCGGCAACGATTCTGGCCGTCCTTCGCGCCTGCGCCGGTTGGCGCTGAGCGCGGCGATCTCGCTGGCCCTGGTCGGCGGCGCCGCGCACGCCGATCCCAATCCGTTCGCGCGCCGCAGCGCCGATCCGGCCGCACAGGCCGCGCGTTCGGTGCAGCAGCAAGGGCTGCAATCGGTGCAGGCGCAGCAGATGGCGCAGCGCTCGCTCGACGCCTTCGCCCAGGCCGCGCGGGTGCGCTCGGCGCTCGACGCCGCGCAAGTCGCCGCGCGCGCCGCGGCGGCGGCATCGGCCGCGGCCAATCAAGTGCCCGACGGCTTGGTCCAGGGCGGCCTCAAGGTCGCCGCCGGCGTGCGCTTCGAGCCCGGCGCGATCGCGGTGGAAGACCCGCGCTTGAACCAGTCCAAGCTGTGGCTCGGCGCCAAGGGGCCGACCCAGAACAACGATGCGGGCGGTAACGTCACCGTCACCATCGAGCAAACCCAGAAGAAGGCGATCCTGAGCTGGGAGAGCTTCAACGTCGGCCGCCGCACCACGGTGCATTTCGACCAGCGCGGCGGCAACCAGACCGGCGGCGGCAACGACTGGATCGCGCTCAACCGCGTCGACGATCCCAGCGGCCGGCCCAGCCAAATCTTCGGCCAGATCAAGGCCGAAGGCAGCGTGTACCTGCTCAACCGCAACGGCGTGATCTTCGGCGGCACCAGCCAGGTCAACACCCGTTCGCTGCTGGTGTCCTCGCTCAATCTTTTCAGCAACGACATCGCCCAGAGCAACCGCGTCTTCATCGGCGAAGGTGTGCGCCGGGCCAAGGCCGACGTGGCGGTGCTGACGTCGGAACTGGCCGAATTCGCCGGCGGCAGCGCCGCGCGGCCGCAGGCTTCGGGGGACATCCGCATCGAGGCCGGCGCGCAGCTCAAGACCGGTTCGGGCGGTTTCGCCCTGGTCGCCGCGCCGAATCTCAGCAACGCCGGCAGCGTGATCGCCGAGGACGGCCACGCGCAGTTGGCCGCGGTGGTCGGCGCGTTCTCCACGCCGGCCTCGTCGGGCAACGGCAACGAGCTGAGCCTGCGCTACAGCGGCGTCGCGCCGCAGGCCAGCGCGCCGAACGCGGGTTACGGCCGACTCGACAATACCGGCATCGTTGCCAGCCGCCGCGGCGCGGTGACGCTGACCGGCTACGACCTGCACCAGGACGGCTACGTCGGCACCACCACCTCGGTCAGCCGGCCGGGACGCATTTCCATCGTCGCCGCCAACCACGCGCGTTCGGCCGGCGTCGATCGCCCGGGCGATCTGAGCGGCAGCACCGGCGGCAAGCTCAGCTTCGGCAACGGCTCGGTCACCGCGATCCTGCCCGACAGCGACGGCGAGACGACCACCTCCGCGCCGACCGCCGACAAGGCCTTCCAGCCGCCGAGCGCGGTGCTGGCCGCGGCGCAGATGCGCATGCAGGAGAACTCGCTGCTGCTGATGCCCGGCGCCAAGCTCGATCTGGTCGGCATGGAACCGCTGCGCGACGGCAGCAACAAACCCGAAGTCGCGCGCATCCAGATCGACCGCGGCGCGCAGATCAACGTCGCCGGCCTCGCCGACGTGCTGCGGCCGATGTCGGACAACTTCATCACCATCGAACGCGTCGGCGAGAACGAACTGGCCGATTCGCCGCTGCTGCGCGGCGGCGCGTTCTACCGCAAGAAAGTGGTGCTCGACGCGCGCGAGCGCGGCGTGACCGACGACGGCCGCGCCTGGGTCGGCAGCCCGCTGTTCAACGCCGCCGGCTACGCCGATCAGCGTCCGCGCGGGATCGACCAGTTGCTGATCGACGGCGGCACCATCAACGTCAGCGCGCGCGAGTTCGTCGCCCGCGGCGGTTCGGTGATCGACGTCAGCGGCGGTTTCCTGCATTACCAGGGCGGCATGGTCGAAACGCCGCGGGTGATCGGCGCGGACGGCCGCACCTATCGCTTGGCCGGTGCGGATCCGTCGCAGTCGTACCAGGGTTTCGCCGGGCAGTTCTCGCTCGATCACCAGCGTTGGAACGTGCGCGAGTATTTCTTGTCGTCGTTCGGGCGCTCGGACCGCTATTACGAATCCGATTACGCCCAGGGCGGCGATGGCGGCCAGCTCAACATCACTCTGCGCCAGGACGCCGGCAGCGACGCGACCCGCGTCGACACCGGGCTGGTGCTGGCCGGCGATCTGCGCGCCAACGCCGAATCCGGCCGCGACCAGCGCGCGCGCGGCGCGCCGGCGCTGGGCGGAAAGCTCAGCGTGTCGGTCGCCGGCAGCGGTTACGGCCTGTGGACGCTGCAAGCCGGCGCGGTGCCCGACGTGGCCGCGGATTTCTCCATGCAGCAGCGCTTGCCGCAGGGGCAGGGCGGAGTGTTGTCGACCCAGGCGCTCGACCGCGCCGGCTTCGGCACGGTCGAACTCAACGACCGGCTCTCGCGCATCGACGTGGCGCAGGACGCGCACCTGCGCGTCGACGCCGGCGGCCGCATCGCGCTGAGCGGTGCGCGCGTCGACGTGGCCGGGACCTTGCAGGCCGATTCGGGCGAGATCGCGCTCAGCGCGACCAGCGAGAACGATCCCGCGCTGGAGGCCGGCGCGCGCCGCGGCATCACCGTGCGTTCGGGCGGCCGTTTGCTCGCGCGCGGGCAGTGGGTCAACGACCGCGACCGCGTCGCCGACGAACGCGAGGGCGGCGCGCATATCGACGGCGGCAAGATCAGCCTGAGCGTGTCCGAGTACCCGCGCCTGGACGGCGCCGGCCGCGACGCCAGCGGTTCGATCGTGCTCGATCCGGGCGCGCTGCTGGACGTGTCCGGCGGCGGCCGGATCCTGCCCAACGGCCAGCTCGCGGCCAAGGACGGCGTGCCGCTCGGCCGCGGCGGCGACATCGCGTTGAAGCTGTACCAGCCGCGCGACGGCGGCCAGACCCTCAATCCGTTCCTGCCGGCCTCGCAGTTCGACGCCGAACCCGGCGCGGGCGAGTTGCGCTTCAGCGCGCAGAACCTGCGCGGCGGCGGCCTCGCCGGCGGCGGCACGCTGAGCCTGCACGCGCGCGACATCCTGATCGGCGCAGCGGCGGGCGATGCGCTCGCCGCCGATGCGCGCACCCTGCGCCTGGACGCGGGCTTCTTCCGCGACGGCGACTTCGGCGCCTACGATCTGGTCGCGCGTCACGACGCGCGCATCCTCGCGGGCACGCCGCTGAGCGTGTCGCAGCGCAACTTCCTGCCCGACCTCGACGCGCTGCGCGAACTGCGCAGCGGCGGCGATCTCTACGCCGGTCTCGACGCGAGCGGTGCCGGCCGCTACGGCGCGTTCGGCCGGCTCGACGATTACCACCGCGACGCCGCCGACTTCTTCCTCGAAGCCGGCGCGGCGACCGGCCGCACCTTGCAGAACGTGCCGGGCGTGGACGCGATACGCGACACGTTGACTCTGGGGCGCGGCGCGCAGGTGCAAGTGGACGCCGGCGGCGCGGTGCGCCTGGGCTCGCGCGGGCAGCTCACCGTGCTGGGTTCGGTGGTCGCGCACGGCGGCAGCATCGATCTGTCGGGCGACACCTCGAGCAACGCGCTGTCGCCGTCGCACAGCCCCTCGCAAGTGGATTACTGGCGCGCGGACAAATCGGTGTGGGTCGGCGCGGACGCCGTGCTCGACGTGTCCGGCGTCGCCTTGCTCAATCCGTTCGAGACGCCGCTGCCGAACGGCGGCGCCGCGCCGCGCGACGGCAAGGTGCTCGACGGCGGGCGCATCCGCCTGAGCAACGACGGCGGTTACGTGGTGGTGGAGCAGGGCGCGCGTCTGGATCTGTCCGGCGGCCGCGCGATGTTCGATCTGCCGGCCGACGGCGGCTCGCTGGGACAAGCGCCGCTGCAGCCGCGCGCGGTCTGGAGCGACGGCGGCGAGCTGGTGCTGGCCGCCGCGGGCGGCTTGTTCTTCGACGGCCGCATCCAGGCCGCCGGCGGCGACGCGCAGGCGCGCGGCGGCAGCGTGCAATTGCTGACCGCGCAGAGCGTGCGGCCGCTCGATCTCGGCGGCGGCCGCGCGCCGCTGGCGACGTCGCAGATCGTGTTCTATCAAAGCGGCAGCCGGCTCGACGCGGCCGCGCGCGCGGGCGGCGTAATCGAGCCGGGACGCAGCCAGCCTTCGGGCACGATGCATTTCCAGGCCGATGCACTCGACGGTTCGGGCATCGACACCGTGTTGGTCGGGATCGGCGAAGACGGCCTGATCCGCGGCCCCGGCGTGGTACCGGTGGTGTTCGACGGCGAGGTGACGCTGTCGCCGGCGCGCGCGCTGATGATCAACGCGCGCGCGTTCCAGGCCGGCGGCGAGCGCGGCGCGGCGCGCCTGCGTTCGGCCTATGTCTCGCTGCAAGGGCTCGGCGGCGACGCCGCGGTCGCGCTGGCGGAGCCGGGCCAGCCCGGCGCGGCGACGCTCAGCGTCGAAGCCGGCTTCATCGACATCGGCGGCCGCGTGGCGCTGCGCAATTTCGCCGACGCCTCGTTCGACAGCCGCGGCGACATCCGTTTCCATACGCCCAACGAATACCAGAGCGCGACCATCGCCAACGAAGTGCGGCGGGTGCCGGGCGAACTGTTGACCGGCGGCGATTTGTCGTTCCGCGCCGCGCAGTTGTATCCGGCCACCGGCGAGACCTTCATCGTGCGCGCGCTCGGCGCCAAGGACGCGGGCGGCCAGCGCGCCGATACCTCGATCCGCATCGCCGGCAACGGCAACGCGGCGGCGCTGCCGCTGTCGGCCGGCGGCCAGCTGCTGCTGGACGCGACCCAAATCGAGCAGGCCGGCACCCTGCGCGCGCCGGCCGGGCAGATCGTGCTCGGCGCGGCCAACGCCGACGACCCGGCCACGCGCGCGCTGTTCAACCAGCTCGCGCTGACCCCGACCCGCAAGGTGACGCTGGCGCCGGGCAGCCTCACCTCGGTCTCGCTCGACGGCCGCGTGCTGCCCTACGGCAAGACCGTGGATTCGCTGCAGTGGGACGGCAACGACGTCGAGCAGCGCCTGACCGCGCCGCCGCTCAAGCGCATCTCGCTCGACGGCGCCGAACTGGCGCTGCAGGACGGCGCGCGCGTCGATCTGTCCGGCGGCGGCGATCTGCAAGCCTTCGAATGGGTGGCCGGCACCGGCGGCAGCCGCGATCTGTTGTCGACTTACGCGGTCAGCTACGCCGACGGCGGCAGCGGCACGCGCGCCTCGCTGTATCCCGATGCGCGCGAGGTCTACGCGATCGTGCCGGGCGCGCAGTCGCCGCTGGCGGCGAGCGATCCGCTGCTGAGCCAAGGCGCGGGCGGCGGGCAAGTCGGCAAGTCGGTGTATCTGTCCGGCGTGCCGGGGCTGGCCGACGGCGTCTACACCTTGCTGCCGGGCCGTTACGCGACCCTGCCGGGCGCGTTCCGCGTGGTCCAGCGCAGCGGCGGCCAGGACGCGCTGGCGAGCCAGAATCTGACCGCGCCCGACGGCACCCACCGCGTCGCCGGTTACTACGTCGATGCGCTCAGCGGCGCGCGCGAGGCGCGTTCGCAACTGTTCGACGTGCAGTCGGCGGCGGTGTGGGGCCAGTACTCGCAGTACCAGCTCAGCCGCGCCAACAAGTTCTTCTCCGAACAAGCGAGCAAGGCCGGGCGCTTCGCGCCGCAGCTGCCGCGCGACGGCGGCCAGCTGGTGCTCAGCGCGCAGCGCGCGCTGGAACTGGCCGCGCGTTTGGACGTGGCCGCCGCCGACGGCGGCGCGGCCGCGCAGATCGATCTGGTCGCCGACGCGATCCAGATCCGCGGCCGCAACCAAGCCGCGCGCGAGGGCTACGTGCAGCTCGACGCCGGCCAGCTCAGCGCGCTCGGCGCCGGCAGCCTGTTGATCGGCGGCGTGCGCGAACGCGGTAGCGACGGCACCGCGATCTCGGTGCGCGCGCGCGACGTGCTGGTGTCCAACGACGCCGCCTCGCCGCTGCAAGGCCCGGAAATCGTGCTGGTCGCGAAAGCCGGCGACGGCAGCCAGGGCGTGCGCCTGGAAGACGGCAGCGTGATCCAGGCGCGCGGCGCGCTGGCCGGCGCTGGCGATCTGCAACTCAGCGTCGGCCAGAACGCCGATGCCGCCAGCAACCGCCCGGCGATCAGCGGCGACGGCGCGCTGCTGCGCGTGTCCAACGCCGGCGCGGCGACGCTGCAGCGCCGCGGCTTGCCGGCGTTCGCGCAATCGCGCGGCCTGCTCGACATCGGCGCTGGCGCGCGCGTGGACGGCGGCGCGGCGCTGATGCTCGATGCTTCGGGCAACGCCCGCGTCGACGCCAGCGCGGTGCTCGCCGGCCGCGACATCCAGGCCAGCAGCGGGCGCGTGGTGTTCAGCGCCGATCCGAACGCGGACTACGACGGCTTCGTGGTCGGCCGCAACACGCTCGCGCAGTTCGGTCAGGCGCAGCGGGTCAGCCTGCGCAGCTACGGCGAAATGGCGTTCTACGGCGACATCGAAGTCGACAGCGACCGCGAACTCAACCTCAGCGCGCGCCGCTTCGGCGGCGACGGCGGCCGCGTGCGCCTGCGCGCGCAGCGTTTGAGCCTGGGCAACGAATTGGGCGTGCAGGGCGGCCCGGCCGGCGACGCGCCGGCCGGCGCCGGCGCGCTCGAACTGCGCGGCGACGCGGTCGCCTTCACCGGCGGCGATTCGCAGTTCGCCGGATTCGACAAGGTGTCGGTCGACGCCGGCAAGCAGATTTCCGCCGGTGGTCGCGGAAGCGTCGATTTCGGCGCCGCCGATCTGCGCCTGCAAGCGCCGTTGATCCAGGCCGAGGGCGGCGCCGAACAAAGCCTGCGCAGCGGCGGCGCGATCGTGTTGGCGCGCGTGGGCGAGGCCGCGGGCGACGCGGCGCGGCCGCAAGGCGGCGCGCTGGAATTGCGCGGCGCCAGCGTGACCGGCAGCGCGCTGATCCGCGCCAACTCCGGCCGCGCGAGTTTGGTCGCGACCCAAGGCGACGTGCGCCTGGACGCCGGCAGCGCTATCGACGTGTCGGCGCTGCCGAAGGCGATCTTCGATCAGCCGGTGTACGCGCCGGGCGGCCGCATCGAATTGCGCGCCGAACGCGGCGGGATCGCGCTGGCCTCCGGCGCGGGCCTGGACGTGTCCGCCGCGGCCGGCGGCGGCGATGCCGGCGAACTGCGCCTGCTCGCGGCGCAAGGCGCGATCGCGCTCGACGGCACGCTCAAGGGCGCGGCGCCGAAGGGGCAGGGCGGCCGGATCGAACTCGACAGCGGCTCGGCGCTGGACCTGGACGCGCTGGCGCAGCGTTTGGCGCAAAGCGGCATCGACCGCAGCGTCTCGGTGCGCAGCCGCGCCGGCAACTTGCAGCTCAGCGCCGGGCAAACCCTGAAGGCGCGCGAGGTCAGCCTGATCGCCGACGGCGGCGCGGACGCGCTGCTGCGCGACGCGGCCAACGGCAACGTGCGCGTGCTCGGCGACATCGACGCCTCCGGCAGCGCAGGCGGCCGCATCGAGTTGTACGGCCGCCACGGCGTGGAGCTGCAAGGCCGCCTGCTCGCCAACGGCAGCGCCGCCGACAAGCGCGGCGGCACCGTGCGCATCGGCACCGGCGGGCGCAGCGACGGCACGCTCAACGCCGATTACGGTTATCAGAACGTGCTCAGCGACGCGGCCGGCGTCATCCGCATCGGCCGCGACGCGTTGATCGACGTGCGCGGCGGCAGCGCCGGCGGCTTGTCGGGCGGCAAGGTCGAGCTGCGCGCGCCGCTGTTGGTCGGCGGCGACGTCAACGTCGTGATCGACAGTCCCGCCGCGATCGTCGGCGCGCGCGAAGTCGGCCTGGAAGCCTATGCGGTGTGGAGCGCGGCCGATGCGGTCGATCCCGCGCATCCCGAGCGCCATTTCGACGGCATCGTCGATCCGGCCGGCTGGTACGGCGCCGACGGCAAGCTGGTGGCCGGAACGTGGCGCGACGCCAGCGGCGCCGAACTGGCCGCGCCGCAGACGCCGGAGCAACTCGCGACTTACCTCAAGACCCATTACTTCACCCCGGACGCGGCCAACGCCGCGCACCAGGGCTTCTACGGCTACATCGACGGCGACGGCGTCAAGCACGAAGCCGGCACGCTGATGCGCTTCGCCCAGAATCCGGGCTTCGCCTTCGGCGAGCGGTTCGCCGGCATCGCCAATTTCCGCGCGCGTCCGGGCATCGAGTTGCAGAACCCCGATGCGTCCCGCGACGGCGGCGCGATCCGCGTGCTGACGAATTGGAACTTGAACTCCGGCGACCGCAACGCGCCGGACTTCCGCTACCAGGGCGCTGCGCCGGTGCTGACCTTGCGCGCGGCCGGCGATCTGCAGATCGCCGCCAGCATCAGCGACGGCTTCTACAACTACAACGCCGCTGGCAGCGGCGCGGTCGGCACTTACGACGGTTCGGTCGGCGCGCGCAACCAATGGCTGCAGAACACGCCGCCGTCGATGCCCGATTCGCTGGCGTTCCTGCCCGAGCCGCCGCAGTACGATCCCAACGACGAATCCGGCCAGTACTACGGCCAGTACGACGAACTGTTCGGGATGATGACCCGTCCCGACAGCGCGCTCGACGGCATCGTCGGCCCGGGCACTTCGCTGATGGGCTTCATCGATCTGCTGATCTCCATCGCCGGCGTCGGCGACGCGGGCATCGCCGAGCCGGCGCCGCCGACCGGGCCGGGCGATTACGCCGGCTATCTGGAACGTTATCGCGGCTACGTGTTGGATCTGGCCAACCGCGTCGCCAACGGCGAGCTGCCGCCGATGACGTGGACGCCGTACTTGCCGGTGCTCGGCCCTGTGCCGCCCGCCGCCGACCGCACGCCGAGCCTGCAAGCCAGCGCCGAGCGGCCGACGCCGTGGCTGGAACAGCAACTGTTCGGCGGCGATAGCAGCCGCTATCGCTTCGTCGCCGGCGCCGATTTCGCCAGCGTCGCGCCCGACCGCGCCGGCAGTGGCGCGGCCGACATCGTCTTCGACGGCCACACCACGCTGCGCAAGAACGGCCAGAGCGATCTGCTGCTGCCGAACGTGCTGCGCACCGGCACCGGCGAAATCGAACTGGTCGCCGCGCGCGACGTGCGCTTCGCCGACCGCGACGCGCCGGCCAGCGTCTACACCGCCGGCCGTCCGGGCGAGGGCACCCGCGCCGACACCTCGCGGCCGCGCGTGGAAGGCGCGGGTTCGCCGCAGAACCTCAACGGCGCGCTGATCGCGGTGACCGGCGCGGTGACGCCGGAAGCGGCCGGCGACCTCAGCCTGCGCGCCGGCCGCGACATCGTCGGCAACCGTCAGATCCGCGACAGCGACGGCCGCCGCAGCGGCGTCGCCGGTACCTATCTGGTCCAGTACTGGTGGCCGTGGATGCAGACCGGCAACACGATCTCGACCGACGACGGGCGCACGCTGTCGACCTCGATCAATTTCGGCGCCTTCGCCCAGGGCTTGCTCAGCGTCGGCGGCGACATCCGCCTGGATGCGGGGCGCGATCTGATCGAAGTGTCGGCGTCCTCGCCGACCACGTGGATGCGCGACGGCGCCGGCGGCCTGCGCCAGTTCGGCGGCGGCGACTTGATCGCCAACGCCGGGCGCGACGTGCTCGGCGGCGACTTCTTCGTGTCCAAGGGCGCGGGCGCGCTCACCGCCGGCGGGCGCATCGGCTCGTCCTACGATCTCAGCGTGCCGGTGTACATCGAGAACATTTCGACCTCGGTCTCGACGATGACCTCGTCGGTAGCGCCGATCCTGGCGATGCAGGACGCGCAATGGCGCGCCAGCGCCGCCGGCGACGTCGATATCGGCCGCGTGCTCAACCCGTCGTACGCGCGCCTGAGCGAACGCGAAGTCGATTCGCAGCGCTTCGGCGCGAACGCCTCGTTCGCGGCGACCTCGGTCACCGGCGACGTGCAGCTCGGCAGCCTGTCGCTGGGCGATGCGCTGTTCGGCTACGGCGCGCGCGATGCGGGGCGGCCGCAGTCGCCGTACAACATCGGCAGCAACTCCTTGTTCGCGCAGGTGCTGCCGAGTTCGGTCAGCCTGATCGCGATCGCCGGCGACGTCAGCGTGCGCAACGGCGGGCAACTGTTCCCCTCGGCCACCGGCGGTTTGAGCCTGCTCGCGGGCGGCGACGTGCTGCTGTATTCGGAGCAGTACCCGCGCCTGGATACGCTGCGGCTGCTCGATATCGATCCGTCGTGGATGCCGTCGCCGCTGCAGCCGCTGTCGAGCCTGCCGGAAGCGACCGCGTTCGATTTCTCGCGCGTGGACGTGTTCGCGCCCGGCCGCGACCAGCGCGCCAACCTGCACCGCGACGACCGCGAGCCGGTGCGGATCTACGCGCTCGGCGACATCGTCAACGGTTTGCCGGATCAGCGGCAGAGCTTCAACACGCTGACCTTGGATCTGCCCAAGCCGGCGACGATCCGCGCCGGCCGCGACATCGTCGATCTGGATTTGCGCGGGCAGAACTATCGCGCCAGCGACGCCACGCGCGTGCTGGCCGGGCGCGATCTGTACGACCGTCCGCTGGGCCGCAGCATTTCCGGGCGGGTCAGCCGCTACGGTTGGCTGGAACTGGGCGGGCCGGGCAGCTTCGAAATCCAGGCCGGGCGCGACCTGGGGCCGTTCACTTCGGCCAACGAGGCCTACGCGTTCAACCAGCTGCGCGCCGAGGGCGGCGGTATCCGCACCATCGGCAATCGCGACAACGCGGGATTGGGTTACGACGGCGCCGACTTGGTGGTGCGCTTCGGCGTGGCGCCGGGCATCGACACGCGCGCGTTCGCCGCGCGCTATCTCGATCCGGCCGGCGAGGAATCGGCGGCGTATCGCGCCTGGTTGGCCGACTACGTGCGCCAGCAGCGCCGCGACGCCGGAAGCGATGGCGGCGAGCTGTCGCCGCAGCAAGCCTGGGCCGAGTTCGCGCAGCTGCCCGAAGCGGTGCAGCAGCGCTTGGCCGACCGTGTGTTCCTGGACCTGCTCGAACGCGCCGGCCGCGACAACAAGAACCCGGCCAGCCCCGAGTTCGGCAAGTACGCCGCCGGTTATCGCGCGATCAACACTTTGTTCCCGTCGGCGCTGGGCTACACCGCCAATCGCCTCGACGGCGGCGCCAACGGCGCCGATGCGCCGGTGGCGACCGGCCGCCTGGACATGCGCGGTTCGACCTTGCAGACCCAGCAGGGCGGCGACGTGCGCATCCTCGGGCCGGGCGGCGAATTGTTGGTCGGCAGCGTGGCTGCGCCGCCGCTGGTGACCAACAACCGCGGCGAGACCGTGATCGGCCCCAACCAGCAGGGCGTGTTGACGCTGGATGTCGGCGACATCGGCATCTTCACCGACCGCAGCGTGCTGCTCGCGCAGAGCCGCATCTTCACCCAGCGCGGCGGCGATCTGACGATCTGGAGCTCCAACGGCGACATCAACGCCGGCAAGGGCGCCAAGACTTCTTCGGACAAACCGCCGGTGCGCTACGTCTGCGACGTGGACCAGTACTGCCGCATCGACGCGCGCGGCCTCGTCACCGGCGCCGGCATCGCGACCCTGCAGACCGCGACCGGCGGCAAGGCCGGCGACGCGGTGCTGGTGGCGCCGCGGGGCACCATCGACGCCGGCGACGCGGGCATCCGCATCGGCGGCAACCTGATCGTCGCCGCGCAGACCATCGCCAACGCCGACAACATCCAGGTCGATGGCGAATCCCTCGGCATCCCGGTCGCGCGCAACGTCGACACCGGCGCGCTGAGCGCGGCCTCGTCGGCGAACGCGGGGGTGAACTCGGTGGCCGAGCAGATGGCCGAGAAACGTCCGGCGATGGGCGGGCGCGATCTGCCGGCGGTGATTTCGGTGCAGGTGATCGGGTTCGGTCAGTGCGGCGTCAACGACCCGCGGTGCGCGAACGCGCCTTGACGAAGGGTTGAGCAGGATCGCAGTCGAACGGGGCGGCCGCTGGGCCGCCCCGTTCGTTTTGGGGCGATGCGTGCGGGGCGAGGACGCCGAGTCTCACGAATCGCCCTCGCATCGATGAATGCCGTCCCCCGAACGACGCGGAGCTCCGACGACTTCGGCGCGTCGGTTCGACCGTCGGCCGTTTAGCGTCTTCAGTTCGCATGCGGCTCGCGCATCCAGCGCGGGGAGCGCGGATGTCGCGCCATGCGCTGCGAGCGATTTTCTTCCGGTATCGCCCGACGCGGGCGCGCCGCTGTTCGCGCACTAAGCAAGGTGAAGACGAACGCGCGCATCGCCGCATCGATCTCTAATGTCGAAGAGTCTCCACGACGCTGCGAACCGATGAGAACCACGCACGACTTTCGCAATGCCGATTGCGAGCCCTTCGCGCCGTCGATGCGCACACGAAACCTGCGCGCATTTCGCCGCACATGACAGTTGAAACGCGTCGCAACGCCGTCATGGACTCATCGTTCATGGCCGTGACGCAGTGCGCGACAGCGCTGTCATCTATGTAATCGATGCGCTTCGCACCGACACAAAACCTTCGCATCGACTACGAAAACACGACTGACATCGAGCTAAATCCACGCCGCTGAATCACTTGAGGCATGTAATAAATACTTACCCGCATGGTCGTTGCGCTTGCACACGCCGCGCCCATCCTGGCGCCGCTCCGACACCGCCTCGTTCGAGCCGCGCGTCGGCGCATTGCATAGGAATCGATCGGATTGATCCCGCGGGCGCCGTGCCCGCAACCTCAAAGGAGACGTCTCGTGCATCGCAACAAGCTTCATGCCGGCCTGCTGGCCGCCACTGCTGTCCTGGTCTTCGCCGGTTCGGCCAACGCGGCCGATCTGTACGGCGGCGGCGCCACCTTCCCGGCTCCGGCCTACGTCGGCGACCTGTACAACAGCACCTCGCCGGTCGCTAAGCTGTCGCGCGAAACCGCCACCCCGACCACCAGCACCTTCCCGGCGGTCACCTTCAGCGTCGCCGCGTTCGGCAACTCCACCGGCGGCAAGACCCCGGTGTTCAAGGACTTCCTGACCCGTTACGGGACCGACGGCGTGTCCTACTGCCAGACCGGCAGCGGCACCGGCAAGAAGGTGCTGAACAACGACGGCGTGTTCGCCAACGGCGCTTGCTCGCCGGCCGGCATCGCCGGCTTCAGCGCCGCCACCGGCCAGTCGGCTCCGGACTTCATCGGCACCGACGCGCCGATCAGCACCGCCGACTACAGCACCTTCATCACCAATATGTCCTCGACCCGCAGCGCGATCGTGCAGATCCCGGCCCTGGCCGGCGCCATCGCCCTGCCGTTCAAGGACACCGTCGGCGGCCTGACCTCGGTCGCGCTGAACACCGAGCAGGTGTGCCGCATCTTCGCCGGCGACATCAAGGATTGGACCGACTCGCGTCTGGGCCTGTCGCTGACCGGCTCGCACCCGATCACCATCGTCTACCGTTCGGAAGGCAGCGGCACCTCGTTCGCCTTCACCAGCTACCTCGCCGCGCAGTGCAACGGCAAGTTCGGCCTGGCCGCCGACTTCTTCAAGCCGAACCAGAGCTACGCCACCGCCGCCGCGCTGGCCCTGCCGAACTACTCGGCGTCCTCGGCCCAGGCCGGCAACAACGGCGTGGTGTCGAAGGTCAAGAGCACCACCGACGCGTTCGGCTACGCCGACATCGCCGAAGTGCTGAGCCAGGGCGTGATGTACGCCGCGGTCAACGGCTACGACCCGGCCAAGTTCGGCACCACCGTCGTCAACGGCAACACGGTTCCGGCTCCGGTCAGCATCGCCCCGACCAGCCTGCTGTCGGCCAAGGTTCTCGACGGCGCCACCGTCGCCGACGTTTCCTCGACCATCCCGGCTCCGCAGCGCAACTGCCTGCGTCTGGTCGCGCCGAACGCCGTGATCTCGTCGGCCTATCCGATCGCCGCGGTGACCTACGTCGGCGCCTACTACTCGGGCAACGGCGCCAAGGCCACGGCGCTCAAGAACCTGTTCAAGCAGTTCTATGCTCCGGTTCCCTCGGGCACCGATCTGCGCGTCGCGCTGCCGACCGGCTACGCCTACATCGACGGCAACTCGCTGTTCCGCAGCTCGGCGGTCGGTTCGATCAACAGCTGCATCAACTGATCGCGGGCGCGGCGGCGGCACGGAAAGCCGCCGCCGCGCAGGAGCGGTCGCATAAAAGAAAAGCTCCCCGGTCGCATCGGGGAGCTTTTTCTTTTCCGGCTCGCGCCGGAGGCCCAGCGTTCGCGTTGGATCAGGTACCGCAGAAACAGGTGGCGTTGGCGCCGGTGCGGCTGCCGGCCGGGCCTTCGGCGTACACCGAGCACGCCGAGGTGTCGGCGGTGCCCTTGTTCGCGGGGGCTTCGGCCTTGGCGTTGCAGGTGCTGACGACGATGCTCTTGCCGTTGACGACCTGGTTGCCGATGCAGTTGGCCGACACTTGCTCGCCGCTGCTGAGGTTGGCGGTGTTGTCGACCGCGACCACGGCGTCGCGGCTGGTCGACAGCGCGGTGCCGAACACTTCGACCTTGTTCGAGCCGGTCGGGCAGGCGAAGTCGGCGGTGCAGAACGCGGTATCGGCGGCGGCGGTGGCGTCGACGGTGGCGTACACCTGCACCACGCCCGGCAGCAGCTTGACGGTCTTGCACTGGCTGGCGGCGTCGGCGTGCGGAGCGGCCAGCAGGCCCAGGCCGAGCGCGAGGGCGGCGGCGAAAGCCTTGGCGCGGATTGCGTAGTCCATGAGTTGTCTCCTTGAAGGTTGAATGGAACCGGCGCGGATGCGGAGCATCCGGGGGAACTCGGACGTACGGCGTACGGCAACGGCCGCATCGCGCGGCCGGGTGAGAGTGCAGGTGAAAGACCAGTTGGCCGGATCGCGCCGGTGGCGTCGGCCGGGTGATGCGCAGCGTCGCGACGCGCTCGTTCCCCGCGTGCTAGGAGAACAAAGCCACGTGTCGCGCCGGTTGCACGGGTGTGAACGCGCGCATGAATGCGCGTGTCGCCGCGCACGCGGCGCGGCGATGGGCGAGTCTCAGTTCGCGCTGCGCGCGAGCTTGCGCTCGCGCCGGTGCATCAGCACGCCGGCGAGGCTGACGCCGATCGCCACCAGCACCACGATGATCGTGGTCAGCGCATTGATCTCGGGGGTGACGCCGAGCTTGACCTTGGAATACACCAGCATCGGCAGCGTGGTCGAGCCCGGGCCGGAGGTGAAGCTGGCGATGACCAGATCGTCCAGCGACAAGGTGAAGGCGAGCAGCCAGCCGGCCAGCAGCGCCGGCGCGATCAGCGGCAGGGTGATGACGAAGAACACCCGCCACGGTTTCGCGCCCAGGTCCATCGCCGCTTCTTCCAGGCTCGCGTCCATCGAGGTCATGCGCGAGCGCACCACCACGGTGACGTAGCACGCGGTCAGGGTGATGTGGGCGAGGGTGATCGTGATCATGCCGCGTTCGGGCCAACCGAACAGCTGTTGCAGCCCGACGAACAGCAGCAGCGACGACAGGCCGAGCATGACGTCGGGCATCACCATCGGCGCCGAGTTCATCAGGCTCAGGATGCCGCGGCCCGGGAACTTGCCGAAGCGCGACAGCGCCAGCCCGCTGGCGGTGCCCAGCGCGACCGCGGCGGTGGCCGAGATCGCGGCGATGATGAGGCTGCGTTGCGCGGCTTCGAGGATCTGTTCGTTCTGCGCCAGCGCCGCGTACCACTTCAGCGAGAACCCGCCCCAGGTGGTGGCGCGGTCGGAGCCGCTGAAGGAATAGACGATCACCGAGACGATGGGCAGGTACAAGAACGCATAGCCCAGCGCCATCATCGTGTACAGCGCGAACGGCCGCCGCTTCACGACTGGGCCTCGCGCGCGACGCGGCGGTTTTCGATGTACTCGAACAGCAAGGTCGGCAGCACGATCAGCAACAGCATCGCCACCGCGATCGCCGCCGACAGCGGCCAGTCGCGGTTGGTGAAGAACTCGGTCCACAGCACCCGGCCGATGGTCAGCGCGTCGGGGCCGCCGAGCACGTCGGGAATCACGAACTCGCCGACCGCGGGGATGAAGACCAACAAGCTGCCGGCGAGGATGCCCGGGAACGACAGCGGCAAGGTCACCCGCCGGAACGCCTGCCACGGCTTCGCGCCGAGGTCGGCGGCGGCTTCCAGCAGGGTGAAGTCCAGGCGGATCAGCGTCGCCGCCAGCGGCAGGATCATGAAGGGCAGGTAGTTGTAGGTGATGCCGATGTAGACGGCGAGGTTGGTGTGCAGCACCGCCTGCCCGGGTTCGAGCAGGCCCAGGCCGACCAGGGTCTGGCTGAGCCAGCCGTTGGCGCGCAACAGGCCGATCAATGCGTAGGTGCGCAGCAACGAGCTGGTCCAGAACGGCAGGATCACCAGCACCAACAGCAGCAGGCGCCACAGCCGCGGCGCGCGGGCGATGCCGTAGGCGATGGGATAGCCGAGCAGCAAACAGCACAGCGTGGACACGCTGGCGAACAGCAGCGACTTCAGGTACGCGGCCACGTACAGCGGATCGGCCAGCAGCGCGGCGTAGTTGGCCGCGTGCAGGCGCAGGGTGGTGCCGCCGTTCTCGGCGGTCTCCAGCAGCGGCGTGTACGGCGGTACTTGCCCGAACACCGACTGGGCGAAGCTGATCTTGAGCACGATCAGGAACGGCACGCAGAAGAACAGCGCCAGCCACAGCATCGGGATCGCGGTGACGAGCAGGCGGCCGCGGCGGGTGCGGAATTCGTCGCCTACCGAGCGGAACCAACCGAAGAGATTATCAACGACATCCCCCCAGAAACCCCAAATCCCCGAGCCGCGTTTTTGCTCCTGCGCGCTCACGACAGCACCTCCGCCGGCGCAGCGCTGAGGAACGCCGAATGCGTAAGTCCGCCACTCACGACGTCAACACCACCGCGCTAGCCGCATCCCACGACAGCCACAAAGTATCGTCCCAGTCGTAATGCGGCTCCGAGCTGCGCGCCACGTGCGTCTCCTGCACGCGCAGCACCGCGCCGGCCTCGGTCTGCACGTGGTAGATCGACACGTCGCCCAGATACGCGATGTCGCGCACCTTGCCGGCCACGGCGTTGTCGAAGCCTTCCGGCTTGGTCTCGTGCACGTCGATCTTCTCCGGCCGCACCGCGATCCCGACCGAGGTGCCTTCCGGCAACGGATCGGGATGGCGCGCCAGCAGTTCGCCGCCGACGCCGTCGCATTGGATGCGCAGGTCGCCGTCGCCGTCCTGGCCGAGCACGCGGCCTTCCAGCAGGTTGATGCCGCCGATGAATTCGGCGACGAAGCGCGTGGACGGATACTCGTACAACACCGCCGGGGTCGAGACCTGGACGATGCGGCCGGCGTCCATGACCGCGATGCGCGAGGACATGGTCATCGCTTCTTCCTGGTCGTGGGTGACCATGATGAAGGTGGTGCCGACGCGTTCCTGGATGCTGACCAACTCGAACTGGGTGTGCTCGCGCAGCTTTTTGTCCAGCGCGCCCAGCGGCTCGTCGAGCAGCAGCAGCTTGGGCTGCTTGGCCAGCGCGCGCGCCAGCGCCACGCGCTGGCGCTGGCCGCCGGAGAGCTGGTCGGGCTTGCGGTTGCCGAGCTGCGGCATGCGCACCAGTTCCAGCATCTGCTGCACGCGGTCTCGGATCTCGCCGGCGCCGGGCTTGGCGCCGCCGCTGGAATGCTTGAGGCCGAAGGCGATGTTCTGGGCCACGCTCATGTGCGGAAACAGCGCGTAGCTTTGGAACATCATATTGACCGGCCGCTGGTACGGCGGCAGGTCGGTGACGTCGATGCCGTCGATCAGCACGCGGCCGCGATCGGGCGATTCGAACCCGGCCAGCACCCGCAGCAGGGTGCTCTTGCCCGAGCCCGAGCCGCCGAGCAGGGCGAAGAATTCGCCGCGGTACACGTCGAGCGAGATGTCGTCGCAGGCGTAGACCTTGCCGAAGGTCTTGGTCACGCCTTCGATGCGCACGAACGGCTGCGCGGCGGGATCGCGCCAGGGTTCCAGCGCGGGGCTGCGGGCGGGAACGCTCACGCGCTCAGTGCCCGCTCTTGATGCTGGTCCAGGCGCGCACGCGCTGGCGCTGCACGTCCTCGGGCAGCGACTTGGGATCGACCAGCTTGGCGCGCACGGCCTCGGGCGGGTACACGCCCTGGTCCTGGGCGATGGCCGGATCGACCAGAGGCGCGGCGTCCTTGTTGGCGCTGGCGTAGGCGACGTGGTTGCTGATCGCTGCGGCGACCTTGGGATCGAGCAGGTAATCGATGAAGGCGTGGGCGTTGCCGATGTGCTTGCTGTCCTTGGGGATCGCGATCACGTCGACCCAGCGGATCGCGCCTTCCTTCGGAATCACGAAGCGCAGGTTCGGCGCCGGCTTGCCGGCCTTCTTGGCCGCGTCGAACGCGGCGGTGCTGGCCTGGGCGATGTCGCCGGAATAGCCCATCACGATGCAGGCGTCGCCGTTGGCGAAAGCGTCCTTGTATTCGGCGTTGTTGAAGGTGCGAACGAACGGGCGGATCGCGGCGTAGACCTTCTTGACCGCGTCGATCTCGTCGGCGGCGCCGGCGTTGGGATCGCGGCCGAGCCAGATCAGCGCCGCGCCGAAGGCTTCCTGATCGTCGTCGAGCACGGTGATGCCGCACTTGCCGAGCTTGGCCGCGTTGGCCGGATCGAACAGCAGCGACCACGAATCCAGCGGCGCGTTGTCGCCGAGCGCTTCCTTGATCTTGTCCAGGTTCAGGCCCAGGCCGGTGGTGCCCCACATGTACGGCACCAGATGCTCGTTGCCCGGATCGATCGAGGCGAGGTTCTGCAGCAACTGCGGATCCAGGTGGCTCCAGTTCGGCAGCTTGCTCTTGTCGAGCTTGGCGTACAGGCCGGCCTTGACCTGGCGCTGGGCGAACGGACGCGCCGAGGGGAACACCGCGTCGTAGCCCGAGGCGCCGGCGCTGAGCTTGCTTTCCAGGGTTTCGTTGGCGTCGTAGACGTCGTAGTTGACCTTGACGCCGCTGGCGGCTTCGAAGTTCTTGACCGTGTCGTCGGCGACGTAATCCGACCAGTTGTAGACGTTGAGCACCTTCTCCTCGGCGCCGGGCTTGGCGGCGGGGGCGTTGGCGTCGGCGGCGGGCTTGCCGCCGCAAGCGGCGAGCATGAGGACGGCGCAGGCGAGCGGGGCGAGGCGCAGGGTCACGGCGAATCTCCAGGAAAGCAGGCCCGCGGGCGGAGCGCGGGGCAGGGCGTAGGCGGGAATGTTCGAAGGCGGGCCGCGCGGTGTCAACGCGTCGGGGGATTTTCACGGCGTTTTCGTCGCGGGCGGCGTGGGCCTTCACGCGGCCGCGACGGTTTTGGGGCTGGGAGATAGCGGATAGGAGGTAGGAGGTAGGAGGTAGGAGGTAGAAGGTAGCGGAAGCGCGGCTTTGGCTATCTCCTACCTCCTATCCGCTATCTCCTGGCCCCATGCTGTATCGTCGCGCTCCGACCCGCCGGCCCCGCCCGGGCCGCCGGCCGTTCCAGCCGCCTCATCCGCCGCCGCCGCTTCGCCGCAACCAGCGTTTTTTCAGGGAGATTCCCCATGTCCGACCGCCGCCTCCACCCGCGCCCGCGCGCCTGCCGACTGCTGCTGGCCGCCGTTTTGGCCGTCACCGCGCCTTGGGCCGCCGCGCAGGACGCTGGCGACCGGGCCAGCGAGAGCGAGCGCGACTGGAACGTGCGCGGCGGCGTCACCTTGATGAGCGACTACATCTGGCGCGGCGTCTCCCAGACGCAGGAAGACCCGGCGCTGCAGGCCGAAATCAACCTGGAGCACCGCAGCGGCTTCTACGCCGGCCTGTGGGGTTCGAGCATCGACTTCACCGCGCCCGGCGAGGAAAACGACGGCGTCCACTACGAACTCGACGGCTATGTCGGCTGGGCCGGCGAACTGCGCCCGGGCCTGGACCTCGACGTGGTCCTGACCCGCGCCGCCTATCCTGGCGCCAAGCGCGGCTTCGACTACGACTACACCGAACTGGAAGGCACGCTGAGCTTCGCCGAGCACTACCACGTCGGTCTGGCCTATTCGCCGGACATCTTCGGCCTCGGCGGCAAGGGCTATTACTGGAACGTCGGCGGCGAATGGCCGCTGGGCGAGAGCGGCTTCGGGCTCAAGGTGCAGGTCGGCTACTACGACCTGCAAGACCCGCTCGGCGACAGCTACAACGACTACCTGCTGGCGGTGACCCGCGATTTCGGCCCGTTCCACGCCGAGCTGCAATACACCACCACCTCCAGCTACGGCCCGAATATTTCCGAAGGCCTGGACGACAAGAAGCTGGCCGACGACAAGGTCGCGGTGTCGGTGGGGTGGAAGTTCTGAGCCCGCGCGGCTTTCGACGTGGGTAGGAGCGGCGTAAGCCGCGACCGCGCCAAAACGACGACTGCGAAAGTTGCGTCGTAGCCGATTGCCGCGGTCGCAGCTCGCGCAGCTCCTACAGTCGGATACGAAACTAACCGAAGCCCCTGTAGGAGCTGCGCAAGCTGCGACCGCGCCATCGCGGTCACGACGAAAGTTTCGCCGTAGCTTTGTTGCCGCAATCGCGGCTCACGCCGCTCCTACAGCCGCAAACGATTCCAGCCGCAGCCCCTTGTAGGAGCGGCGCAAGCTGCGACCGCGCCATCGCGATCACGTCGAAAGCCCGTCGCAGCCGTCATGCCGCAGTCGCGGCTCACGCCGCTCCTACGCGCAGCGAACGAAGCCGCAGCCAGCGCTTCACTCTCCCAACGCATCCGCGCACGCCGCGCTCACCAACCCGCGCAACCACGCATTCGCTGGGTCCGCCTCGCTGTTCGCGTGCCAATACAAATGCAACTGCGCCGCCGGCAGCGCGAACGGCAGCTTGACCCGCGCCAGCCCGCCGTCCGGCGCGATCCGCGCGGCGAGGCTTTCGGGCAAGGTCAGCAGCGCGTCGGAGTGCGCGGCCACCGCGCAGGCGGCGTGATAGCTGCGGCAGCGCAGCGCGATGTCGCGCTGCAGGCCGAGGTTGAGCAGGGCCAGATCCTCGATCACCTGTCCGGTCGCGCGCGCCGACACCGCGACGTGGCGCGCTTGCAGGTACTGCTTCAGGCTCAAGCGCCGCGCCAGCGGATGATCGGCGCGCAGGACCACGCAGAACCCGTCCTGGAACAGCGGCCGATGCCGCACCGGATCGCGCACAGGCAGAGCCACGTCCACCGCCAGATCGACTTGCCCGGCGGCCAGTTCGCGGCCGAGGTCGCGGCGCGGCAGCGCCACGCTGGCCAAGGTCGCGCCCGGCGCCTGCGCGCGCAGCGCCCGCATCAGCGCGGGCAGCAGCACGGTCTCGGTCGCCTCGGGCATGCCGATACGGAACGACTGCCGGCTCGACGCCGGCTCGAAACGGTCGCGGTGCTGCAGCAGTTCGCGCAGCCGCGCCAGCGTTTCCAGCAGCGGCGGCGCGAGGCGCTGGCAGGCCGCGGTCGGGCTCATGCGGCGGCCGTCGCGCACGAACAGCGGGTCGTCGAACTGGCGCCGCAGCCGCGCCAGCGCATGGCTGACCGCCGACGGCGTCAGATACAGCGCCTGCGCGGCGAGGCTGAGATTGCGCTCGCGGGAGACCGCCTCGAACACCTTGAGCAGGTTGAGGTCGAGCTGCTCGCTACGGGCATGAATCTGGTTCATAGGCGAACGTTAGCAAAGATCACTTCATTCATGCCGGCCGCGCGCCTAGGATGAAGGCGGCCGGAGCGTCCCGGCGCCCGGAAGCCCTCCGCCATGGACTTCGCCCCCAGCGCGCGCAGCCAGGACTATCTGCGCCGCCTGCAAGCCTTCATCGACGAACACGTCGCCCCGTTCGACGCGCACTACCGGCGCGAGAACGCCGAACTCAACGCCGGCGCCGACTGGCGCCGCTGGCGCGTGCATCCGCGCATCGCCGAACTCAAGGCGTTGGCGCGCGAGGCCGGGCTGTGGAATCTGTTCCTGCCCGACGCCGAACTCGGCGCCGGCCTGTCGGTGCTCGACTACGCGCCGCTGGCCGAAGCGATGGGCCGCTACGAGTTCTGCGCCGAACTCTTCAACTGCAACGCGCCCGACACCGGCAACATGGAAGTGCTCTACCACTACGGCAGCGAACAGCAGAAAGCGCGCTGGCTGAAGCCGCTGCTGGACGGCGAGATCCGCTCGGTGTTCTGCATGACCGAGCCGGACGTGGCCTCGTCGGACGCGACCAACATGCGCGCGCAGATCCGCATCGAGGGCGACGAAATCGTCGTGGAAGGCCGCAAATGGTGGTCCACCGGCATCGGCCATCCCGACGCGCGGGTGGCGATCTTCATGGGCCTGACCGATCCCAATGCGGCGCCGCACGCGCGCCACGGCATGGCGCTGGTGCCGCTCGACGCGCCGGGCGTGCGGATCGAACGCATGCTGCCGACCTTCGGCGAATACGACCCGCCGTACGGCCACGGCGAGGTCAGTTTCGACCACGTGCGCCTGCCGCTGGACCACTTGATCCAAGGCCCGGGGCAGGGCTTCGCCATCGCCCAGGGCCGGCTCGGCCCGGGCCGCATCCACCACTGCATGCGCGCGATCGGCGCGGCCGAGCGGGCGCTGGAACTGATGATCCGCCGCGGCGCCGGGCGCGAGGCCTTCGGCCAACCGATCCTGCGCCTGGGCGGCAATCTGGAACGGGTGGCGCAGGCGCGCATGGCGATCGATCAGGCGCGCCTGCTGACCTTGTACGCTGCCTGGAAAATCGAGCGCTTCGGGGTGAAACAGGCGATGAGCGAAATCTCCGCGATCAAGGTGGTCGCGCCGAACATGCTGCAGGAGATCGTCGATCAGGCGATCCAGATCCACGGCGGCGCCGGCGTGTCCCACGACGCGCCGTTGACCGGCCTGTTCGTGCTGGCGCGCGCGCTGCGCATCGCCGACGGCCCCGACGAAGTGCATCGGGCGATGGTGGCGCGGGTGGAACTGGCGAAGTACGGCTTCGGCCGCAAGCAGGAGGCGGCATGAGCGCGCGGCCACGGGTCTTCGTCACCGGCGGCGCTTCGGGCCTGGGCCGCGCGCTGGCCGAAGGCTATGCGCGCGACGGCGCGCGGGTGCTGATCGGCGACGTCAACGCCGCGCGCGGCGAGGAAACCCTGGCGGCGTTGCGCGCGCTGAACGCCGAAGCCTATTACCTGCATTGCGACGTGACCCGCGAGGAAGACCTGCAAGCCGCGGCCGAATGGATGCAGGCGAACTGGGCCGGCGCCGATCTGGTGATCAACAACGCCGGCGTCGCCGACATGGGGCCGGTCGAATCGATGCCGCTGGCCGACTGGCAGTGGATGGTCGAGATCAACCTGCTCGGCGTGGTGCGCGGCTGCAAGGCCTTCATCCCGATGTTCAAGCGCCAGCGCGGCGGCGCTTTGCTCAACATCGCCTCGATGGCCGGGCTGGTGCATCCGCCGTTCGCCGGCGCCTACAACGCGACCAAGGCCGCGGTGGTGGCGCTGTCGGAAACGCTCAAGGCCGAGCTGGAACCCGACGGCGTGCAGGTCAGCGTCGCCTGTCCGGCGTTCTTCCGCACCAATCTCGGCGAAAGCCTGCGCACCCGCGATCCGCGTTTCGCGCGCTGGATGAAGAAGCTGGTGGCCGAGGCCAAGGTCGACGCCGATTGGGTCGCCGCGCGCATCCGCGAGGGCGTGGCGCGCGGCGAGTTCCGCATCCTCACCCATCCCGACGCCAAGCGGTTCTGGCTGCTCAAGCGCTTCCTGCCGTACCGCGCGTTCGAAGCGGCGATGCGCCGCGCGGGCGGGCGCGGGCGCACGCGCTCGCAGCCGGCGAGCGGGCCCGCATGAGCGCGGCGGGCGCGCGCGACGACGCGCGGCCGGTGCGCGCGGGCGAGGAACTCGACGCGGCCGCGGTCGACGCGTGGCTCAAGCCGCGTCTGCCGCATCTGCAAGGGCTGCCGGAAATCACCCAATACGCTGGAGGCGCGTCGAACTGGACGTATCGCCTGCATTACGCCAACGACGATCTGATCCTGCGCCGCCCGCCGGCCGGCAAGAAGGCCAAGTCGGCGCACGACATGGGCCGCGAGTTCCGCATCCAGCAAGCGCTGCGGCCGGTGTTCGCGTTCGTGCCGCGGATGTACGCGCACTGCGCCGACGAGGCGGTGATCGGCGCGGAGTTCTACGTGATGCAGCGGCTGGATGGGCTGATCCTGCGCAAGAACCCGCCGCCCGATTTCGAGTTGTCGCGCGAGCGCGTCGCCACGCTCGCCCACAACGTGCTCGACACCTTGATCGCGCTGCACCGGGTGGATTACCGCGCCGCCGGTCTGGACGGGCTCGCGCCGGGCGCCGGCTACGCGCAGCGGCAGATCGAGGGCTGGAGCAAGCGCTACAGCGACGCGCGCACCTGGAACGTTCCGCGCGGCGACAAGATCATGGCCTGGCTGCGCGAGAACCTGCCGCGCGAAGAAACCATCCGCCTGACCCACAACGATTTCCGCTTCGACAACGTGGTGCTCGACCGCGCCGATCCGACCCGGGTGATCGGCGTGCTCGACTGGGAACTGGCCACGCTCGGCGATCCGCTGATGGACGTGGGCAATTTGCTGGCCTACTGGGTCCAGGCCGACGACGACTTCATCGCCCGCGACACCCGCCGCCAGCCCACCCATTTGCCCGGCATGCCGACCCGGCGCGAGGCGATGGACTACTACAGCGAGCGCACCGGCTGGCGGCCGCGCAGCTGGGCGTTTTACGAGGTGTACGGGCTGTTCCGGCTCTCGGCCATCGCCCAGCAAATCTATTACCGCTATCACCACGGCCAGACCCGCAACCCGGCGTTCAAGCGCTTCTGGCTATCGGTGAACTACCTGCATTGGCGCTGCCGCCGCGCGATCGCGCGCGAGGGGCGCGGCGCATGACCACGACGCTGCATCTGATCCGCCACGGCCAAGCCGCGTTCGGTTCCGACGATTACGACCGCTTGAGCGAGCTCGGCCGCGAACAGTCGCGCCTGCTCGGTGCGGCGCTGGCGCCGTTGGCGGGCGAGGGCGATCTGGCTATTTGCGGTGGCATGCGCCGTCATCGCGAAACCGCCGAGGAATGTCTGGGCGCGATGGCGTCGCCGCAGGCGGAGTCCGCCGCGAGGGCGAGCGGCGCGATGGCCCCGACTTGCGACGAACGCTGGAACGAATTCGACCACGTCCAGATCCTCGCCCGTCATCGTCCCGAATACGCCGACCACGCGCGCCTGCGCGCCGACCTCAAGGCCGAAAACGATCCGCACCGCGCCTTCCAAACCCTGTTCGCCGCGGCGATGCAGCGTTGGGCCGGCGGCGAATTCGACCGCGACTACGACGAGCCCTGGCCCGCGTTCCGCGCGCGCTGCCTCGCCGCCGCGCAGGCCGCGGCCGATGCCGCCGGCGGCGCGCGCAACGTCTGGATCTTCACCTCCGGCGGTCCCATCGCGGCGATAACCCAAGCGCTGCTCGACGCGCCGCAAGCGCAGGCGCTGCGCCTGAGCTGGACCCTGGTCAACGCCAGCCACACCCAGGTGCACGCCGCCCGCGGCGGCCTGCGCCTGTCCACCTTCAACGGCCACGCGCACCTGTACGCGCGCGACGGCCTGATCACTTACCGCTGAGGGCCGTCCGTCATGCGCAAGCGCATCCTCATCACCGGCGCCAGCTCGGGCCTGGGCCGCGGCATGGCCCGCGAATTCGCCCGCGCCGGCCGCGATCTGGCGCTGTGCGCGCGGCGCGTCGACCGGCTCGAGGCGCTCAAGGCCGAACTCGAAGCCGAACACCCCGGCATCCGCGTCGCCCTGCGCAGCCTGGACGTGACCGATCACGCCGCGGTGTTCCGCGTGTTCGGCGAACTGCGCGACGAACTCGGCGGCCTCGACCGGGTCGTGGTCAACGCCGGCATCGGCCAGGGCGCGCCGGTGGGCAAGGGGCAGTTCGCGCTGAACCGCGCCATCGTCGAAACCAACTTCCTCGCCGCGTTGGCGCAGTGCGAAGCGGCGATGGAGATCTTCCGCGCCGCGGGCCAGGGCCACCTGGTGCTGATTTCCTCGATGAGCGCGATGCGCGGCCTGCGCGGCGGCTTGACCGCCTACGCCGCGAGCAAGGCCGGCGTCGCCGCGCTGGCCGAGGGCATCCGCACCGACATGCTGCGCAAGCCTTCGATCCGGGTCAGCACGATCTTCCCCGGCTACATCCGCACCGAAATGAACGACGGCGCGCCGGCGGCGCACACGCCTTTCATCATCGACGAGGCGACCGGCTGCCGCTTGCTGGCGCGGGCGATCGAGACGGAGAAGAACAAGGCCTACGTGCCGTGGTGGCCGTGGGCGCTGGTGGGGTGGTGGATGAAGCGGGCGCCGTTGAGTTGGGTGGCTAAGCTCAACTGACGACGGGGGTAGCGTCGTAGTTGCGTTGTCGCGGTCGCGGCTCGCGCCGCTCCTACAGTCGGAAACGAACCATCCGCAGCCCCTGTAGAGCGGCGCGAGCCGCGACCGCGACAACCCAACTACGGCGAATCTTTCCAACGCTCGGCGCCCGCGCGAACTGCGTCCTTACGCCTTCCCGCTGCCGCAACACTCCGCCGCCAAATCCTCCAAAATCGGACAATCCGGCCGATCGTCGCCATGGCATTTGCGCGCCAACTCCTCCAGCGTGCGCTGCATGGTCTGCATCTCGCGCACCTTCTCGGCCAGCTCCGCGGCGTGATCCAGCGCCAGCCGCTTGACCTCGGCGCTCTCGCGCGAGCGGTTGTCCCACAAGCCCAGCAAGGTTTCGATCTGCTTGATCGAAAACCCCAGCGAGCGCGAGCGCTTGATGAAGCGCAGCCGGTGCAGGTCGGCGTCGCTGTAGAGGCGGTAGCCGGCGACGCTGCGGCCGGCTTCGGGAATCAGGCGGATGCTCTCGTAATGGCGGATCATCTTCGCGCTGACGCCGCTGAGCTGCGCGGCCTCGCCGATGTTGTGCAGGCCTTCGGCCTTGGCCTGGGCCAGTTCGGGGGCGGACAGAGGGCGGTTCATCGGCTTGGAACTCCTGAAGGTGGGCGCGGCGGCGTTCATGCCGGCCTCCAGCGACGCAGCAACAAGGTATTGCCGAGCACGCTGACGCTGGAAAACGCCATCGCCGCGGCGGCGAACACCGGATCGAGCAGGCCGAACGCGGCCAGCGGGATGCCGACGACGTTGTAGCCGAAGGCCCAGAACAGATTCTGGCGGATCTTGCGCGTGGTGCGGCGGGAAATGGCGATGGCGTCGGCGACCAAGGCCGGCTCCGTACGCATCAAGGTGATGCCGGCGGCCTGCATCGCGACATCCGTGCCGCTGCCCATGGCGATGCCGACGTCGGCCGCGGCCAGCGCGGGCGCGTCGTTGACGCCGTCGCCGACCATCGCCACCGCGCCGCCCTGGGCGAGATCGGTCACCGCGGCGGCCTTTTGCTCGGGCAACACGTCCGAACGCACGTCGTCGATGCCGAGCTGTTGCGCCACCGCGTTGGCGGCGCCGGCGTGGTCGCCGGAGATCATCGCCGTGCGCAGGCCGAGCGCGTGCAAGCGCGCGATCGCGGCGCGCGCGCCGGGGCGCGGGGCGTCGCGGAAGGCGAGCAGGCCGAGCACTTGCGGCGCCGCGCCCAGGCGCTCGCGCGCCAGCCACGACACGCTGTGGCCGCGTCCGGCCAGCTCCTGCGCCTGCGCGCGCAGCGCGCCGAACTCGGCGCTGGCCTCTTCGAGCATGCGCGTGCTGCCCAGCGCCAGCGCCTCGCCGGCGACGTTGCCGCGCACGCCGCGTCCCGGCACCGCGCGCACCTGCGCGGCGGAGGCGACGACGACGTTTTCGCTCGCGGCCGCGTTCAACACCGCCTGGGCCAGCGGATGTTCGCTGCCCGATTGCAGCGCGGCGGCGCGCGCCAGCAGGCCGCCGCGGTCGCCGTCGCCGGCGATCCATTCGGCCAGCACCGGCTTGCCCTCGGTCAGCGTGCCGGTCTTGTCGAAGGCGACGATGCCGATGCGGTGCGCGTTCTCCAGCGCTTCGGCGTCCTTGATCAGAATGCCGTGGCGCGCGGCCACGCCGGTGCCGGCCATGATCGCGGTCGGCGTGGCCAGCCCGAGCGCGCAGGGGCAGGCGATCACCAGCACCGCGACCGCGTGCAGCAGCGCTTGGCTCCAATCGCCGCTGTAGACGCCCCAGCCGATCAAGGTCAGCAAGGCCAGGCCGATCACCACCGGCACGAACACCGCGCTGACCCGGTCGACCAGACGCTGGATCGGCGCCTTCTTGGCCTGCGCGTCCTCGACCAGCCGGATGATCCGCGCCAGCGCGCTTTCCGCGCCGACGGCGAGGGTTTCCACCACGATCCGGCCTTCGCCGTTGACCGCGCCGCCGGTGACCTTGTCGCCTTCGCCGCGCGCCACCGGCAGCGATTCGCCGGTGATCAGCGATTCGTCGGCGTGGGTGCGGCCCTCGCGGATGCGGCCGTCGGCGGGAATGCGCTCGCCCGGCAGCACCACGACCAGATCGCCGACGCGCAACTGGGCGATGGCGATCTCGCGTTCGACGCCGTCTTGCAGCACCCGCGCCCGCGCCGGCCGCAGCGCCTGCAGCGCGCGGATCGCGGCCGTGGTCTGGCGCTTGGCCCGCGCTTCCAGCCACTTGCCGAGCAGGATCAGGGTGACGATCGCGGCCGAGGTCTCGAAGTACAGCGCCATCGTTTCGCCGCGCAGCAGGTGGTACAGGCTCAGGCCGTAACCGGCGCTGGTGCCGAGCGCGACCAGCAGGTCCATGTTGCCGCTGCCGGCGCGCAGCGCGGCCCAGCCAGCGCGGTAGAAACGCCAGCCGAGCCAGAACTGCACCGGCGTGGCGAGGGCGAACTGGACCCAGCCCGGCAGCATCCAATGCTTGCCGAACAGCAGGCCGATCATCGGCGCGACCAGCGGCAAGGTCAGCGCGGCCGCGATCAGCAGGTGGCGGGTTTGGCGCGACAGCGCGGCCTGGGCCTGGGCTTCGCGCGCGTCGAGGTGGCCGGCGTGGGCGGCCTCGCCGCCGCCGGCCGGGCCGTCGTGCGCGGGCGAACCGCCGCCGCCGTCGCCCGGGCCGTCGCCGCCCGGCAGGCGGGCCTGATAGCCGGCGCGGGCGACCGCTTCGATCAGCGTCGCCGGTTCGACGCCGCCGAGCGCCTCGACGCGGGCGCGCTCGGTCGCCAGATTGACCGTGGCGGCGATCACACCGGGCACCGCGCGCAGGGCCTTCTCGATCCGCCCCACGCAGGAGCCGCAGGTCATGCCGGTCACTTCCAGCGTGGTCTCGCGGGTCGGCACGGTGTAGCCGGCGGCGGTCACCGCGGCGACGATCTCGGCCGGACTCAGCGCGCCGGAATGGGCGACCTCGGCGCTCTCGGTGGCCAGATTGACCGTGGCCTCGGCGACCCCGGGCAGGGCGCGCAAGGCTTTCTCGATGCGGCCCACGCAGGAGCCGCAGGTCATGCCGGTCACGTCGAAACGCAGACGCTGCAGGGCGGGGTTGGGTACGGCGGTAGCGCTCATGGGGGACTCCCGTTTGGCTCGATGCCGCACAGGGTGTGGGTTCCCATGATGGTAAGGTCAAGGTTGGGTGCGCGGTGTGAGATCGGCGCCGGTAAATCGTTCAGTCGCACCGGCTGAGACGGCCCGGCCCCAGGCTGGCCAATGCCACAATCGCCCCCATCTCGGGACTCTCCCCGCATCGCCGCCGCCGGCAGGCCGCCGCTCATGGTGCTAGACGCCTTCCATCCCGCCATCGCCGCCTGGTTCCGCGCCGCGTTCCCGGCGCCGACCCGCGCGCAGGAGTTGGCCTGGCCGAACATCCGCGCCGGCCGCAACACCCTGGTCGCCGCGCCGACCGGTTCGGGCAAGACCCTGACCGCGTTCCTCGCCGCGATCGACGCGCTGGTGCGCGAAGGCCTGGAGCAGGGGCTGCGCGACGAAACCCAGGTGGTCTACGTCTCGCCGCTGAAGGCGCTGTCCAACGACATCCATCTGAACCTGGAAGCGCCGCTGGCCGGCATCGCCGAACAGCTGCGGCGCCTGGGCCTGCCCGATCCCGGCATCCGCACCGCGGTGCGCACCGGCGACACGCCGGCCGGCGAGCGTACCGCGATGCGCAAGCGCCCGCCGCACATCCTGGTGACCACGCCCGAATCGCTGTACGTGCTGCTCGGCTCCGAATCGGGGCGGGCGATGCTGTCCACGGTGCGTTCGGTGATCGTCGACGAAATCCACGCCGTGGCCGACGACAAGCGCGGCAGCCACCTGAGCCTGAGCCTGGAACGCCTGCGCGAATTGTGCGCGGCGCCGCCGGTGCGGATCGGCCTGTCGGCGACGCAAAAGCCCATCGACGAAGTCGCGCGCTTCTTGGTCGGCAGCGACGCGGTCGCCGCCGACGGCACGCCCGATTGCGCCATCGTCGACATCGGCTACGACAAGCGCCGCGATCTGGCCCTGGAACTGCCCGGCTCGCCGCTGAGCGCGGTGATGTCGCACGACCAATGGGACGAGGTGTACGCGCGGCTGGCCGAACTGGTCGAGCAGCACCGCACCACCTTGGTGTTCGTCAACACCCGGCGCATGGCCGAGCGCGCGGCCAAGCATCTGGCCGACAAGCTCGGCAAGGACGCCGTCGCCGCGCATCACGGCAGCCTGTCGCGCGAACTGCGCCTGGACGCCGAGCAGCGGCTCAAGCGCGGGCAACTGCGGGTATTGGTCGCGACCGCGTCGCTGGAGCTCGGCATCGACATCGGCGACGTCGATCTGGTCTGCCAGCTCGGCTCGCCGCGCGCCATCGCCGCGTTCTTGCAACGCGTCGGCCGCGCCGGCCATCACGTCGGCGGCGTGCCCAAGGGGCGGCTGTTCCCGTCCTCGCGCGACGACTTGGTCGAATGCGCGGCGCTGCTCGACAGCGTGCGCCGCGGCGAACTCGACGCGTTGCGCATCCCGCCGGCGCCGCTGGACGTGCTGGCCCAGCAGATCGTCGCCGAGGCGGCGATGCGCGATTGCGGCGAGGACGAGCTGTTCGCCTGCGTGCGCCGCGCCTGGCCTTACGCGCGCCTGGAGCGCAAGCACTTCGACCAGATCGTGCGCATGCTCGCCGACGGTTTCACCACCCGGCGCGGGCCGCGCGCGGCGTACCTGCATCGCGACGCCGTGCACGGGCGCGTGCGCGCGCGGCGCGGCGCGCGCATGACCGCGGTGATGTCGGGCGGCACCATCCCCGACACCGGCGATTACGCCGTGGTGCTGGAGCCCGAGGCGCAGGTGATCGGCAGCGTCAACGAGGACTTCGCGGTCGAAAGCCTCGGCGGCGACGTGTTCCAGCTCGGCAACGCCAGCTACCGCATTCTGCGGGTCGAGCCGGGCCGGGTGCGGGTGGAAGACGCGCAAGGCCTGCCGCCGAACATTCCGTTCTGGCTCGGCGAGGCGCCGGGCCGCAGCGACGAACTCTCGCACAGCGTTTCGCGCCTGCGCGCGGCCGCCGATGCCGCGTTCCAGCGCGCCGACGACAACGCCGGCGCGGCGCGCGCGCTCGCGCAGGAGTTCGCGCTCGATTCCGCCAGCGCGCTGCAGTTGGCCGATTACCTCGGCCGCACCCGTCACGCGCTGGGTCTGGTGCCGACGCAGGACACCCTCGTGTTCGAGCGTTTCTTCGACGAGTCCGGCGGCACCCAACTCGTCATCCATTCGCCGTACGGCAGCCGCGTCAACAAGGCCTGGGGATTGGCGCTGCGCAAGCGCTTCTGCCGCAAGTTCAATTTCGAGCTGCAGGCGGCGGCGACCGAGGACGCGATCGTGCTGTCGCTGTCGACCAGCCACAGCTTCCCGCTTGAGGACGTGGCGCGCTATCTGCATTCGGCCTCGGCCTTAGACGTATTGATCCAGGCCTTGCTCGACGCGCCGCTGTTCGGCGCGCGCTGGCGCTGGGTCGCGACCACGGCGCTGGCGCTGCCGCGCTTCGTCGGCGGCAAGAAGGTCGCGCCGCAGTTGCAGCGGATGAAGAGCGAGGATCTGCTGGCGACGGTATTTCCCGATCAGGTCGCCTGCGCCGAGAATCTGGCCGGCGAGCGCGAGGTGCCGGAGCATCCGCTGGTCGAACAGACCCTGCACGATTGCTTGTATGAGGCGATGGACAGCGAAGGCTGGCTGCGCATGCTGCGGCGCCTGGAGGCCGGCGAAATCCGCGTGGTCGGCCGCGACGTCACCGGGCCGTCGCCGATCGCCGCCGAGGCGCTCAACGCCAAGCCGTACGCTTTCCTCGACGACGCGCCGATCGAAGAGCGCCGCACCCAGGCGGTGATGGCGCGGCGCTACGGCGACGCCGACAGCGCCGACGATCTCGGCCGGCTCGATCCGCAGGCGATCGAGGCCGTGCGCGAGGAAGCGTGGCCGGAAGTGCGCGACGCCGACGAAATGCACGAGGCCTTGATGGGCCTGGGCTTCGTTACCGCGGGCGAGGCCGAGGCGCACGGCTGGGAGGGTTGGCTGTGCGCGCTGGCCGACGCCGGGCGCGCGACCGCGCTGCGCCTGCGCGCGGACGACGCGGCCGCGGCGTGGTGGGTCGCCACCGAAAGCTTGCCGCAGGCGTTGGCGCTGTTTCCGCAGGCTCAGGCCGAACCGGCGGTCGAGGTGCCGGAGGAGTACGCGCGAACCCAGTGGAGCGCCGAAGCGGCGTTGATCGAAACGCTGCGCTCGCGCCTGACCGCGCTGGGCCCGACCACGGCCGCGACGCTCGCCGGCGACGCGCGGCGCGAGCCGGGCGAGGTGGAACTGGCGCTGCTGCGGCTGGAGTCGGAAGGCTACGTGATGCGCGGCCGGTTCGAGCCCGACAGTCTGCTCGGCGGCGACGAACAATGGTGCGAGCGGCATTTGCTCGCGCGTATCCATCGCTACACGGTCGGGCGCCTGCGCCGCGAGATCGAACCGGTGGCGCCGCGCGATTACGCGCGCTTCCTGTTCGACTGGCAAAAGCTGTCGCGGCGTTCGCGCATGAGCGGCCCGCAGGCGCTGCAAGCGGTGCTGGAGCAGCTCGAAGGCTTCGAGGCGCCGGCTTCGGTCTGGGAAAGCGAGTTGCTGCCGGCGCGCATCGGCGACTACGAATCCGGTTGGCTCGACGAACTGTGTTCGGCCGGGCGGGTGACCTGGGCGCGCCTGCGGCCGAACAATGCGGCCGCGAACGCCGAGCCGGCCGCGCCGCAGGGCGTGCCGAGCGTGCGCCAAACGCCCATCGTGCTGCTGCCGCGGCGCGCATTGGCGGATTGGCAATGGGCCGCGGGCCGCAACGCCGATCCGGCGCCGGTGTCCTCGCGCGCGCAACGCGTGCTCGATGCGCTGGCCGCGCGCGGCGCTTCGTTCTTCGACGAACTCGAACGCTCCGCGCACTTGCTGCGCACCGAACTGGAAGAGGCGCTGGGCGAACTGGTGGTGCGCGGCCGCATCACCTGCGACAGCTACGCCGGCCTGCGCGCGCTGCTGGTGCCGCCGTCCAAGCGCGCCGCCAGCCACGGCCAGCGCCGTCGCCGGGCGATGCTGACCGATCTGCAGGACGCCGGACGTTGGTCGCTGACACGGCCGGAAGATTCCGCCCAGGCCGACGCGGCGCAGGCCGCCGAATCGGTCGAACACATCGCCTGGCGCTTGCTCGAACGCTACGGCGTGGTGTTCTGGCGCCTGATCCAGCGCGAAGCCGCGTGGCTGCCGCCGTGGCGCGATCTGCTGCGCGTCTACCGGCGGCTGGAAGCGCGCGGCGAAATCCGCGGCGGCCGCTTCGTCAGCGGCATGACCGGCGAGCAATACGCGCTGCCCGATGCGGTCAGCGCGTTGCGGCAGGCGCGTTCGCGCGAACACGACGGCGAAATCGTCTGCGTGTCGGCGGCCGATCCGCTCAACCTCACCGGCAGCGTGCTGGCCGGCGCCAAGGTGCCGCGCATTCCCGGCGCGCGCATCGCCTTCCGCGACGGCGTCGCGGTGGCGAGCCTGTTGGCGGGGCAGGTGGAGTGGATCGAATCCTTGCCCGCCGATGCGCAACGCGAGATCCAGCGTTTGCTGCTGCGCCGTCCGGACAGCGTCGCCGCGGCCGCGGACTCGCGCATCGACGAAGTCATGCGCAATTTGGGGCTCGGCGCGCGCTGAGGCGACCGGCGGCGGCGCCTGAGCGATTCAGCGCCAAAGCGCGACGCAGTTCCGCCGAAGCGGAAGAAATCGTAAAACCAGCGCCATGTCATGCGCGCAATCGTTCCTGGCGGCGCGATTCATCGTATTCGCGGCGATTCTCGCGTCGCGTTGGCGCGCGCGAAACTGAATCCGAAAACAATGCGGCCGCGCGAAATCGACGCGCTCTTCGCGCCGCGCGGTGGCAAGGTGGTTCCCGGGGACCGTGAACGAGCGAATGCGCCAACGCGCACGCACCGCCGACGATGCGTTCGCCCCATCGTTACGCCGCATTCGCACACCGTTTCTGCCGCGCCGGGTCGGTGCTCGCGCCGCAGCCTTCGAGGAAACGCAATGCGCCTGGACTCTCCGCACACGCTGTCGACCCGCCGCGCCGCCGTCATCGCGGGCCGAACCACCGCCGCGACGACGCGCCTGTCGCCCGACGCGGTCGATCTGGACTCGGAATTGAGCTATTGGCGCGCGCATTACCGCGTGCTGTTCGGCCGTCCGGGCCTGCGCTTCAGCGATTACGAGCCCGCGGTCAAGCTCGGCCTGGACGCCTACGTCCGCGCTCAGATCGAGGACCGTCCGCAGGCCGAGGACGAACTGCGCGACCGCTATCGCCGCGTGCACGGCGCTTCGCGCCTGGATTGGAACGACGCGCGCGCCGTGGCGGAAGCGGCCTGCGAACGCTTGCAGCGCGAGCGCGGCCGCCGATGAACCTCATGCGCCGCAGTTTCGAGCGCGGCGCCAAGGCGGCTTCGCGCTTCACCGGGCACCCGCTGTGCTTCGGCTTGGCGGTGCTGGTGGTCTTGGTATGGGTGGTGTCGGGGCCGATATTCGGTTTCAGCGACACTTGGCAACTGGTGATCAACACCGGCACCACCATCGTCACGTTCCTGATGGTGTTTTTGATCCAGAACTCGCAGAACCGCGACGCCGCGGCGGTGCAGATCAAGCTCGACGAGCTGATCCGCGCCACCCGCGCGGCCGAGAACGCGCTGCTGGACCTGGAAGAGCTCGACGAGGACTCGTTGGAGCGTTTCCGCAAGCGTTATGAGGATCTAGCCTGCAAGGCGCGCGACGAGGCGAAGCGCCGACGCGACGATGGCGGCGATGAGGTCGAGGCGGAGCTCGAACGCACCGACGACGAGCTGCGGGCGGAGCTGGATCGGCGCGACGAGGAGCGCAGGTCGAAAGACCCGGGCGACGGAAAAGCCCGCCCGAAACGTTAGTGCTTTCGCCTCTTTGCGGCAGGCGAACAACCGGCCCGACGCCGCGCTTGGATTTGCGATCCGGTCCGCGACATCGGGCCCGATGCCTGGCGTCCTCCCATCTGCATCGTTTCGGCGACCGTGACGCCGCGCGCATGAACCCGCCACTTCGCGTTAACGCTCCGATTCTGATCGCTTAACCGCGCGGCCGCTAGCGTGGGTTGCGACAACGCGACGCCGATGCGCTCGCGCCGTCGATCCACGAGCCGTGCGCGGTTCGCCCCAGCATCGGCCGCCGAGCGCGGCCCGCATCAGCGGAGACCCACCATGTCACGCGGCGACAAGTCGTCCTACACCGACAAGCAGAAACGTCAGGCCCAGCACATCGAAGAAGGCTATCGCAAGGAAGGCGTGCCCAAGGAGGAAGCGCAGGAGCGCGCCTGGCGCACGGTCAATAAGCAAGACCACGGCGGCAAGAAGTCCGGCTCGGGACGCAAGGATCATCATTGAAGCGACCCGCGCCCGGCCCGTACCGCTCGCCCGCAACGCCTTCCGCAGCGCAGTGCTGCCACTTTCGGAGGAACGCCTCATGAAAACCGTCTTCATCGCCGTCGCCGCGCTCGGTTTGGCTCTCGCCGGCGGCGCCCATGCGCAAACGGCCGGCACCCGCGCCGACGGCGCGCAGGATCCGGCCGCCGCGGCGGCCAGCAACGATTCGCAGCAGCCGGTCAGCGACACCTGGATCACCACCAAGGTCAAGACCGAGTTGATGGCGACCAACGGCGTGCCGGGCACCGACATCAAGGTCGAGACCGTCAACGGTGTGGTCAAGCTGTCGGGCAGCGTCGACAAGACCCAGGCCGACAAGGCCGCGTCCATCGCGCGCAACATCGACGGCGTCAAGAAGGTGGACACCACCGGCTTGATGGCCTCGCATTCGCGCAAGTAAACCGCGCCGCCGCGCGGGCCGGCAGTGAGCGATGAACGCACGCCGCAGCCGCGCCCGCGCCGCCGCGGCGTGGCGCCACCGACACTCGGGAGGTTCCATGACTCAGCTCGCCGACCGCGTTTACCGCGACGCCGCCGAGATCGAGCGGCTCACGGCCTTGGTCGCGGGATTGCCGGACGAAGGATTGGTCGATCTGCAACTGATCGACGGAAGCTGGCGCGCGGCGGTGGTGACCACGCGTCCCAGTTTGCAGACCTTCCTAGATCCCGAGGGCAACGAAGGCGTCAACGCCGTGGTCCGCATCGACGATCCCACGACGGGGCGCAGCGATTACTTATGGATCGACGAAATCGCGCGGATCCGTCCGGTGCATTCGGCGGAGCGAAAGTTCACCGATTGAGCCGGGCCGATTGAGCGGGACCGATTGAACCGGCTCGGTCCGCGCGGACCTGCGAAACCCATCACGACAGCGCGCCGCGAGCGCGCGGGAGCGACCGCATGCCTACCTGCGACGTCTGCGGAAATGCCTACGACAAAGCCTTCACCGTGACCATGCCCGACCGGTCCGGCACCTTCGATTCGTTCGAATGCGCCATCCACGCGCTGGCGCCGCGTTGCGCGCATTGCGACTGCCGCATCGTCGGCCACGGCGTCGAGCACGACGGCCGGTTCTATTGCTGCGCCCATTGTGCCCAGCACGACGGCGTGCGCGGCGCGCGCGACCGGGTCTGAGCGCCCGGCCACAGGCCGGCGCGGTGAGGAAACGTGAACCAAGGCCGGTGGCCGCTCGGTTTTGCCGCGACGTGCACACCGCGCTCGCAAAGGCTGAGGGATGATCGGCCCATGTCCTTCCTGCGCAGCCGCGAACCCGACCGCCCCGCCGGCGTCAGCGAGGGCCGCGCGTTCTTGTACGTGCTGCCTTGCGCGTACGAAGACCTGCTCAAGATCGGCCACTCGCGCAATCCGTTGCAGCGGGCGCAGGCCTTGCAGCCGCGTTATTACGAATTCTTCGATCTCGAGCGCGCCTTCGCCCTGGAAGTCGATAAGGTCCGCGAGGCGCGTTCGCTCGAGCACGCCTTGCACACGCGCTTGCGCGAGCACAACGCGCCCGCGCCGCTGACCGTGCGCGAGCAGGCCGCGGGCCTGGGCGAGTGGTACCGCGGCGCCTACGCGCAGTTGCAGGCCGAAGCCGAACACTGGCGCGAGCAAGGCTACGCGGTGCATCGCCCGCTGTCGGCGTGGCTGGCGCGCGAACTGGACGGGCAGGGCGATGCGCTGTACGCGCGCGCCGACCAATTGCTGACCCAGTTGCAAGGCGACACCACGCTGCTCGACGACCCGGGGCTGGCGCCGTTGCGGCGCAATCTGCTCGACACCCTCGACGCGCACCGCGCGTTCGCGCTCGATCTCGAACGGCGCCTGCCGCCCAGCTTGCTGGCGTGGTACCGCGGCGCCGATCCCTCCGTTCCCTAGGCCCAACGCTCAGGAGTGCACCATGACCAAACTCGACAAACCGCTGCGGCGCGAACTGGACATCGACGGCAAGGCTTACACGCTGACCGTCGATCCCGACGGACTCAAGCTGACCGAGAAAGGCCGGCGCAACGGCGTGGAACTGCGCTGGGCGGCGTTGGCCGCCGGCGACGAGGCGCCGGCGGCGCCGGCGTCCGCGCAGCCGTGAGGCGCTAGGCGGGTTGCGTCTTCGCGGATAGGACGTGTAGGAGCGGCGTAAGCCGCGATCAACCGAAGTCGCGTCATACCACTCAACACACCGAAGCCCGGATATCCGGGCTTTGGTTTTTCCGACGCCCCAAGCTTCGCGCCGGTTACTTGCGTAAGCCGCTGTCGCGACAGCGAAGCCGCCGTGCGGATTTCGCGGTAGTTGGATGGGCGCGGTCGCGGCTTACGCCGCTCCTACAGAGGCTGCGATGCGGCTGCGTCGTGCGTGCGGATCAATCGCGCCGCACGCGGAACGCCGCGCTGATGCGCGGGTCCACCACGCCCGGGTCTTTCGGGATGCCGTGATCGTAGCGGTACTGCGAAGCGTGGCTCATCACCAGCAGGCTGCCGGCTTCCAGTTCGATATGCCAGGTCGCGTGCGGCGCGCGCTTGGCGCGGATCGTCATGCGCCGGCTCGCGCCGAGCGAGAGCACGGCGATGGGTTGGCCCGGGGCGAGGTCGTGCAGCTTGTCGTTGTGCGGGGCGACGCTGTCGCGGCCGTCGCGGTAGAGGTTCAGGCCGACGCTGTCGAACGGCGCGTCGAGCGTCTCGCGCACGCGCAGCGCGGTGGCTTGCAGCAGCGGCGGCAGTTCGTCGCGGCCGATGCGGTAGCGGGCGACGCGGCGCGGCACTTCGACCAGCCGCTCGTACATCAATCGCTGCTCGGAATTCCAGGCGGCACCGTCCCACAGCTCGGCGAACAAGCGCTCGCACCACGCCGGCTCGAACACGCCGGGCAGGTAGCGCACGCCGCCCTCGGCGTCGAGGATGGGATGCTGCGGCTGCGCGGCGAACAGCGAGGTCTGGTGCATCCGCGCAGGCTACGCCGGCGCGGTCTCACTCTGCGAGACCGCGCCGCGCGGCTCAGGCCTTGCGCTTTTCCAGCTTGGGCAGGAACCACGCCAGCAAGCCGATCGCCGGCAGATACGCGCACAGGCGGTAGACCGCTTCGATGCCGACGTGGTCGGCCAGCTGGCCCAGCGCCGCGGCGCCGAGGCCACCCATGCCGAAGGCGAAGCCGAAGAACAGGCCGGCGATCACGCCGGTGCGGCCCGGCACGAGTTCCTGCGCGTAGACCAGGATGGCCGAAAACGCCGAGGACAGGATCAGGCCGATGATCACCGTCAGCACCGTGGTCCAGGCCAGATTCGCGTGCGGCAGCAGCAGGGTGAAAGGCAGCACGCCGAGGATCGAGAACCAGATGACGTAGCGGCGGCCGATGCGGTCGCCGATCGGGCCGCCGGCCAGCGTGCCCAGCGCGACCGCGCCGAGGAACACGAACAGATGCACCTGCGCGCTCTGCGCGGTCACGCCGAACTTGTGCATCAGGTAGAAGGTGTAATAGCTCGACAGGCTGGCCATGTAGAAGTACTTGCTGAAGATCAGCAGGCCCAGCACCAGCATGGTCGCGGCGATGGTCTTGCGCGGCAGCGGCGCGGCGGCGGAGGCGCGCGCGCCGGCCTTGCGGTGCAGCGGAATCTGCTCGCGGTACCACAGGCCGATGCGGCTGAGCAGCAGCATCGCCGCCAGCGCCGCGAACGCGAACCAGCCGACGCTGCCCTGGCCGCGCGGCATGACGATGTACGCGGCCAGCAGCGGGCCGAGCGCCGAACCCAGATTGCCGCCGACCTGGAACAGCGACTGCGCCAAACCGTGGCGGCCGCCGGAAGCCATGCGCGCCACGCGCGAGGATTCGGGATGGAACACCGACGAGCCCGAGCCGACCAGGGCCGCGGCGAGCAGCAGCATCGGAAAGCTGGTCGCGCGCGAGAGCAGCAACAGGCCGGTGAGGGTGAAGCCCATGCCGATCGCCAGCGACCACGGCATCGGTTTCTTGTCGGTGTAGATGCCCACCAGCGGCTGCAGCAGCGACGCGGTCACCTGGAAGGTCAGGGTGATCAGGCCGATCTGGCCGAAATCGAGCTGGAAACTCTGCTTGAGCAGCGGGTACAGCGCCGGCAGCAACGACTGGATCATGTCGTTGAGCAGGTGGCAGACGCTGAGCATGGCCAGGATCGGCAGCGCGATCTTGTTGGCGGTTTCGGCGGCGGGCGCGGACGGGGCTTGGTAATCGGGCACCGGCGGCGCGGCCGGGCCGTCGGCGACGACGGTGGGCGAGGAGGTATCCAGGGAGGTCATGGGCGGGACGGCGAGGCGGGGAGGGGGCGGCGGTCGCGGGATGCCGCGGCGGCCGGTTCAGTAAACGCCCGCGCGGCCTTGCCCGCGTTATAGTTCGGGTCAACATTCTTTGAGATCGGGCCAATGCGCAATGTCCTGGCCGGTCAGGTCGACCAGCTGCCGGGGCGGATCGTGGCGACCTCGAACGAGTACCCGAGCGGGCACCGCATCGCCCGCCATCGCCATCGCCGCTCGCAGCTGTTGTACGGCGCGCACGGGATCATGGTGGTCGGCACCCAGGCCGGGCGCTGGATGGTGCCGCCCGAGCGCGCGGCCTGGATTCCCGCCGGCATGCCGCACGACGTGCACGTGCTGGCGCCGATCAGCACCCGCAGCATCTACATCGAACCCGAAGTCAGCGCGGCGCTGCCGGGCGATTGCCGGGTGATCGGGGTGTCGGCGCTGATGCGCGAACTGTTGCTGGAAACCTTGGATCTGCCGCTGCAGGCCGAGACCGACAGCGGCTCGCGGCCGGATCTGATCTATTCGCTGATCGTGCGCGAGATCGAACGCGCGCCGGTGCTGCCGTTGGACATCACCTTTCCGGCCGAACCGCGTTTGGCCGCGCGTTGCCGCGCTTACCTCGCGCATCCCTCGCCGCACGACGGCATCGACGAATGGTGCCGCGATTTGGCGATGAGCCGGCGCACCTTCACCCGGCGGTTTCGCGCCGAAACCGGCACGAGTTTCGCGCAGTGGTGCCGGCAGGCCGCGATCTTCGCCGCCTTGCCGCGGCTGGCGGCGGGCGAGGCGATCACGCCGCTGGCGCTGGATCTGGGCTACGAGAGCGCGTCGGCGTTCACGACGATGTTCAAGCGCTTGATCGGGATGCCGCCGAGCCGGTATCTGGCGACGGCGCGGACGGAGGCGGCGGCGCGGTGATCGTGTTGGAGCGTGCGGCGGACGTAGGAGCGGCGTGAGCCGCGATTGTCGTTTGTCGCGCGCGTCGGGAGTTTCGTCGTGGTTGCGTTGTCGCGGTCGCGGCTCACGCCGCTCCTACAGTGGCTTCGTTGTAGCGGCGCGCTAGCTGTAGGAGCGGCGCAAGCCGCGACCGCGACACTCCGCTTACGGCGAAAGATCCGTCGCAGCCGACATGCCGCGGTCGCGGCTCACGCCGCGCCTACCAATGCAGAAACCGCCTCAGCTCAGCGCTTTCGCCGCCTCGTCGATCAACCCCGCCACCTGCGCCGGCTGCGACGCCAGCGAAGCATGGCTGGCCTCCAGCGTGATCGTCTTCTTCGGATTCATCCGCGCGGACATGCGCTGCTGGTTCTCCGGCGCGATCATCCGGTCCTGCGCCGAGATCTGATACCAGCTCGGCTTGGACTTCCACGCCGGCTTGGAAATGGCGTCGCCGAAGGTGCTCGCCAGCGGCGCCTTCTGGGTCACGCCCATCACCAGCCCTTCGTCGGCGCTGAGGTCCTGGCAGAAGCTCTCGTGGAATTTGTCGGGCTTCAGCCACAGATAGCCGTCGCTGTCCGGGGCGAGGTTGGGCACCGCCACCGGCGGGTGCTCCTGGGTGATGCCGCCCGGGCTTTCGCCGCTGTCGGGCGCGAACGCGGCGATGTAGACCAAGCCGACGACCTTGTCGTGGGTGCCGGCCTCGGTGATGACCGCGCCGCCGTAGGAATGGCCGACCAGCAGCACCGGGCCGGGCGCTTGCTCGATCATCTTGCGGGTGCGGGCGACGTCGTCGGCCAGCGAGGTCAGCGGCACTTCGACCGCCTTGAGGTCGGTGTAGCCCTTGCGCGAGAGTTCGACGATGGTCTTGGCCCAGTGCGCCGCGCCGCCCCAGAAGCCGTGTACGAGAACGATGGTGGGTTTGCCGCTCATGATCGCGATTCCAGTCGGATGAATGCGCCAACTCGGGTTCGCGCGCGCCGGCCGGTTGGCGTCGGCCGCGCGCGCCGGACACGGGTCCGGGTGCCGCGAAGGGCCGAGATTTTCATAAGCGCGAACTACGCCGCGTGAATTCGCATGCGACTTGTTTTCAGGTGGCTGAAAGCTGCGCGGGAGTTTCGTCTTATCGCGGAAACCTTGCCGACACACGGGGCGTTCCGCTCATTTTGCGATCAGCAACAACAGCGAGCGGGCCTGCATTCCGTAAGCGACGTTCTCGCCGCCGATCAAGGTCTCGCTGCCCGGCAAGGCGACCGCGTTCGGCCCTTCGTTCCAGGTCGCGGTGTCGGTCACCCGATACCATTGCTTGCCGTTGCCCGGCCACGGCAGCACGAAGTTCACCGGACCCGACCAGCCGTTGTAGGCGACATAGATCGCGCTGGCGCTGTCGCCGAACTCGCTGCCGTCGATGCGCCAGGCCAATGCGTGATTGTCGGTGCCGCTGAAGTAGGCGCTGTCGGCCTGCGCGCCGTCGGGCTTGAACCAGCGCAACTGCTCCATCACGTTGCCGTTGCCGTCGCTGCCCGAATAGAACCCCGCCGGACGCAGCGCCGAATGCGCCTTGCGGAACGCGATCAGGCGCTTAGTGTAGGTCTCGTGATCGGCCTCGATCGTGCTGCGGGTCCAGTACAGCCAGTTCGCCGCCGAATCCAGGTTGTAGGTGTTGTTGTTGCCGAACTGGGTGCGCAGCGCCTCGTCGCCGCCGGTGATCATCGGCACGCCGGCGCTGAGCATCAGGAAGGCGAGCCCGGTGCGCGCGGCCTTGCGCTGGTCGGCGACGATGCCGCCCTGGTTCCAGCTCAGATTGTGGTCCTCGCCGCCGTCGGACGGGCCGTAGGGCCAGGCCTGGTTGTTCTGCTTGTCGTTGTAGGCGTACAGGTCGTTGAGGGTGAAGCCGTCGTGGGCGACCATGAAGTTGATCGAATGCCACGGCTTGCGGCCGTCGTCGCCGTACAGATCGCTGGAGCCGGCGAAACGGCTGGCGAACATGCCCGGCGTGACTGTTTCGACCCCGAGCTTGTTCTGCTTCTTGCGCAGCGCGTCGCGGTAGAGCCCGTTCCATTCGGCCCAGCCCGACGGAAAACCGCCGACTTGATACGAGTTGCCGCCGATGGCCCAGGGCTCGGCGATCAGGTCCAGCCCCGCGCCGCCCGCGGCCGGCCGCGGCGGCAGTTCGGCGGCGATGCGGTTGAGCGCGTTGCCGGAGTCGTTCTTATCGAAATTGAAGCAGCCGTGCTGGCAGCTGTTGCCGAGTACCGAGGCCAGATCGAAGCGGAAGCCGTCGACGCCGAGCGCGTCGCGCCACCACGCCAGCGAATCGACGATCAGGTTCTGCGCGATGGGATGGCGGGTGTTGTAGTTGCCGCCGACGCCGGTGTTGTCCCACGGGTATTTGTAGTCGCTGCTCAGCGAGTAGTACGCCGGGTTGTCGAGGCCGCGGAAGGACAGCAGGTTGTAGACGCTGAGCCCGTCGCTGCCGCCCCACGGGCCGCCTTCGCCGGTGTGGTTGTAGACCACGTCGATATAGACCTTGATGCCGGCGTCGTGGAAGGCCTTGACCATCGCCTTCCACTCGCGGGTCGGTCCGCCGGCGGTTTTGTCGTAGGCGTAGCGGCGGTCCGGGGCGAAGTAGTTGAGGGTCATGTAGCCCCAGTAGTTGTCGTCCGTGGTGGAGTTGGGATCGACATCGTTCTGGTCGTTCTGCGCTTCCTGCACCGGCAGGAACTCGACCGCGGTGACGCCCAGCGCGGCCAGCGCCGCGGCCTTGCGCGCGGCGCCCTTGTAGGTGCCGCGCTCGGCCGCGGGCACGCTGTCGTCGTTGCGGGTGAGGCCGCGCACGTGGACTTCGTAGATCACTTCGTCTTTGAGCGCGCGGGTCGGCTTGGTGCCGACGGAGCTCGCGTCGGCCGCCAGCGCGATGCTCTTGCTCGCGCACAGGCCGCTGTCCTTGTTGCGGTGGGCGGCGCCGGTGGCGTAGATCGTGCCGTCGGCGCAGGTGGCGGTGTTGGGGTCTTGGCTGATCTCGCGCGCGTACGGGTCGATCAGCAGCTTGTTGGGATTGAAGCGGTTGCCGGCGTTGTCGACGTCGCTGACGAAACCGGTCGCGCTGCCCTTGGTCCAGGCGGCGTCGTACGGCCAGTTCGGACCCCAGGCGCGGTAGCCGTAGTAGACGGTGCCGGTGATGCCGTAAGTCGTCTTGATCGTGCCGGTCGGCAGCGACAGCGACCACACCTGGGTCGCCGGATCCTTGCTCAGCGCGAGGCGCGCGACTTCCTGCGAACCGGTCGGGTTCTTGTACAGGAACACTTCGATGCGGGTGGCGCGCGAGGAATAGACGCGGAAGGCGAGGTTGGCCTGGGTCGAGTCGTAGCGCGCGCCGAGTTGTTGCGCGTCGATGGCGGCGTGGGCGGGGCTCAGCGCGCAGGCCAGCGCGGCCAGGGCGAGGGCGCGTAATGCGGTGGCGCGTCGCTGCTTGCGCGGGGCGTGTGAGTCCATGGTCGTCGTCTCCGTGATCGCGCGCGCCGCGGCGATCGCGGGCATCGGCAACGACTGTAGGAGCAAGCCGCAGCGCAGCATGGGCGGCTGCAATCGTATTCAGACGGAGGAGACCGATCGCGGTCACACGTCGTGGTGTCGTGGGCGCGGGAACGGTGCGCGAGCGGGGCGGCCGTTTCGTCGTGGGCGCGGTGGCGTGGTCGCGGCTCGCGCCGCTCCTACAATCGCTTCGTTGCGACGACGGGCTACCTGTAGGAGCGGCGCGAGCCGCGACCGCAACAACGAAACTACCGCGTAACCGCTATCGCAGCGGCGATGCGCTCATTTGATCCGATGCTTGCCGAGCTTGCGCGCCAAGGTCCGCCGATGCATCCCCAGCCGCCGCGCGGTCTCGGAGATGTTGAAATCCGTCGCCGCCAGCATCTCGTGGATGCGTTCCCACTCCAACGTCTTGATCGAAGTCTGGCGCTCGGTCAGTTCGACGTTGACGTCGCCCTCGGCGCGGCCGAACGCGGCTTCGATGTCGTCGGTGTTGGACGGCTTGGCCAGATAGTGCAGAGCGCCGAGCTTGATCGCCTCGACCGCGGTGGCGATGCTGGCGTAGCCGGTCAGCACCACGATCAGCATGTCTTCGTCGTGGGCGTGCAGCGCCTGCACGCAGGCCAGCCCCGAGTCGCCGCCGGCGAGCTTGAGGTCGACCACGGCGTAGCCGGGCGTGTGCTCGCCGAGCAAGGCCTGCACTTCGGCGAGGTTGGTCGCGTTGTGGACGAGGTAGCCGCGGCGCTCGAACGAACGGGTGAGGGTGCGCGCGAACGCGGCGTCGTCTTCGACGATCAGCAGCCGGCGCGGTTCGTCGTCTTCGTCGTCGAATCCGGGCGGCAGCGGCGGCAGGTCGTCACTCATCCTGGGGCTCCGGCGGCGCCAGCGCGGCCAGCGGCAGGCTCATGGTCACCACCGCGCCGCTGGGTTCGCGGTTGCGCGCGACGATGCTGCCGCCGAGCTGGCGGGCGACGTTGAGCGCGAGGAACAGGCCCAGCCCGCCGCCCGGGCGGCCCTTGCTGGACTGATACGGCTTGCCGAAATGCGACAGCATCGCCGCGGCGAAACCGGGGCCGGCGTCGCTGACGCGCAGCACCAGACGGTCCTCGTCGCGCCACGATTCGAACCCGACCCAGCCGGGCGAGGCTTCCAGCGCGTTGTCGAGGACGTTGCAGATCATCTGCTTGAGGCCGGAATCGGAAATGATCGCCTCATCCTCGCCGAAGCCGTTCTCGTAGTCGAATCCGCGCACCGGGCGGGTGGTGCGCCATTCGCCGACCAAGTCGTCGAGGAACGCGGTGACCGTGGTGATCACCGGCGCTTCGCCGCGCGCTTCGCCGGCCGAGAGCAGGATGCCGGTGACGATGCTCTTGCAGCGGGTGAGCTGGGTCTGCATCTCGTCGAGTTCCTGCAGCAGTTCGGGCTGCTGGGTGAACGGCGGCATCCGCCGCCAGTCGCCGAGGATCACCGACAGCGTCGCCAGCGGCGTGCCCAACTCGTGCGCGGCGCCGGAGGCGAGCAGGCCCATGCGCACGATGTGTTCTTCCTCGGCCGCGCGCTGGCGCAGATCGGCCAGACGCTTGTCGCGCGCGCGCAGGTTGCGGCCGATGCGGGTGATGAACACCACCAGCAAGGTCGCGTTGAGCACGAAGCACAGCAGCAGGCCTTGCACGTACGGGTCGCGCAGGCCGCGGGTCGGGTCGGCCGGGATCACTACCGGGCCGGCGAAAGCGGTCAAGGCGATGAAGCAGGCGCTGGTCACCCCGACCACCGCGCAACTGGCCCAGGTGCGCAGCAGCACCGAGGCCAGCGCGACCTGCAGCAGATACAGAAAGACGAAGGGGTTGGCCGCGCCGCCGCTGAGGTAGAGCTGCGCGGTCAGGGTCAGGATGTCGACCAGCAGCGCCAGGAACAGCGCGCCGTTGGTGACTTCCTCGCGCTTGCGCCAGCGCAGCGAGCTGACCAGATTGAACGCGGCCAGACACGCCAGCACGATCGCCATCGGCATCAGCGGCAGCTCGATGCCGAAGCCGTAGTGGACGAAGACGATGGTGGCCACCTGGCCGATCACCGCGATCCAACGCAGTTGGATCAGCTGGTGCATGTTCTTGACCCCGGTGCCGTCGCGCGAAGCCGGGAGGGGCTGGTCGGGCTGCATGCGTTTGGGCAGGAGCGAGTGGAGAGGAGTGAGCAACGAGTAAAGCACGGCGTGGCGGCGAGAGCGAAGGGAGGCGGTCGGGTTTTGCGTCGGCGTCAGACGGCCGCCGCGCGGCGCCGGGCTTCTTCCCGCCACACCCGCCAGGCCGCCCACGCCACCATCAGCGCCAGCGCGAACCAGGTCAGTGCGTACTGCAAATGATTGTTGGGGAATTTTATCACCGTGAGCCCGCCGACCGGCCATTGCGGCGCGGTGCGCAGGTCGCCGGGCAGGGGCGCGGCGCGCTCGGCGTCGATGAAGTAAGGGGCGACGGCGCCGAGCTTATGCGCGGCGGCGATCGCGGCCACATCGCGCGAGAACCAGCGCGCTTGCGCCGGCTGGTTCTTGCGCAGGAAGCCGCCGCCGGGTTCGCTGAGCCGCAGCAGGCCGGCGACCTCGACCGGGCCGGACGGCGCCGGCGCCGCCGCTGCGGTGCGCGCGTCGGGCACGTAGCCGCGGTTGATCAGCACGGTGTAGCCGGCGTCGGTGCGCAGCGGCGTCAGCAGCCAGAAGCCGGGGCCGAGCTCGGTCACCGCCTGCACCCGGGTGTCGGCGCCGGGCAGGTACTCGCCGCGCAGCCGCACGCGGCGGTATTCGTCGTTCGCGGCGCTCACGCCGGGCCACTGCGCGGGCCCCGGCGCGGCGCCGGGTTCGGCGTGCACGCGCGATTCCACGCGCTGGATCAGATCGCGTTTCCAGCCCAGCCGCTGCACCTGCCACGCGCCGAGCGCGATCAGGCCGGCGAACAGCGCCAGGAACACGGCGCCGATCAGGCCGAGGACGAAGGAACTGCGCGGCGCTTTGACGCGGGTCGCCATGAGCGGGCCTCGTGCTGAAGACGAGAGAAGCGAAGACGAGTGGGGCGAGCCGGTCGCGCGGGAACGATGGCCACGCGTGGACCGGGGCGGGGCAGCAACCGCGCGACGAGCGCGCAGGCGCCGGAAAACGGCCGGCTGAAGTCTTTGGGTCCCCGCGTTCGCGGGGACGACGTGCTGGCAAGGCGCGGCGAGCGCGAAACCGCACCCGCCGCCGAAAGACCGAGACCGGCAGAACCCCGGTTCCCCAATCCCGATTCCCTTCTTTCCCCGCCCTTACGGCATATTCCGCATCTCATGCGGCATCGGCATCATGTTGACGTTCAAGTGATGCATGACCCACAAGGAACCGGCCAGGGTGATCACCACGATCACCAGGGTGAAGATCAGCGCCAGCATGTTCCAGCCGCCTTCCGACTTCGTGTTCATGTGCAGGAAGTAGACCATGTGCACGACGATCTGTACGACGGCGAAGCCGAGGATCACCGCCGCGGTCGCGCCCGAGGACGGGATCACCTTGGCCATGACCAGCCAGAACGGGATCGCGGTCAGCACCACCGACAGCAGGAAGCCGATGGTGTAGCCCTTGACGGTGCCGTGGTAGTCGTCGTGCTCGTCGTGACCGTGGTCGTCGTGAGCGTGATCGTGTGCGTTGTCGTGGTGCGCGGACTGGGTCACGGCAGCACTCCCATCAGGTAGACGAAGGTGAAGACGCCGATCCAGACGACGTCGAGGAAGTGCCAGAACATCGACAGGCACAGCAGACGGCGGCGGTTGGCGGCGGTGAGCCCGTGCTTGCTCAGCTGGGTCATCAGCACCACCAGCCAGACGATGCCGAAGGTGACGTGCAGGCCGTGGGTGGCGACGAGAGCGAAGAACGACGACAGGAACGCGCTGCGCTGCGGGCCGGCGCCCTCGTGGATCAGGTGGGCGAACTCGTACAGTTCCAGGCCGATGAAGGCCAGGCCGAACAGGCCGGTGATCGCCAGCCAGCCTTGCACCGCGGCCAGCTTGCGCTTGGTCATCGCGATCATCGCGAAGCCGTAGGTGATCGACGACAGCAGCAGCATCGAGGTGTTGATCGCCACCAACTGCAGGTCGAACAGATCCGCGCCCGACGGGCCGGCCGCGTAGCTGCGGCCGAGCACGCCGTAGGTGGCGAACAGCACCGCGAACACCAGGCAGTCGCTCATCAGGTAGAGCCAGAACCCGAGCAGGGTTCCGTTCTGCGGATGGTGCTTGCCCTTGAGGTCGAGGAAGTGCGCGGCCGAGGAGGGCGGCTGCGCCTGGGCTTGGGTCAGGATGGCGGTGGCGTCAGACATGGGCGGCGGCCAGTTGTTGCGTGCGCTGGTCTTCCGTGGCGGTCACTTCGTCCGCCGGGATGTAGAAGTCGCGCTTGTAGTTGAAGGTGTGGACGATGGTCGCGACCAGCATGGCGACGAAGGACACGCCGGCCACCAGCCACATCTGCCAGATCATGGCGAACGCGCAGACGGTGCTGAGCAGGGCGATGATCAGGCCGGCGGCGGTGTTCTTGGGCATGTGGATCGCGATGAAGCCCGAGGTCGGACGCTGGAAGCCGCGTTGCTTCATGTCGTGCCAGGCGTCGTTGTCGTGCACGACCGGGGTGAAGGCGAAGTTGTAGGCCGGCGGCGGCGAGGACGTCGACCACTCCAGGGTGCGGCCCTGCCACGGGTCGCCGGTCTGGTCGCGCAGCTTGTCGCGGTTGCGGATGCTGACGAACACCTGGACCAGGAAGCTGGCGATGCCCAGCGCGATCAGGCCGGCGCCGAAGGCGGCGATGATGAACCAGATCTGGATCGACGGGTCGTCGAAGTGGCTCATGCGGCGGGTCACGCCCATCAGGCCGAGCACGTACAGCGGCATGAAGGCGAAGAAGAAGCCGATCTGCCAGAACCAGAACGAGCACTTGCCCCAGAACGGATCGAGCTTGAAGCCGAAGGCCTTGGGCCACCAGAAGTTGATGCCGGCGAACAGGCCGAACAGCACGCCGCCGATGATCACGTTATGGAAGTGCGCGATCAGGAACAGGCTGTTGTGCAGGACGAAGTCGGCCGGCGGGACCGCCAGCAGCACGCCGGTCATGCCGCCGATGACGAAGGTGACCATGAAGCCCACCGTCCACAGCATCGGCACGTCGAAGCGGATGCGGCCGCGGTACATGGTGAACAGCCAGTTGAAGATCTTCGCGCCCGTCGGGATCGAGATGATCATCGTGGTGATGCCGAAGAACGAGTTGACGCTCGCGCCCGAACCCATGGTGAAGAAGTGGTGCAGCCACACCAGGTAGGACAGGATCGTGATCACCACGGTCGCGTACACCATCGAGGCGTAGCCGAACAGGCGCTTGCCGCTGTAGGTGGAGACGATCTCGGAGAAGATGCCGAAGCAGGGCAGGATCAGGATGTAGACCTCCGGGTGGCCCCAGATCCAGATCAGGTTCACGTACATCATGGGGTTGCCGCCCAGATCGTTCGTGAAGAAGTTGGTGCCCGCGTAGCGGTCGAGCGAGAGCAGCACCAGCACCGCGGTCAGCACCGGGAACGCTGCCACGATCAGCACGTTGGTGCACAGCGAGGTCCAGGTGAACACCGGCATCTTCATCAGGCCCATGCCCGGCGCGCGCATCTTGACGATGGTCGCGATCAGGTTGACGCCCGATAGCAAGGTGCCGACGCCGGCGATCTGCAGCGCCCATATGTAGTAGTCGACGCCGACGCTGGGACTGTAGGCGATGCCCGACAGCGGCGGGTACGCCAGCCAGCCGGCGGTGGAGAACTCGCCGACGAACAGCGAGACCATCACCAGGCCCGCGCCGCAGGCGGTCATCCAGAAGCTGAAGTTGTTGAGGAACGGGAAGGCCACGTCGCGCGCGCCGATCTGCAGCGGCACCACGTAGTTCATGAAGCCCGTCACCAGCGGCATCGCCACGAAGAAGATCATGATCACGCCGTGGGCGGTGAAGATCTGGTCGTAGTGGTGCGGCGGCAGGAAGCCGGCGTTGTCGCCGAAGGCCATCGCCTGCTGCATGCGCATCATGATCGCGTCGGCGAAGCCGCGCAGGAGCATGACCAGCCCCAGCACGATGTACATGATGCCGATCTTCTTGTGGTCGATGCTGGTGAACCACTCGTTCCAGAGATAGCCCCAGAGCTTGTAGCGCGTCAGCAGGCCGAGCACGGCGATGCCGCCGAGCGCGACCATGGCGAAAGTGCCGAGCAGGATCGGCTCGTGCAGCGGGATCGATTCCCACGAGAGCCGGCCGAAGATCAGCTTGGCGAGGTTGGATTGGTCAGACATCTTCGCTCCGAAGTCCGCGTACGGACCTGCGCGCGCTGGGCGCGCGGTTGAATGCTTGCGCTAAACGCTCAGGGGGCCAGGGTGGCGACGCCCCAGCTCGGGGTGGCCGACGGCTCGGTGACGCACATCGCCGAGGCCACCACCGGGCCGCCGCGCAGGTCGCCGCGGCGGCGCGGGGCCAGCGCGTTGGCGCTGTTGCCCAGGCCGCCTTGCGCGTCGATCATCATCATCTCGTCCATGCACATCTTCGACGAGTCGACGCAGCGGTTGAGGATGGCCTTATACAGGCCCGGAGCGACCGCGGCGTAGCGGCGCACCGGTTCCTTCTCGCTCGGCTTCTCCAGTTCGAGATAACCGGCGCGTTCCAGGGTCTGGCCGCTGGCGCGGTTGCTCTCGACCCACTTATCGAAGCCGGCCTGATCCATGCCGTGGAACTTGAAGCGCATGTGCGAGAAGCCGGCGCCGCTGTAGTTGGCGGAGAAGCCCTCGTACTCGCCCGGGTGGTTCATCACCGCGTGCAGCTGCGTTTCCATGCCCGGCATCGCGTAGATCTGGCCGGCCAGCGCGGGAATGTAGAACGAGTTCATCACCGAGGACGCGGTGATCTTGAACTTGATCGGACGGTCGATCGGCGCGGCGATCTCGTTGATCGTGGCGATGTTCTGCTCGGGATAGAGGAACAGCCACTTCCAATCCAGCGCCACCACTTCGATCTCCAGCGGCTTGACGTCGGCGGCGACCGGCTGGCCGGCCTTGATCCGGTCGAGCGGGCGGTAGGGATCGAGGGTGTGGGTGCTGACCCAGGTGATCGCGCCGAGCACGATGATGATCAGCAGCGGCGCGGCCCAGATCAGCAGCTCGAGCTGGGTCGAGTGATCCCAGTCGGGCTTGTAGGTCGCCTTCGTGTTCGAGGCGCGGTAGCGCCACGCGAAGAACAGGGTCAGCGCGATCACCGGCACGATGATCAACAGCATCAGCACGGTGGAGACGATGATCAGATCGCCTTGCTGGCGGGCCACGTCGCCGGGCGCGTTCAGAAGGAGCGTATTGCAGCCCGCCAGCGGCAGCAGCGCGCCGAGCAGGAGCAGGGGACGGAGGAGGGACTTGATTGCGTTCATCAACCTGACGCTTAAGCACGACAAGGCCGCGAGGCTCGCGGCGACCGCGCAATTGTGCGCCGCAGCGACGGACGGGACGATTGGACGTTTTGTCCTATGGCAGTGCAGCAATCCGGGTGGGAAGCTTACGCCGTCCCGGTCTTCGGGGCGCTGGCCCATGCGCGGAATTTGCCGCGTTCGGCCGCGGACTGTGCGGCGCGAAATACGGAAAATCCAGGGGTTTCGGGCGCCAGCGCCCGCTCGTCGGGAGTTTCCGCCGTTTCGCGAACGGCGCGGCGTCGCGGCCAGGAGTATCGTATCGGCACGGACGGATGAACGATTCCGCCCGTTCCGGCACAGCCGCCGCGCGCCCCGCGACGCCCTTCGCACCACGCACCGAGCTCCAACCGACGATGCAAACGCCCAATCATGCAAATCCCGATTCCATGACCGTTTCGGTGCACGGCACCGACTCGCACGCCGAAGTCGCGCCGGGCGACATCGCGGTCGGCGTGATCATCGGCCGCGCTTCGGAATACTTCGACTTCTTCGTGTACGGCATCGCCTCGGCGCTGGTGTTCCCGTCGGTGTTCTTCCCGCACCTGGGCAAGCTCGAAGGCACGCTGTGGTCGTTCGCGATCTTCGCGCTGGCCTTCATCTCGCGTCCGTTCGGCACCGTGTTGTTCATGTGGATCCAGCGCCGCTGGGACCGCAGCACCAAGCTCACCATCGCGCTGTTCCTGCTCGGCACCTGCACCGCCGGCATCGCCTTCCTGCCGGGCTTCGCCAAGATCGGCGCGTTGTCGCTGGTGCTGTTGTCGGTGTTCCGCCTCGGCCAGGGCATCGCCCTGGGCGGCAGCTGGGACGGCCTGCCGTCGCTGCTGGCGCTCAACGCGCCGAAGGAACGCCGCGGCTGGTACGCGATGCTCGGTCAGCTCGGCGCACCGGTCGGCTTCATCATCGCCGCGGCTTTGTTCGCTTATCTGAGCACCGCGCTGTCGCGCGCCGACTTCCTCGAATGGGGCTGGCGCTATCCGTTCTTCGCCGCGTTCGCGCTGAACGTGGTGGCGCTGTTCGCGCGCCTGCGTCTGGTCGTGACCCACGAGTACGAGCGCGAGCTCGGCGAGCAGCAGCTCGAGCCGACGCCGGTGCTGGAGCTGTTCGGCGCCAAGGGCCGCCACGTCGTCATCGGCGCGTTCGCCGCGCTGGCCAGCTACGCGCTGTTCCACATCGTCACGATCTTCCCGCTGTCGTGGATCGTGCTGTACTCCGATCAGTCGGTCACCCAGTTCCTGATCGTGCAGATCATCGGCGCGACCTTGGCCGCCGGCGCGGTCGTCGCCTCGGGCTGGATCGCCGACACCTTCGGCCGTCCGCGCACCCTGGCCGCGCTGGCCGCGGCGATCGCGATGTTCAGCGGCTTCGCGCCGACCCTGCTGGGTTCGGGCCGGGTCGGCCAGGACGTCTTCATCCTGGTCGGCTTCGTCCTGCTCGGCCTGTCCTACGGTCAGGCCGCCGGCTCGGTGACCGCCAACTTCGGCGCCAAGTACCGCTACACCGGTGCCGCGCTGACCTCGGATCTGGCCTGGCTGATCGGCGCGGCGTTCGCGCCGCTGGTGGCGCTGGGCCTGTGCGCGCACTTCGGCCTGGCCTTCGTCGGCGTCTACCTGCTGTCGGGCGCGGTGTGCACGATGGTGGCGTTGGGCGTGAACCGGATGCTCAAGCTGCGCAGCTGATCTGCGGCCGCGTCCGAGACCCGAAAAAGCCGGCTTGCGCCGGCTTTTTTCGTTGCTGCGCCCGGCGCGTCCGCCGCGGCCGCCGGTCGGGCGCGCTGCCGGACCGGGGCAAACCGCGATCGGCGTCGCTCCTGGCGCCGGTCCGCGCCGGCGCTTTCGCTCGACGGGCGTCCGGTTCCGGCGCCGTCGCCGGCCCCGCGGCCAAGCCCCGGGGCGGCTCCCACAGCCGCCCCGTACAGCGTCGTGAACGGGGCTCTGGCGTGCCCTTAACTACTTGTTAGGCACACGTTAGACTAGTCCGCTTGCACTCTTTGCGTTGTCTTTTGACTCGCTAAGTACATGCGATTGGCGCCGCGCGCCGATGCGTGCGACGCCGGCTCCGGCGCCGGGCGCGGGCCGGATCGAGCGGCGCGCGTCGCGAGGCCGGGTGCGGGCCGGGGCGGTCCGCACTCCGCGGAACAGGACAACGGCGCGCGTCCGGCTAGGTCAATCGCGCCTATTTGCGTACGGATCGAACGATGCCCCTTTCCCTCGGGACCCAAAACACGCACGCCCTGCGCCGCCTGTTGAGCGTGGTCCTGCTGTCTTTCGCGGCCGTCGCCGCGGTCTATTTCCCGTACCTGTCCAGCCAGGTGAACGCCACCTCGGACGGCCAGTTCGCGCAGTTCTTCGAAAGCGTGTTCGGCTGGAGCGATCTGTATCTGGGCGGATGGCCGCTGTACGCGGATCCGAACTCGATGTCGTTCTATCCCTTGCGCTACCTGTTCCCGGCGACCCGCGAGGCATTCGACTACTTCTCCCTGACCGCTCCGCTGATCTTCGCCGTCGGCAACGCGGCCTTGGCCTGGGAACTGACCCGCTCGCGCCCCGCGACGGCGCTCGCCGCCGTCGCCGCGCCGGGGCTGGGCTTCTTCATCGCCCACGTCGGCCACACCTCGATGCTGCACGCCGCGGCCTACGCGCCGTGGATGGTGTACGCCTGCCTGAAGCTGGCGCAGCGCCGCGCCGATTGGGCGCTGTGGGTCGCACTGCTGGGCGGCTCGACGGCGCTGTCGCTGCTGGCCGGCCATCCGCAGGCGACGGTCTACGCCCTGGCGGCCTCGGCGTTGATGGCCGCGCCGATCGGCGCCGGGTGGAAGGACTGGATCGTCACCTACGCGAAGGCGGGCGTCGGCGTGGTGCTCGGGCTGGGGCTGAGCGCCGTGTTCCTGATCCCGGCCGCGCGCTTCGTCGGCGAGTCGACCCGCAACACCATGACCGCCGACTTGCTGCGCCAGTTCAGCCTGCGGCCGTTCGAGCTGGGGCTGGACGTGTTCCCGTTCCTGGCCGGCGGTTACTGGGATGCCGGCGTGGTCACCTCCTACGTCGGCACCGACGCGACCAACAGTTGGAGCGAGAACATCGCCTACGTGGGCGTCGGCATTTTCTCGCTGGTGGTCGTGGGCCTGCGCGGATTCTGGGCGGACCCGACCAAGCGCAAGATCCTGCTCGGCCTGATCGCCTCGCTGCTGCTGGCGCTGGCGCCGTCGCTGCCGGGCGCCGCGCAGGTGCTGGTGGACGTGCCGGTCGTGTCGATGTTCCGCGCCTGGGGCCGCTGGCAGGTGGTCTCGTCGCTGTTCGCGCTGCAGTTGGCCTGCATCGCGCTGGCGCAGTTGCGCGACGAGCGCCCGGCGGTGCGCGGCGGCGCCGCGTCCTCGTTCCTGCCGTGGCTGGTGGTGCCGGCCGTGCTGGCGACGATCGCCCTGAGCCCGCATTTGCAGGGCAAGGTCGGCGCCGCCGATCTGTTCCAAGGCAAGCCGCTGGTCCAGATTGCGGTCCTGGCGGCCATCGGCGTGTCGATCTTCGCCTTGCGCACGCAATGGGGGCGCGCCCGCGCGCCGCTGGTGTGGGTGCCGATCGCGTTGATCGCCGCCGAGCTGCTGTTCCTCTCGCGCCATGCCACCTGGGCCAACGCCTATGCGGGGCCGGCGTCGGTCGAGCAGACCAATGCGGTCGCCAAGGTCAAGGGAATTCTCGCGCGCACCGACGGCCGCCTGCTGACCCTGTCGGGGTGGGAGAGCCCACACCTGTCGCCGGACACCGTCCGCGCGGCCGAAGTGCCCTCGCTCAACTGGTACGGGCCGCTGCTCAACTCGCGCTTCGCCGAACTCGCCGGCACCACCACGGGCGGCTGGACCCGCCCGGACGTGCTGGACGACGGCAATCAGGTGCTGGACATCTACGGGGTGTCGGTCGTCGAGCCGTACATCGCCCACGCCCAGCCGCCGGGGGCGGCGCTGGACTCGCCCGATTCGGCGCGGCGCTGGACGCCGTTGTCGTCCGGCGCCGGCGCGCTGTTGCTCAATACCCGCAGCTTGCCGCGGGTGCGTTTAGTCGCCGAAACCGTCTACGCGGACGATTCCGGCGCGCTGAAGGCCCTGAAGACCTCGACGCTGCCCGACGGCCGCGGCTTCCAGGCGCGTTCGGCCGCGCTGGTCGAACGGCCGGAACTGCAGTTCGCCAGCGCCGGCGGCATTCCCGCGCACAAGACCGATGCCACCGGCGACGACGCGTTCTCGGTGACGTTCCAGGCGCCGACCGCGCATCCGTTGATGCTCGTGGTCGGCGACAACTACTCGCGCAACTGGAAGGCCGTCGTCGACGGCAAGCGCGCCGCCGCGGTGCGCGTCAACTACAACCAGATCGGCGTGCCGGTGCCGGCCGGCGCGCGCCAGGTCGCGGTCGCCTATCACGACTCGCGCCTGATCAAGGGCGTCGCAGCGAGCCTGGTCTCGCTGTTCGCCGCATGCCTGCTGGTCCTGTTCGGATTGAAGCGCGCCAAGCGCAACCAAGGCCTATGAATTCGATCAATTCCCTCGCGGTCGTCGTGCCCATGTTCAACGAGGCGCAGAGCATCGACCGCTTCATCGACCGCACCGTGCTGGCGCTGGCCGCCACGGGTCTGGACATCCGTTTCGTCTTCGTCGACGACGGCAGTTCCGACGACAGCGTGGCGCGGGCCTCGGCGCGGTTGCCGGAACTGCCGGGTTCGGCGGTGGTCCAGCTCAGCCGCAACTTCGGCAAGGAGGCGGCGCTGCTGGCCGGCCTCGACGCGGCGCTGGCGGGCGAGTGCGACGCCATCGTCATGATCGACGCCGATCTGCAGCATCCGCCCGAGGCCATTCCGAAGATGGTGGAGGAGTTCCGCAACGGCAACGATGTGGTGATCGCCTCGCGGGCGTCGCGGACCGGCGACTCGTTCGCCCGGCGCAGCTTCACCAAGCTGTTCTACAAGAGCATCAACTGGCTGGCGGAAATCCCCATCGTCGACGGCGACGGCGATTTCCGTTTGCTCGGGCGCGACGTGGTCGAAGCGCTGTGCAGCCTGCGCGAGCAGCACCGCTTCACCAAGGGCCTGTACTCCTGGGTCGGCTTCCAGCAGCTGCGGATGCCGGTGGAGTACGAAACGCGCGACGCGGGCGAGAGCAAGTTCCGTTACGGCCCGCTGGTGGCCCTGGCGCTGAACGCGGTCACCAGTTTCTCGGCCAAGCCGCTGCGCATCGCCTTGGTGGTCGGGTTCGCCATCGGCACGCTGTCGCTGACCTATGCGGTGTGGATCGCGCTGCAGACCATCGGTTTCGGCAAGGACCTGCCCGGTTACGCGTCGATCTTCTGCGGGATGATGTTCCTGGGCGGGGTGCAGCTCATGGGCATCGGCCTGCTCGGCGAGTACGTCGGCAGGACCTACATCGAATCCAAATCGCGGCCGCCTTATCTGGTCAAGCGGGTGATCTCGAAGGGCGCCGGCCGGGCGCGGCAAGACTGATGTCCGCGCTTGCCCAAACGGCCTGCCGCCGCCGCGCCGAAACGCTTGCGCGCGGCGAGCGCGCGGCCGCCCGCATGCGCGGGCTCGTCGCCGCCTCGACCGCTTCGGTCTTGTGCGCCGCCGCGTTGTTGACCGGCGGTTGCGACCGGCACCCGCCGGCCGACGTCAGCCCGCCGGCGGCGAGCGCGGCGCGGACCATCGCCGACGTCAATTTCCTCAAGCCCGCCGACATCGCGATCGAGTACAAGGATCAGGTCGCTCGCTTCGCGCGCGGCAAGACGGTCCGCTATTCGATCGTGGTGATCAACAACAGCGGCTACGCCTTGCAGACCGCCGGCGAGCACCGCGCGTTCATCGCCTACCGCTGGTACCTCCAGGGCGGCCAGGGGCAGCCCGTGGAGAATCCGCACGCGCCCTTGCGCACGCCGGTGGCAGCGGGAGAAAGCGCGATCCAGGAGTTCGAGGTCGTCGCGCCCGCGCAGCCCGGCAGCTACACGCTCAAGGTGTTCATGGGCGTCGACGGCGGCCCGGATTTCGAGAGCGGCGGTCAAGCGCCCTTGCACTACAACGTGACGATCGACTGACGGCGCCCGCCGCGAGGCCGCGACCGGCGCTCGCATCGCGCCGCCGGCCGCGGCGCGCGAAAGCGAGGAGTGAGCGAAAGCTCACCCTCGCTTTTTCGTTTCCGCTCTCCGTGCGGCGCTGTTCCGTTCGTTTCCGGTTTCTGGTTTCCGATTTCTCGTTCCTCGCCCTCAGTTTCTCGCTCCCGCTCCGCTATTTCCTGGCCGTCAGCACGCAACGCGCCAGATCGTCTAAATACGCATCCACCGCCTGATCGTGCACCGGCGTCACCGTCATGTGCAGCGCGGCCGGCGCGGAAAGGCGGCTGATCTGCCAGCCGCGCGTCTGCATCGCATCGCCGATGGCGTGGATGTCGAATTCGTCCGAGCCGAACGCGATCACGCTCAGGTCCGGCTGGCCGAGCACGTGCAGGCCGCCGATGCGCTCGATCCCTTCCAGGTAGCGGTCGCGCAAGTGCATCACCCGTTGCGCGAGGCTGCGGTAGCCGGTCTCGCCGAGGTAGTGCATCACCGCCCAGGCCGCGGCAACCGCGCCGCCGGCGAGGCTGCCGGACAGGGTCTGGGTGCGCCACGTGCCCTTCGGCCATTGGTTGTATTCGAAGGCCTGATGGGCCTGATCGTCGGCATCGGCGTAGAGCAGCACCGACACGCCGTTGGCGGCATAGCCGAACTTGTGCAGGTCCGCGGCCAGCGAGCGCACGCCCGGCAAGGCCAGATCGAAGCGCGGCACGTTCGGCACGAAGCGCGCCACGTGCGGCGCGAGGAAGCCGCCGATGCACGCGTCCACGTGCAGCCACACCTCGCGCTCGCGCGCGAGCCGGCCGAGCGCTTCGATCGGGTCGATCGCGCCGAACGGCAGCGACGGCGCTGAGGCGACGATCATCATCGTTTCCAGTTCGACGCACTGGCTCAGCGTCTGCACGCTGGCGCGGTAGTCGCCGCCGATGGCCACGCGGATCAGGTCCAGCCCCATCATTTCGGCGGCTTGCTCGTAGACCGGATCGACGCTGGCCGGCACCAGCAGATGCGGCCGCCGCACCTGCGGGCGGCGCGCGCGGAACGCGCGATAGGCGCTGCGCACCGCTAGTAACGCGCTTTCGGCGCCGCCGCTGGTGACCGTGCCGGCGGCTTCGCGGCCGCCGCCGAGCAGCGACAGCGAGATCTGCACCAGATCGTCCTGCATGCGCTGCAGGCTCGGAAACTGCGGCGCGCGCGCGTTCTCGCTCATGAACATCGCGTAGGCGCGGCGGGCGACGTCGAGCACGTCTTCGCCGGCGTAGTACACATCCAGCGACGCGCGGCCCCGGCGCCAGTCGGTGTCGGCGCTGCGCAGCGCCGACATGGCTTCCTGAAGCTCGCTCCACGGTTGGCCGCGGGCGGGCAGGGTCTTGCGTCCTTGCAGGGGAAACGAGGACATCATCGGCGCGTTCTCATAACGTGTGGGGATAGGAACGGCGACGCGGCGCGAACGTGCGCCGCGTCCGCATCGGTGCGAGCGCGCGGTTGCGTTATCGCGCGGCGCGCGCGGACGTCGCGGCGGGGCGCGCCGCGGCGTGACGCAGTGCGCGCGGCGTATGCGTCACGATGCGCAGGCGAGAGGCGACGCAATGCGTTTCGCGCGCGCGGTCTTCGGGCCTGAGACGGGGCGATGGGGACGCGCGCCAGCGCGCGGCGGGTTCGGATTCTTCAAGAGACTGGCTCCGTGTCGCGAAGAAAAAGGTTCGGCGATGCCGTGCGGTGCGTCGGTCGCAACGTTGGGCGCGCATCGGTCGATGCGGCGGGACGCGGCGTGGTCGTTGTGGCGTTGTTGTTGTAGTCGGATAGCGCGATGCGCTACGGGAATCGAAAGTGCCAAGACAGTGTTACGTCGCAGTGTCGGCGCGGTCAACGCTCGCGCGAAGGATGCTGTCCAAGTAGCGATGACTATCGCACTGTGTCACGGGGACGATCACAGAATCGCGCGAACGCGCGGGCCGCCGAGCGAGTGAGCGAACGCGCGCGCGCGCCGCGGTCGCGCGAAACTCCGCCGCGCCTGGGAAAATAGGATGTTATTCGGTTGCGCGCGCGGTTTGCGTGCGCAGGCGAATGGAGCGCGCGATCGCGCGCATCGTGAACTCGATGAACGCCGCGGCGACGACACGCGTCGCCGCCGCGGCGTCGGCGCGCGTTACGCCGCGGCGAGCGTCTTGGCGAACACGCTGCGGCCGTCGATGTCGCGCAGATCCACGCTCAGCGCGCGGCTGTCGGGATCGATGTTGACCTCGCCGAAGAACTGGAACCCGGCCAGCGGCGAGGCGTTGGGCTTCGGCGGCGCCTTCTGGAACACCACTTGCGGGCCGAAGGTGGCGTCGAGCGCGTTGGGCCCGAACGATCCGGCGTTGAGCGGGCCGGCGACGAACTCCCAGAACGGCGAGAAATCCTGGAACGCGGCGCGGTTGGGGTCGTAGTAATGCGCGGCGCAGTAATGCACGTCGGCGGTCAGCCAGACCACGTTGTCGACCCGGCGGATCGCGTGCAGCAGTTCGGCGAATTCCAGCTCGCGCCCGCGCGGCAGGCCCGGATCGCCGTTGGCCACCGCTTCCCAGCGCGGCCGGCCCTGCGCGTCGGCGCCGTCGGGCACTTGCAGGCCCAGCGGCATGTCGGCGGCGACGATCTTCCACAGCGCGCGCGAACGGCGCAGGTTCTCGGCCAGTTCGCGCAGCTGGCGGCGGCCGAGGAACGCGGTGTCGGCGCCGGGCGCGGCCTGCAGGTTGTCGCTGTTGCCGCCGCGGTAGCTGCGCATGTCGAGCACGAACACGTCCAGCAGCGGGCCGTAATGGACGACGCGGTCGATGCGCGCGCGTTCGGGATCGCAGCCGCGGCGTTGCGGCGAGTATTCGAGGAAGGCCTGGCGCGCGCGCCGCACCAGCACGTCGATGTCCTTGACCGTGTAGCGCGGATCGGCCGAGAGGTCCTTGCTCGGCGACCAATTGTTGACCACTTCGTGATCGTCCCACTGCCACAGTTGCGGGACTTGCGCGGCGAAGCGGCGCAGATTCTCGTCGAGCAGGTTGTAACGATAGCGGCCGCGGTACTCGTCCAGGGTTTCGGCGACCTTGTGCACGCCCTCGGCGACCAGGTTGCGCCACACGCGGCCGTCCTCGGCCGCGGCTTCGGCGGCGATCGGGCCGTCGGCGTAGATGGTGTCGCCCGAATGCAGGAAGAAATCCGGGTCGCGCCGGCGCATGGCCTCGAAGATGCGCATGCCGCCGGCCTCGGGATTGATGCCCCAGCCTTGGCCGGCGACATCGCCGCCCCAGACCAAGCGCACCGGCCGGGTGCGCGCGAGCGGCCCGCGCGGCGCCGGGCGCAGCCGGCCTTCGCTCCAATCGCTGCGCACGCCGCTGCGCGCGTCCTCGAAGGCGACGCGCACGCGGCGGTGGGCGCCGCCCGGCGGCAGCGGCACGTCCAGGCGCGCGGTGAAATCGCTGGCGGCGGTGGCCAGCGGCCCGCGCAGGCGCAGCGCGCGGCGGAAGCCGTCTTCGTCGCCGACTTCCACCAGCAAGCGCGCGGCGCGGTCGGCGCGCGCCCAGACCGTGCCGCGGCCGTCGCCGACATCGCCGAACTGCAAGCCGTAGGGCAGCTTCGGCCGCGCCGATTCGCTGGCGATCAGCGCCGGCGCGGCCAGCGCGGGCAGCGCGCCGTGCAGCGCGCCCAGGCCGAGGGCGGAACCGGATTGCAGCAGGAAGCGGCGGCGGAAGGCGTCGTGGTCGTGCATGGCGAGGGCTCTGCGCGTGGGGGAGTCCCGAGGCTAGCTGGCGCGCATGGCAGCGGTGTGGCCGCTGTCGCGGTCACAATTCGGTTGGGGCGAAGGCGGGGCCGTGCAGTTCAGGCCTTATCGGCGGGGACGACGTCGACGACGCCCGAAGCGTCGATGGGGATGAGCCAATCCTGATGCAGACTCTGCATGAGGCGCGGTTCAGTTCTTGCACCGGATCGAGTCGATCACATTGGCCGCCGCGAGCTGTCCTCCCTGATGGCCGATCACGCCTTCGATGTCCTCGGCGTGGGATTCGATGAGGCAGGTCTGGCCGATTTCGGGAACGGGATCTTCTTTGCCGAAGTACGTGACGACGAAGCGTCGCCGCTCGACGCCGGAGACCGCGTCGAGCACCAGCCAGGCATGGAAGATGCCTGAGCCGGCCATCGGCACGGTGCGCGCGGCGATGGTCCATTCGCGCTCAGCGGCCGCGGCGTAATGGCTGGCGATAGCGCAGAGCGAGCATGCGGCCGCCAGCGCGATGGTCTTCGGTTTCATGGGTCGATCCGCGAGTCGACGATCCGGTAGCTGTCGCCGTCGATGGTATAGCGATAGCCGCCGCCTCTGAACCGGCGGCCTTCGAACGGCTTGATCGCGTATTCGACGGTGTAGTTCGCGCCGTCGCGGTCGACGGCGATCGCGTAGTTGTCCGGGTCCGATACGAACCGGTCGATCGCCGAGCTGTGCGGACCCGCTGCGGGCAACTGACGGGCGAAGGCCTCGTTGGCGACGGCGAGCGCCCGGGCCGAGCCGCGCGCCTTGGGCGCGACGGAAAAGGGCGATTCTCCCAGTTCGGCAGCGGCGCCGGCCTGCGTTGCCGCGCCGGCCATGAGGGCGGCGGCCAAAAGCGCGCGGATCCAGCGGGGCGACCAAAACGCGGCGTTCGGTGCGGACCTCATGTCCCTTCTGCGTCGAGAGCGGCGGCGCGCGGCCGGTGCCCGCATCTTCGCACTTTCGGACGCGCGCGCGTGCCGTTGCCTGTTCTCACTGCACCGCCTGCTCGGCATCCACCGAAAACAGCTGCCAGCGCCCGTCGAGCTTCTGATACGACAACCCCGCGTTGCGCGGCTCGCAGCCGTGGGCGGGGTTGCCGGCCGGCAGGCAGAAATAGACCTCGACGTCGGCGCCGTCGCGGGTGCCGTCGGTCAGTTCGATGCGTTCGAGCCGGGCCTTGGCCGGGATCGCGCCGGTGGTCTGCAAGGTGGCGAAGTCCTCGCGGACCTGACGGTCGGACACGGTCGAGGTGCAGGCGGCGAGCGCGGCCGCGAGCAGCGCGGCGGCGAGGCTGCGGGCGAGGCGGCGAGGGAGCGGGGAGGGACGACGGTCCATGTCGGCGGCGGGCTGCGCGAGCGGCCTCCTTGGCCGCGGGAAGCGCGATCATTGGCGATGCCCGCGGCGAACGCAAGCACCTTCGCCCACGCGGCCGAGCGCTAACGCGTTCGCGTTTTCGAGGATCGCAACACGGCCGCCGCGCGTGGGCGGCCGGTTCGACAGGTAAACGACAGGGCGCGCGCCTAAGTTCGCGCCACCGCTTTGCGCCGAACGGATCGCCCATCGATGCATCCCCATGCTTTCCTCGCCGCGGCCTGGCTGGCGCTGGCCGCGCCCGTCCAGGCCCAGACCTATCTGTTCCGGGACGAATTCGACGGCCCCGCCGGCGCCCAGCCCGATCCGGCCAAGTGGGAACAGCAGACCGGTTGCGACTGGGGCAACGGCGCCGAGGACCAGTGCTACACCGACGGCGGCCGCAACGCCGCGCTCAACGGCGCGGGACAGTTGGTCCTCCGCGCGCGCCGCGAAGACTACAACGGCCATCGCTACACCTCCGCGCGGCTGATGAGCCGGGCGACGCATGCCGGCGGCCGGGTGCAGGTGCGCGCGCGCATGTCGCGCTGGCAGTCCGGCGCGTGGCCGGCGATCTGGACGCTCGGACAGCCCGAAGCGCTGTGGCCGCGCCACGGCGAACTGGATCTGATGGAGAACGGCCTCAACGGTTCGCGTTGGCGGCCGGAGTATCACGTGCACACCGACAGCTCGGGCGAGGGCGGCGAACTGGCGGTCGATGCGACCCAATGGCATGTCTACGAAGCGCGCTGGCGTCCCGGCGCGCAGGGACAGGCCGAGTTCTACATCGACGGGCGCCGCGCGCGGACCTTGCCGTTCGCGGTGCCCGAGGCCTCGCCGGCGACGGTGCTGCTCAACATCGCGGTCGGCTCGTTCGCCGGCGCGCCCGATCCCGCGCTCGACAGCACCTTGACCGTCGATTACGTGCGGGTATCGGCGTGGCCGTGAGCCGCGCCGTTCCCGGCCTTACCCGCTGCCTGTCCCCCAACGCCACCAGGATCCGCATGTCCGACCATCGCAAACGCCCGCTGCGCGCGCTCGTTTCCACCGCCGCCGCCTGCTTCGCCTTCGCTTTCGCCGCGCCGATCGCGGCGGCCGCGCCCGCCGCCAATGCGACGGTCGATTTCACCGCCCATGGCGAGCCGACTTCGGCCTATTCGCTGGGCTCCACGATTTCCACGTTCTCCGACGGCGGCAGCAACCTGATCAAGGGGCCGGCGCGCGCGCAGTGGCGCCAATACTTGAACGATCTGGGGCCGCTGGTCTGGCGCATCCCGCTGTTCCACCACGACGGGCAGGTCGGCTCGGCCGCGGGCGGCATCCACAGCGGCAACGAAGGCGAGGCGTACATCCGCGCGATCAAGGACATCGGCGGCATCCCGATGATCGCGGTCGGCGGCACCACGAACGACAACGACATCCGCGCCGGCGATGCCGCCGCCTTGGTGCGCTGGTTCAACGACAACGGCGGCCAGCGCGGCGGCCCGGTGGTCGATTACATCGTCGGCAACGAGCCGGACAACGGCTTCGGCATGGACCCGTACATCGCCGGCGGCAACGGCAGCGACGGTTTCCACGCCATCGCGACGGCGATGCGCGCGGCCTCGGCGCAGCCGCTGTCGCTGGCCGGGCCGTCGCTGGTGACCTGGGCCGATTACAAGTACGGCGATTTCCGCAAGTTCTTCGCCGCCGCGCACGCCGACACCGATGTGGTCGATTTCCATAAGTACGGCAAGGGCGAGCCGCTCGACAATCTGCGCGCCACCGGCGATTACGGCGCGGCCATCGCCTGGTTGCGCGCGGAGATCGACCGCAGTTTCGGCGCGCGCGCCGGCGGCATCGCGATCCAGCTCGGCGAGTTCAACTACAACTCGTGGTACGGCGCGCAGTGGCGCAGCGCGTTCTACACCTCGCGCAACACCGTGCATACCGCTTCGCTGATCGGCCACGTGCTGCGCGCCGGCGGCAACGCGTATCAATACTCGGACAACAACGGCCCGCTCGGATTGATCAGCGACGGCACCGGCAACAACGATCAGCCCAACGGGCGCAATCTGCGGCTGCCGGCATATTGGGGATTGTCGGCGTGGAGCGGCGGCGCGTGGTCGCGGCGGCACGGCGAGTTCATGGTCGCGGCGACGACGCAGTTGCCGGATGTGGAAGTCTTCGCCACCGACCGTCCGCGCAAGATCGTGCTGATCAACAAGTCCGAGAGCGTGAACCGGCAAGTCGAGCTGGCCCTGACCGGCGCGGCCGCCGGCCGCTACAGCGCGTGGCGCTACGCCCGCGGCATGGACCCGGCCGATTTCGCCGGCGCCCAGTTCCAGCCGCCGCAGCGCATCGCCGACGGCGCGGCGTATTCGCAGGGACGGCTGTCGGTGGCGGTGCCGTGGATGAGCGTGGTGACCATCGACCTGGACTGAGCCCGGCGCGCGAGCCGAACTGCGGCTGAAGCGGCGGCGCGGCGCAGCCGGGGTTGGTGACAATCGGCAGGGGACGCGGCCGCCGCCTTGGCCGAAGCTGCGGCCTCGCCTCGACCTTCCGGTTCGGAACCCGCCGCATGATGCTGCGCCGCTCGTCCGCGTCCGTTCTAGCTCTCGCCGCCGCCGCGTTCGCATCGGCCTGCGCCGCCGCGCCGGTCGACACGCTCGATCTGGCCGTGCCGCAAACGCCCGCGCCGGTCGCGGTGGAAGGCCGCGAACGCCTGCTGTACGAATTGCACCTGACCAACTTCGGCGCGGCGCCGCTGCATTTGGACGGCGTGAGCGTGCTCGACGCCGACAGCGGCGCGGCCTTGGCCGCGTGGCGCGGCGATGCGCTGGCCGCGCGAGGGCGGGTGATCGGCGCGCAGAACGCGGCGCTGGACGGCGCCTTGCGGCCGGGCGAGCGCGCGGTGCTGTATCTGGAGATCGACTTGCCGGCGAAGGCGCCGCGCGCGTTGCGGCATAAGGTCGAATTCTCCGCGCCGGGCGCCGAGCCCGGTCAGGTCGAAGGCGCGCAGTTGGCGCCGCGCGCCGCCGCGGCGCTGCAACTCGGGCCGCCGTTGCGCGGCGGGCCGTGGGCCGCGGTGTATGCGCCGCAGTGGCCGCGCGGGCACCGGCGGGTGTTCTACGCGCTCGACGGCCGCGCGCGCCTGCCGGGCCGCTACGCCATCGACTTCGTCCGCGTCGACGCCGACGGCCGCACCGCGCGCGGCGACGCCGACCTGGCCAAGAACGCGCTCGGCTACGGCGAGCCGGTGTTGGCCGTGGCCGACGGCGTGATCGCCGCGGCGCGCGACGGCATCGGCGAAAGCGAGCGCGTCTCGCAGCGCCAACGCCACGATTTCGACCGCGCGCCCGGCAACTATCTGGCGCTGGCGCTCGGCGACGGCCGCTACGCGCTGTACGAACACCTGCGGCCCGGCAGCCTCAAGGTGCGCCAGGGCGAACGCGTGCGCCGCGGACAGCCGTTGGCCGAACTCGGCTTCACCGGCGATTCGACCGGCCCGCATCTGCACTTCCACGTCGCCGACGCGCCGGTGCCGCTGGCGGGCGAGGGCGTGGCTTTCGGGTTCGAGGCGTTCGATGTGCTCGGCCATTACCCCGGCGCGCAAGGCCTGGGCGAGCGGCCGTGGCAGGCGCGCGCGGCGGAGCTCGCCGGCGAACGCCGCGACGAGTTGCCCGAGTCCAACGCCGTGATCGAATTCGTGCGCTGAAGCCGCCCGCGTCGTTGCGGGAGGGGCTTCGGCTTCGGGGCTTTGCATTCGGATCGCGGTGACCTGAGCCAACCGCGCCGGGGCTGGAGCCCCTCCCGCAACGACGCAGGCCGCGCTCAGTCGCGATGGCGGCCGAACGCGGCGTAGGCCAGCACCGCGGTCAACACGCACAGGCCCAGCACCACGCTCAAAAACCCGTGCGGGTTCTCCGCCAGCGGAATGCCGCCCACGTTCATGCCGAACAGGCCGGCGACGAGGTTGATCGGCAAGGCCACCACGGTCACCACGGTCAGCACGAACAAGGTGCGGCCGGTCTGTTCGTTGACCAGCGCGGCGAGTTCTTCCTGGATCAGCTTGACCCGCTCGACCAGCGCGGCCGAGTCGCCGATCGCGGTGGAGAATTCCTCGGCGGCTTGTTGCAGGTCGCCGATGTCGTCGCGGCCGATCCAGTCCGGCGGACGGTTGAGCAGGCGGAACAGCGCGGTCGGCTCCGGCGCCAGCAGCCGTTGCAGGCGCACCAGACTGCGGCGCAGCGCGCCCAGTTGCTTGCGGTCGGTGGCGATGCGGTTGTCGAGCAGGCGGTCTTCGATGCGGTCGACCTGCTGGGTGCACTTGCGCAGGATCTCGCCGAGCACGCTGGCCTGATCGCGCAGCAAGTGCGCGAGCAGTTCGACCGGCGAGCGGAACACTTGCCCCGAACGCACCGCCGCGCGCAGCTGATCGACCGAGCGCAGCGGCCGCAGCCGCGCGCTCACCAGCAGGCGCGGGCCGATGCACAAGGTGGTGGTGCCGACTTCCGACGCGTCGAAGCTGGAATCGAACAGCACGTCGTGGATGACCGCGATCAGCGCGTTGTCGTCGAGCTCCAGCCGGGTCGAGCCGACCTCGCTGCGCAGGCTGTCGTAGAACGCGTCCGGCATCTGCAGCGCGCGGCGCAGGTAGCGCTCGCTGCCGGTGTTGGACAAGGAGAAGTGCAGCCACAGAAAGCCGCGGCCGTCGCCGTCGGCGGGCGCGGCCAGGAAGGCGGCGACTTCGTCGGTGCTGATCGGCTGCGCCGGCAGCCCGGGGACGAAGCGGTAGCCCCAGATCAGGCCGTCTTCGTTGGAACCGTAGCTGGCGTCGGCGATGCGCATGAAGCGGCGGTCCGGGCGGTGCGGGAGGGCGTGCGGCGCATACGCTAGCTCAAAGGCGTGGCCGCGTCATGGCGGCGGCCGCGCGGGCCTCGGCGTGGGGCGCGGGAGCGGCTCCGCCGCGGACGATGCGGCGTGCTTCAGCAGCGGCCTTCGCTGGAATAGCTGCTGCCTTGCTTGCGCACGCGCAGGCCGTCGACGCAGCGGAATTCGACCGGCTCCGGCGGCGGCGCGGGTGCGGCGGCGGGATGGGCGGCCGCGGCCGGCGCCGCGGCGACGGGCGCGTCGCCGCCGCGCACGAAGTACACCACCGCCAGGACCGCCGCGGTCAGCGCCAGGGCGAGGCTGACGACCACGCTCGGGCTGAGCAGGGCGCGCATGCCGGGCGAGTCCAGAGGCGATACGCGGCGGGCTTCCATGCGGCGGTTCCGGGGCGAAGGGGTGGAGCCGAGCATACTCGCCGCACGGCGGCCGCGGCATCGTCCGAACGGCGGTCACGTATCGGCGGCGCGAGGCCGCGGGGAACTGCGGCGCGGCCTTCGAACCCGGCGCCCGGGCCCGGCGGCCGCGGGCCTCGGCTCCGCGCTCAGCGTCCCGGATCGGTCGCCGCCGGCTTGGCCTTGCGCCAGCGCAGCACCACGGTCGCCAGCACCCCGGCGACCATGCCCCAGAACACCGAGCCGATCTGCAGCACGGTGAACCCCGAGGCGGTGACCAGGAACGTGATCAAGGCCGGCTCGCGCTCCTGCGGATCGTGCAGCGCCGAGGCCAGTCCGTTGCCGATGGTGGCGAGCAGGGCGATGCCGGCGATGGCCATCACCAGCGCCTGCGGGAACGCCGCGAACGCGGCCGCGACGGTGGCGCCGAACACGCCGGTGATCAGATAGAACGCGCCGGCGGCGACCGCGGCCATGTAGCGCTTGCGCGGATCCTCGTGAGCATCCTCGCCCATGCAGATCGCCGCGGTGATCGCCGCCAGGCTCAGCGCGAACGCGCCGAACGGCGCCAGCAGCAAGGTGGCGATGCCGGTCCAGCCGACCAGTGGCGACACCGGCGTGTCGCGGTAGCCGTGCGCGCGCAGGATCGCGATGCCGGGCACGTTCTGCGAGGCCATGGTCACCACGAACAACGGAATCGCCACGCCGACGGTGGCGGCCAGCGAGAATTCCGGCGTGGTCCACACCGGCTTGGCCACGGCCAGTTCGAGCTTCTCCAGATGCAGGCCGCCTTGCGCGCCGGCCACCGCGACGCCGACGGCCAGCGCGACCAGCACCGCGTAGCGCGGCAGCCAGCGCCGCGCCAGCAGGAAGCTCAGCAGCATCGCGAACACCAGGGCGAAGTCGTGCTGCATCGAGGTGAACACGTTCAAGCCGAAGCGCAGCAACACGCCGGCCAGCATGCCCGCCGCGAGGCTCGCCGGCAGCCGCGCCAGCGCGCGTTCGAGCCAGCCGCTGAAGCCCAGCGCCACGGTCAGCGCGGCGCTGATCACGAACGCGCCGATGGCTTGCGACAGCGGCAAGCCGGCCGCGCCGGTGATCAGCATCGCTGCGCCCGGCGTCGACCACGCGGTGACCACGGGCACCTTGTAGCGAAGCGACAAGCCGATGCAGGTCAGGCCCATGCCCAGGCCCAGCGCCCACATCCACGAAGCGATTTCGGCCTGATCGGCGCCGGAGGCCTGGGCCGCGGAGAACACGATCGCGGCCGAACTGGTGAAGCCGACCAGGACGGCGACGAAACCGGCGACGACGGCGGACAAAGACAGATCGCGCAAGTGCGGCATGCGGGGACGGGGCCGGGGGCGAAGCCGCCATCATGCGGTATCGGCCGGGGCGCGGGCTGTGCGCGCGGAGCGTTTCTGTGTTTCGGGAGTGCGTCGGCCGGGGTGCGCAAGCGCGGTGCGTTGCGGCTTCTTGGATGAGGTCGGAAGCGACGATGGCGCAGGGCGCTACGGCCGTCGGCTCAACGCGGATCGTCCGGTTCGATGCGCCCGGCCGCGATCATCGGCGTTCGGCGAACCTCATGCGCCGGTCTCGACCGCCAATCCCGCGTCCCGCCACTGCGCGAACCCATCGGCCAGCCGCTGCGCGCGCAGCCCTTGCGCGCGCAGCATCGCCACCGCGCCGGCCGAAAGCACGCAGTACGGGCCGCGGCAATAAGCGACGATCTCGCGTTGCGGCGCGAGTTCCGACAGCCGTCGCTCCAACTCGGGCAGCGGAATATTGATCGCGCCGGGCAGATGGCCGAGCGCGAATTCCTCGGCCGGGCGCACGTCGAGCAGCGTGGTGTGGCCTTCGAGCAAGCGCGAGAGCAACTGCTCGCGCGAGACGCCCTCGACTTCGCCGCGGCCGCGCGCCGCGTCCTCGGCCACCGCGCGCAACTGCGCCTGCCGGTGCGCGGCCTGCCGGCGCAGCGCGGCCAACAGTTCCGCCAACGGCCCTTCGCCAAGGCGGTAGAGCACGCGCTTGCCGTCGCGCCGCGACTGCACCGCGCCGATGCGCTTGAGTTGCTGCAGATGCTGCGAAGCGTTGGCCAGCGACAGCGCGCAGGCCTCGGCTAGGCGTTCGACCGGAGCTTCGTCGGCCTGCAAACGCTCGAGCAGGGCGAGCCGGTGCGGGTGGCCGAGGCCGCGGGCGAGTTCGGCGCAGTCGGCCAGCAGCGGGTCGGTGGGATTGGCGGAGTCGGGCGAGTCGGGGGCGCGGATTGACATGGGGTTTTTTGGCAATCAATCTATTAATCAATTGAATGATATCCGAGGCGGCGCCGCGACGGAACCCGCCACGGCGCCGGCCGAGCGCTTCCCGATTCGCCTTCCGTCCGCTCCCCACCGCGGCGCTTTCGACTCTGCGACCATGAATTTCACCCCCGAACTGTTGCTCCGCGGCGCCGCCATCGGCATCGGCGCCACCGTCCTGATCGACCTGTGGGCGCTGCTGCAACGCCGCGCGTTCTCGGTCCCGACCCTGGATTGGGCGTTGGTCGGCCGCTGGATCGGCCACTTCCGCCACGGCCGTTTCGTCCACGCGCCCATCGGCGCGTCCGCTCCGGTGCGCGGCGAGCGCGCGCTCGGCTGGCTCGCGCATTACGCCATCGGCGTCGCGTTCGGCGCCGCGCTGCTGGCGCTGTGCGGCGCGGCTTGGGCGCGTCAGCCGACGTTGTGGCCGGCGCTGGCGTTCGGTCTGGCGACGGTGGCGTTCCCGTTCCTGCTGATGCAGCCCGGGCTCGGCGCCGGCCTCGCCGCGGCGAAGACCCCCAAGCCGTGGCTGGCGCGGCGGCGCAGCCTGATCACCCACGGCCTGTTCGGCCTGGGCCTGTATCTGTGCGCGTGGCTGCTGGCGGCGTTGATGCCGCGGTAGACCGCCGCGCTGTCCGGCGCGAAGGCCTTTGCCCGTTGGTGCAGGCATCGCAACCGGAGGCAGGCGGACATGGGCATCGAGAACCGGCAGTTGAGCGGCGGCCAGCGAGTGCAGCTGGCCAGTTGGGACGACCTGCGGCCGACCGCGCACGGCGCCGACCTGCAGTCGCGCGGTTGGGACCGCAACGCCAGCCGCACCGGCCTGGGGTTCTACGATTCCACCGTGCACTACATGCGCAACGACTGGGCGCGCGCGAACATGGACGTGATGGCGACGACCCTGGGCGACAAGAGCGTGCTGCTGTACCGCAACCGCGCCTCCGACACCTGGCACACCGCCGAAGCGCTGGACATCGACCACGTGCGGCCGTGGAAGCAGCACCTGACCGACAAGGGCACGCGCAGTCAGGCCGACGCGCACATGGCCTACAACGACGTGGGCAACCTGCGCGCCTTGCCGACCGCGATCAACCGCGGCCGCACCGCCGCCGACCGCGCGCTGGAAGGCGGCACCGATTCGCAGGCGTGGCAAACCTGGTCGCGCAAGCATTTCCACTTCGATCCCGAGGCGGCGCACCCGGCGTTCAATCCGGCCACCGACGGCGCCCGCCGCACCACCACGCGCGCGCAGAGCTGGACCTTGGAAGACGGCCGTTCGCAGCTGAGCTTCGACACCCGGGTGGAAGGCAAGTGGTTCGAGAACCAGCTCTCGCGCCAGTACCGCGGCACGGTGACCATCGATGGCGACGGCGAGTACAGCCGCGCGGTGCCGTTGTTCGAATGCCCGGTCACCCGGCAGTTGGTGACTCGCGACGCCTTCGACATCGACCACGTCCGCCCGTTCGACGACGTCGCGCGCGCCGAGCTCGACCGCCGCGGCGGCAGCATGACCAAGGCCGAGGCGCTGGATCTGTACAACGACACCACCAACCTGCGTCTGGTCAGCCGCGCCGCCAACTGCTCGCACGAATGGGAGCTGGACATCAACGGCGAATTCATCGACCGCGGCGACCGCGAGCACGAGGAGCCGGAGGACGATCTCGACCGCGCCTTCGTCGAAGCCGGCCCGCCGACCGCCGAGGACGACCGCGCGCTGCAGGAACTGCGCGAGCTGCTCAATCCGCGCCCGCAGCCGCAAGCCATGGACGAGGAAGAGGACGAGCGGCCGGTGATCGAAGTGCAGCCGCGCTACGCGCTGGGCAACGTGCGCAATCCCGACACGCCGCTGTACCAGGCCTTGCACGGGCAGGTGACGGCGCACAACGCCCGAGAATCGCTCGGCTTGAACGCGACCGAGACCGGCAACATCGCCGCGGCGCTGACCCTGGCGGTGCGCAACCAGGGCTGGGACAACGCCAACGGCGTGCTCTACAACGCCCAGCGGCAGACCTTCTACGCCTACACCGGCCAGCCCGACGCGATGCTGCACACCGAGGTCGGCCTGCAGGCCGGACGCGCCCAGGCCGCCGCCGACAGCGGCCGGCAGCTGCACGAGCTGCAGCAGACCCGGCAGCAGGCGCAGCCGGCCGCCGACGTGCAGGCGATGGACGTCACCCCGCAGCACGGCAAGCCGTTGACGCTGTGAACGCGGCCGCCGCGCGGGCGGGATAGGCCGGCCGCCGCGATTGCGCGGCGGCCCGGCGCATCGCTAAAGATTCCGACAGCGCGGTCGCGGCCGCGCCGGTGTACTGGCGCCTCCTTCGCCAGACGCCGCCGCCATGTCCGATTCCTGCTTCGTTTCCTCGCGCGCCCGCCGCCGGCTGGCGCTGACGCTGTCGTGCGCGCTCGCCGCCGTGCCGATGCTGGCGCGGGCCTCCGACCATCTGGATTCGCCCACGGTCATCGCCGACCCGCGCGCCGACATCGGCGATCTGTATGCGTGGATGCAGCCCGACGGCCGCCGCCTGAATCTGGCCATGACGATCGTCGGGCACCGCTTCTCCGACCGGCTGCGCTACGTGTTCCGGATCGACAGCGCGCGCCGGTTCGGCGGCGCCGATGCCACCCTGGAGATCGTCTGCCGCTTTCCCTCGGCCGAGCGCGCCGAATGCGTCGCCGACGGCGTCGATGCCGCGCGCGGCGACGCCCGCGGCGAAGACGGCCTGTGGGGCGAGAACCACCGCCTGCGCGTGTTCGCCGGCCTGCGCGACGACCCGTTCTTCAACAACGTGCGCGGCACCCGCGCCGCCTACAACGTCGCCGACGCGGCCTTGCGCGCGGGCGCGCCGGTGGACGCCGCGCACTGCGCCAGCCTCGCGCCGGCCACGGTGCGGGCCATCGCCGAGCAATGGCGCCACACCGACGGCGGCCCGGCGCGCAACTTCCTCGCCGGCTGGACGCCGGCGGCGCTGGTGGTGCAGGTCGATCTCAAGGCCGCCAACCGCGGCGGGCCGTTGCTGGCGGTGTGGGCGGCGACCGAATCCTCCGAACGCCGCATCGACCGCGCCGGTCGCGTGCTGACCGGCAACGCGCTGCTCGGCACGCTCGACGGCGAAGAGGTCAGCGACAAACTGAAAGAGCGCTACAACGCCATCGCGCCGAAGGACGCCGCCGAGTTCGTGCCGGAGATCGAAAAAGGCCTCGCCCTGTACGACGGCTTCGACGGCCGTTGCGGCAACTCGCTGCTGGCCGCGCCGGCGCTGGAGCGGCGTTACCGCGCCTTGGCGCAGTTGCTCGCCGACGACCGTTTGTGGATCGACAGCCGGCGCACGCGCTGCGAACAGCCGTTCGCGGTGGAACTGGCGCAAGCCGCCGGACGCCGCGCGTATCGCCGCGATTGCGGCGGGCGCACGCCGTTGCAGACCGCGATCAACGCGTATCGCTCGCTGCTGGTCGACGGCCGCACCGACAGCGTCAGCGACGGGTTGGAGCGCGACGAGAAAACGCCGTCGATCGCGCAATTCCCGTTCCTCGCGCCGGCGGAGCAGGAGTACCAGCCGTGAACCGCGCCGCGTCGGGCCGCGTCCGCTGGAGCGCGCTCGCGGCCTTGACGCTGTATGCCGGCGCGGCCGCCGCGCATTCGGGCACCGGGCTCAGCGGCGGTTTCGGCGCCGGCTTCGCCCATCCCTTCGGCGGCGGCGATCATTTGCTGGCGATGGTCTGCGTCGGCGCGTGGGGCGCGCAGTTGGGCGCGCCGCTGCGGCTGGCGTTGCCGGTGACGTTTCCCTTGATGATGGTGGTCGGCGCGGCCTTGGCTCTGTTGGGCCTGCCGATGGCGTCGCTGGAAAGCGGCATCGCCTTATCGGTGCTGGCGTTGGGCGCCTGCATCGCCTGCCGCTGGCGCGCGCCGGTGTGGGCGGCCTGCGCCTTGGTCGCGGCGTTCGCGCTGCTGCACGGCTACGCGCACGGCCGCGAGTTGCCGGCCGCGGCCGATCCGGCCGGCTACAGCCTCGGCTTCGTGCTCGCCACCGGCTCGCTGCATGTGCTGGGGATCGGCATCGGCGAACTCGGCCAGCGCCTGAGCGGAGCCGCGCTGCGCGGGTTCGGCGCGGCGGTGGCGGCCGCGGGCGCGGCGTTCCTGTATTCGGCGCTAAGCGCATGAGCGGCGCGGCATGGGCGCCGGGGCTGTGGTGCGCGGCGCTGGGCCTGTTGCTCGGGTTGCTGCCGCCGCGCGTGGGGCGGGGCGGCGCGTTGGCGTTCGCCGCGACGTGGTGCGTCGTCGCGGGACTCGGGACGATAACGCCGCCGACATGGGCGTCGCACGCGACCGCCGCGTGCTGGATCGGCGTCGCGGCGACGGTGGCGGCGTTGTACTGGCGCGGCGCGGGCCGCGAGCGCGTGGCGCTGGGATTGGCGTTCGCCGCCGGCCTGAGCGTCGCATCGGCCTCGTTCGCCGCGACCTCGGCCGCGCCGCCGGCAGGGGCGCCGTTGTGTTTAGCGCTGGCGCTGCCTTCGCGCTGGCTCGCCGCGCGCGGCGGCGGCATCGCGATCCAGGTCGCCGGCAGTTGGCTGGCGGCGGTGGCGCTGTTGGCGCTGGTTTTGTCCTACGTGCCGGTCGTGCCCGGCGACCGCCCCGATCATTTGGAATAGGAGACCCGCGATGATGCGTCCGCTCAGCGTTCTCGCCGCGTTGCTGTGCAGCGCGCCCGCCGCCGCCCACGATTTTTGGATCCAGCCCGAGCGCTACCGCGCGCAGGCGCAGGCCGCGACGGGGCTGACCTTGCAAGTCGGCCACGGCCGCGACCGCCAGCGTTCGGCGATCCCGTCGCGGCGGATCCAGCGCTTCGAGGCGATCGCCGCCGACGGCCGCCGGCTCGATCTGCGTCCGCAACTGCATCCCGATCCGCAGGCGCCGGCCGACGCGCGCTTCGCCGTCCCTGCCGGCGCCTGGATGCTGGTGCTGGAAACCGACGCCGGCGCGCAAAGCCGCTTGCCCGCGCCGCGTTTCAACGACTACCTGCGCGCCGAAGGGCTCACGCCCGCACTCGAACAGCGGCGCAGCCAAGGGCGCGAAGCCGCCGACGGTTCCGAGCGCTACAGCCGCCGCAGCAAGGCGCTGGTGCGCGCGGGCTCGGCGCCGGCCGACGCCGCCGCGCTGTTGGCGACGCCGTTGGGACTGCCATTGGAGATCCTGCTCGACGCCGATCCGCAATCGCAGGCCAAGCCGCTGTCGGTGCGGGTGCTGTGGCAAGGCCGACCGCTGCCCGGCGCGCTGGTCAAACTGACCCGCCTGGAAAACGACGCGCAGCCGCTGGACGCGCAACGCACCGACGCCGCCGGCCGCGCCGGTTTCGCCGCGCCGGGCGTGGGCACGTGGCTGTTGAACGCGATCTGGACCCGGCCGCTGCCGGCGGACTCGGAAGTCGATTTCGAGACCACCTTCACCAGCCTGAGTTTCGAGATCGCCGCGGGCGCGTCGCGTTAGCGGCGAGCGTTTCTAACATTCGTCACCTCCGCGCGCGCCGAGATTGCCGCACTATCGGCGCTCCCCAAGGAGGAACCCGCATGGCCACCGCCCGCAAAGCCAAGACGCCCGCCGCCAACACCGCCGGCCAGCAAGCCGCGCCGGCCAAGGCCGCCGCCAAAACCGCGGCGAAGAAAGCCGTGAAGCGGACCGCGAAGCCGGCCGCTCCCGCCGCGGCGAAGGCCGCGCCCAAGAGCGCCGCCAAAACTGCGACGAAGACCGCCGCCAAGGCCGCCACCGCGAAGAAACCCGCCACCGCCAAGGCGCCCGCGAAACCCGCCGCGTCCGCCGCCGAACCCGTCAAAGGCCCCGCGTCCTACTTCCCGTCGATCGAAAAGACCTACGGCAAGCCGGTCGCGCACTGGTTCGCGGTGATCGACGCGCTCGGCCCGCGCAAGCACATGGAACGGGTGGCCGAACTCAAGAGCGCGCACGGCCTCGGCCACGGCCATGCCAACGCCTTGGTCGCGTACCGCGCGGCTCAGACCGCGAAGGGCTGAGCCTTCAGCCTTCGCGCAGGAACGACAGCGTTTCCGCCCACAGCGCGCGGCGCTGTGGCTGCAGGTGCAGCCAGTGGTTGCCGCCGGCGATCTTGACGTCGCGCTTGTCGGCCGCATGGGTCAAGGCCGCGAACAAGCGCGCGGCGTCGGCGTCGCCGGTCACGTGGTCCCATTCGCCGCGCACGATCAAGGTGGGCTGGCGAATGCGTCCGCTGTCGACCAAGGCCTCGCCGCGGTCGCAGGCCGCGATGTCGGCGATGGGGCCGCCCGGCACTTTGACCGCGCGCGGCGTGCGTTGCGCCGAGTCCGGATCGCTGTCCAGATAAGCCGCGACCCAGCGCTCCAGTTCGGCCTCGCTCACGGGCGTGGGCAAGCGCGCGGGCATGCCGGTGCGTTGCCGCGGGCGCTGGTCCGCGGCGCTCATCAGATGCCAGGCGGGCGCCGGACTGCGCTCGGCGCCGCTCGCGGTCGCGGCCGGCACCACCGGGCCGAACAAGACCAGGCGCGCGATCAGCTCCGGCCGCAGGATCGCGGCGCGCTGCGCGGGCAGGGTGCCCCAGGAATGCGCGATCAGATGGACCGGCGCCGCGTCGCCGCGTTCGGCGCGGATGCGTTCGACCACCGCGACGATCTGCGCGGCCGCGGCGTCCAAGCGTCCGAACGGCGCCGCCGCGTCGGCCGCGCCGGCGAACGCCGCCGGGCGCTGCGAGCGGCCGTAGCCGGCGAAATCGAAGGCCCAGGCATCGACGCCGTTCGCTTGCCATTGATCGAGCCACGACTGGCCGTGCATGCGCCAGTCCACCGACAGCGCGGCGGGGAAGGTCGCACCGTGCACGTACAGCGCGGCCGGGCCGTCGGCGCGCCGCCGGATCGCGGCCAGACGCAGGCGCTCGCCGCCGTCGCCGGTCCACGGCACCTCGTGCGTTTCGGGCGCCTCGCGCGCGGCGACGGTGGCGGTGGCGCTCAGCCACGCCGCGCCGAGCGCGGCGGCGCCGAGGAAATCGCGTCGGTACATGAGCGCATCTCGTCGGAAGGGAGCGCGCAGTGTGCGCAGGCCGCGGCCGCGACGGTTCGGCCTGGGCCGAAGCATGCGCGCGGGGTTTGGGTCATCATCGCCGCATGGACGAATCCGGCCCGCCGCTGTCCCGCATCGCCGCCGCCATCGGCGATCCCGCCCGCGCGCTGATGCTGGCCGCGCTGATGGACGGCCGCAGCCGCACCGCCGGCGAGTTGGCGCGCGCCGCCAACGTCATGCCGCAGACCGCGAGCGGCCATCTGCTGCGCTTGGTCGATGCGGGGTTGCTGGCGGTCGAGCAGCAAGGCCGCCATCGTTATCACCGCTTGGCCTCGACTCAGGTCTCGCACGCGCTGGAGGCCTTGATGGCGATCGCGCCGCCCGCGCCCGCGCGCCTGCAGCGGCTCGGTCCGCGCGACGCCGCGCTGCGGCATGCGCGCACCTGTTACGACCATCTGGCCGGGGAGGTCGCGGTGGAACTGGCCGAAGCCTGGCTCGCCGCGGGCTGGATCCGCGAGGACGGCGGCCAATGGCATCTGAGCGAGGCCGGCATGAAGCGACTGCAGCGCTTCGGCATCGCCGCGCCGGACCCGGCCGCGCGGCGTCCGCCGCTGCGGCCGTGCCTGGATTGGAGCGAACGCCGGCCGCACATCGGCGGCCAGCTCGGCGCTTCGTTGCTCGACGCCTTGCTCGCCAACGCCTGGGTGCGCCGGCAACGGCAATCGCGCGCGCTGTCGATCAGCGCCGAAGGCGAACGCGGCCTGCGCCGCTGGCGCGAGGCCTGAGCCCCGCGCTCACATCAACCGGCGCGAGAGCTTGCGCACGCGCAGCGCGACGACGACCTGCAACAGCCCGAAAATCAGCGCGCCCAGGCCGATCCACCACACCACGGTGACCAGACCGGCGCGCGGATACAGCAGCATCAATACGCCCAGACCGAGGATCAGCAACCCGCTCAGGGCCAGGAACCATTCGTTGTCGATCGCCTTGCGCAGCGCGATCGCCCAGACGATGCGCAGCGCGCCGCCGATCACCAGCCACGCCGCGAGCAGAAAGATCAGCGCGTCGGCGATCGCCAGCGGCCGCAGCAGCGCCAGCGCGCCGAAGGTCAGCGAGGCCAGCGCGTACAGCGCCAGCCAGCCCTTGCCCAGCGCCGACGGCCCGGAGAGCAGCGCGACCGCGCTGAGCGCGCCCTCGAACAGGGCCATCAAGCCGAACGACCACACCAGCGCGACCACGCTGGCGCCGGGCGCGACGAAACAGGCGACGCCGAAGCCGAGCCCGATCAGGCCGTAGACCAGCAGCACCCACCAGTGGCGGGCGAAATGGACGAGCAGTGGGGCGTTCATGCGCGGGCCTCCGGCGTGCGTGGAGGCCCGAGCATGGCGCCGCCGCGGTGGGCGGCGGATGAAGCCGGGCGGCGTCGCGCGGTCGACGCGGCGAAGCGGCCGGCGCCGTGGTCGCGCCGTCGTCGCGGCGTTCGGTCGGGCGGCCGTCCGGCGTTATCGCCGCGACGGCGAGCGATGGCTTACGGCAGGACCAGCACGTCGGTCCAATCCGACGCGGTCTGCGCGCGCAGCGCCGTGCCCAGGCTCGGGAACGGATCGACGAAGGCGCGGCGCTTGAGCTCGTTCAGCGAAATGATCGAGCAGGTCGGCGCGGCGCTGTTGACGCACCAGTACGCGCCGGCGATTTGCGCGGAGGGCACGTACACCGCCTTCCAGGTTTGGGTCGGCACCACCACCGCGCCGCTGGCGATGGTCGTGTCCATGTTGTCGAAGTCCGGGCCGGTGACGATGTAGGCCTCGTCCCATTCCTTGGCCACGGTGCGCACGATGCTCTCGATCTGCGCCCAGGTGCCGCGGTTGAGCTTGGGCGTCTGCGGCACGATGTTGGCGACCGAGAAGGTCTCCTTCTGCGCCGGCGTGGTCGAGGCGTCGCCGGCCGGCATCATGTGGCCGCGGTCGTAACCGCTGTTGGTGTAGCTCTTGTGCGTGGTCGGGAAGCCCGACTCGCTGAAGAAGGTCGAATCGATGCGGGTGATGGATTCGGCGCCGATCACCTTGGCCCGGGTCAGATGCTGCGCCGACCACAGATTGGTGCCGGTGACCTTGGACGCGTACAGGTTGTAGTCCTGGTAGCAGATCGACACGGTCTTCTGGTTCATATCGGCGATGCTCAGCACCGGCTTGCGGCCGCTGGGGTATTGCTCGTTGTTGGCGCTGGTGCAGGCGCCGGCGAGGGCGGCGGGCGCGGCCAGGGCGAGGCCCAGGGCGGCGAGGCAGGCGGCGAATTTCATGGGGCGGCGTCCGGTCGGTGCTGAAGCCGAATAAAATTCCAGCCGTATCGAACGGTTTAATGACAAAAAGCGTGCCCTTTGGCGGTTCCGCGACGCGCTTTAGGTTTTGTGCCGGAGCTTTTTAGCTGGGTTCGTGATGGCCTAGGGTCTCACTTCGAGTTCATCCACGGCTTCTTAGTCTGCAACGCCAGGCATCAAGAATCCTCATGCGCGCTCTTTCGTTGCTGGCCCTGGCCTGTGCCCTGACCGTCCCGCGCCCGGCAGCGGCCGCCGACCTGATCGGCTTCTGGGACGCGCCGCGCCACGGCGGCAACAGCTTCAACCGCCTGCCGCCGGACGCGGTTTACTTCGCCGCGCTGCACGGCTACGGCGCGAGCTGGGTGCGGCTGTCCTACGACAAATGGAAGCCCGAGCGCCGCGATTTCCTGATCGGCGACGCCGACGACTATCGGGGCCTGTCCGCGACCGACCTGAAGACGCTGAAGGCCGCGCTGGCGCGCGCCGACGCGGCCGGGCTGAAGACCGTGGTCGCGCCGCTGTCGCTGCCGTACTCGCGCTGGGCGCAGAACAACGGCGGCCGCTTCGACGACCGGCTGTGGCAGGACCGCGAACATTGGGAGGCCGCCGCGCGCTTCTGGCGCGATCTGGCGCGCGAACTCAAGGACCAGCCCGGCGTCGCCGCGTACAACCTCATCAACGAACCGGCGCCGGAGAAGCAAGCGGGACTGAGCGAGTACGCCGACGCGCAGCAGCGCCGCGATTGGTACGCGAAACAACGCGGCGGCGCGCGCGACCTGCCGGCGTTCTACCAGCGCATCGTGCGCGCGATCCGCGAGGTCGATCCCGACACGCCGATCATGCTCGACGCCGGCTGGTACGCCTCCGCCGGCGGCTTCGCCTACTGGCCGGCAGCGCTGGCCGACGCCAAGACGCTCTACAGCGTGCACATGTACGAGCCGTACCAAGTCACCAGCGCGCCGAACCTCAAGCGCGCCAAACCGTACGTCTACCCCGGCCCCGCGCCCTACGGCGGGGGCGAGGACACCTGGAACCGCGAGCGCGTCGCCGCGCATCTGGCCCAGGCCTTCGACTGGGCCAAGGCGCGCGGCGTGCCGGCCACGCGCATGGTCGCCGGCGAATTCGGCTGCGTGCGCCAGCTCGACGATTGCGCGCGCTATCTCGACGACGTACTGACCGCGGTGGACCAGGCCGGCGCGCACTGGGCGTTCTATGCGTTCCGCGAGGACGCGTGGGATGCGATGGACTACGAACTGGGCAAGAAGAAAGTCGACTGGCGCTACTGGGAGGCGATGGAGCAAGGCCAGCCCGACCCGGTGGCGCGCAAAGCCACGCCCGAGTTCGAGCCGATCCGCAAGCGCTTGGCCGCGGATCGCAAGTGACCGGACGCCGCGTTGCGGCCTGACCGACGGTAGGAGCTGCGCAAGCTGCGACCGCGTTGTAAGCATGGATTCGCGGTCGCGGCTCGCGCCGCTCCTACAGGGGGCTGCGTTGCAGCATTTCCGACTGTAGGAGCTGCGCAAGCTGCGACCGCGTTAGTCGGCTTGCGTCGTAAGCGTGGATTCGCGGTCGCGGCTCACGCCGCTCCTACAGGCGCTGCGTTGCAGCATTTCCGACTGTAGGAGCTGCGCAAGCTGCGACCGCGTTAGTCGGCTTGCGTCGTAAGCGTGGATTCGCGGTCGCGGCTCACGCCGCTCCTACAGGCGCTGCGTTGCGGCATTTCCGACGGTAGGAGCTGCGTAAGCTGCGACCGCGTTAGCGAGCTTACGTCGCAAGCATGGTTTCGCGGTCGCGGCTCGCGCCGCATCCAAGGGAAGGCCCGCCTACGCGCCGACAGCGAACAACCGCTGCAACGCCCGCTGCTTGCCGAGCAAATCCGCCACCGTGTACGCATCCAACACCGCGAAAAACGCCCGCGTCGCCTCGGCCAGGATCGGCGGCAGCCCGCACGCCGGCGCGATCAGGCAGCCGCCGCAATCGACCAGATCGAAATG